>CAZTZM010000077.1:0-8929 GCA_964618005.1 uncultured Myxococcales bacterium
GGCGTCGCGAACGGGCAGACTGAAGTTGAGCTCGATGTCGTCCCGTCTGCGTTCGTATTGGCCCTTTATGAAGCGCGCCGCCCGCTATTGGTGGCGCGCCGACGAACGCCGGTCGCCCGAGCTCTAACCGCAAGCACAGCAAGCACAGCAAGCACAGACGGAAGAGAAAGGAGAGGCGACCCGCGGTGGTCGCCTCTCGCGTTTCGGCACCTCGGATCGGAACGTCAGATTGAGAGGGACCCGTGGCAAGCCGAGCGCGCCATGTCCGATTCCCAATCAACGACGACCTACACCTTCGGCGACAGTGACGTCGCGGCCGAGCGGCTGCGCCTGCTGG
Source organism: uncultured Myxococcales bacterium (assembly GCA_964618005.1). Taxonomy (GTDB): domain Bacteria; phylum Myxococcota_A; class Polyangia; order Fen-1088; family Fen-1088; genus JADGRB01. Next base: position 338 of record CAZTZM010000077.1, read on the forward strand.
CGAGCGCCTTCGCCCCCAGCTCGCGCGACTTCCTGGCGCGGCTGGGACGCGAGCCGGTGCGGCTGGCGATCGATCTCGGCTGTGGCCCGGGTCACACCACGGCGCTGCTGCACGGCGAGACGGGCGCCACGGCGACCATCGGCCTCGACAACTCGCCGCGCTTCCTGGCGCGCGCCTGGCGGCAGGCGCCGCGCGGGATCGCGTTCGGCGAGCACGACATCACGCGGGTTCCGTTCCCGGCGCCGCCGGCGGACCTGATCTACGGCCGCTTCATCGCGACCCACCTGCCCGACGCCGGCCAGGCGATCGAGCGGTGGGCCGACGCGGTGGCGCCGCGCGGCCGGCTGGCGCTGGAAGAGACGGAGACGATGACGGCCGACGATCCGGCGCTGACGCGCTACTACGCGCTGGTCGAGGCGATGCAGGCGGCGCGCGGCCAGCGCACCTTCATCGGCCGCGATCTCGCCGCGCTGGCGCCCGGGTCACGATGGACGATCGATCGCACCGACATCGCGCACGTCGCCCTGCCGGCCCAGAGCGCCGCGCGCCTGCACGCGCTCAACTTCCGGACCTGGAGGCGCGAGCCGTCGATCGCCGGCAGCGTCGACGCGCCGGAGCTGGACGCGCTCGGCGCTTCCCTGGAAGCGCTGGCGACCGGCGCCAGCCCCGCCCCGCCCGTCCACTGGAGACTGGCGCAGGTCGTCCTGCGGCGACGGTGACGTGCAACTTCACCGGCCTCTCGCCGACAACTCGCAGGTGAACGCCGCACATCGTCCCCAGACCGCGGAGTCGGCTCTGTGGACGCTGCTGCGCGGTCGCCGCCTGGGCGGGTTCAGGTTCCGCCGCCGGCATCCCTGCGGCCCGTTCATCCTCGACTTCTTCTGCCCGGCGCGGCGCCTGGCCGTCGAGCTGGGCAGAGATCGGGATGACAGGCGCAGCCAGTTCCTGGCGGCGCGCGGAATCACGATCGTGCGCGTCTCGCGCAATCGGGTGTTGCGGAAGAAGGGGGCGATCCTGGTGGCGATCGCCTTCGCGCTCGGCATCGCAGACCCCTCTTCCTGACCCGGCTCCCCGCTTCGCTACGCCTTTTCGACCGCGACCTCGGTCTTGATCGACTGGGCGATGAAGCAGAAGTCGTGCGCCTTGTGGTGCAGCACGTCCTCGTCGGCGGGCGTGGGCTGCTTGTCGCCGCCATAGACGATCTGCGGGTGCAGCGTGACCTTGGCGACCCAGGGGACGCCGCGCTCGTTCTTGGCCATCTCGCCGATCGCCTCGTCGTGGTACGAGTCGATCCGGAAGCCAGCTTTGCGCGCCTCGTGCAGGTACGTGAGCATGTGGCAGCTCGACACGGCGGCGACGAACGCCTCCTCGGGATCGACACCCTCGATGCTCGAGTAGGGCACCGGCACCACCGACGGGGACGCCGACGCGGCGACGACCGCGCCGCCGTCGAAGGTCCAGGTGTGCTGGCGGGTGAACTTCCCTTCCATGAACTTGTCGTTGTCCGACTTCCAACTCACCGTCGCTTTGTGTTGGGCCATGATCGGTCTCTATACCGCGGCGCCGACCAGCCGTCCGATTGAATAGGTCACCGCGCCGGCCGCCGCCCCGATGAGCAACGTCCGCGCCCCCGCCCGCAGCGCGCCGCGGCCCGTGAACAGGCTGCTGGCACCTCCCACGGCGAACAGCGCCGCCGCGGTCAGCGCCACCGACAGACCCAGTGCCGCGCGAGCCGGCCCGATTGCCAGGGGCGCCAGCGGGACGGCCGCGCCGGCGGCGAACGACGCGAATGACGACGCGGCCGCCGCGACCGGCGAACCGAGCGCCTCTGGATCGAGGCCCAGCTCCTCACGCGCCAAGGTCTGCAGCGCGCGCTCGGGATCGGCCACCAACCCGGTCGCGATCCGATCCGCATCGTCCTTGGTCATACCGCGGGCCTGATAGATGAGGGAGAGCTCCGCGGCCTCCTGCGCGGGGTACTGGCGCAGCTCGTCTCGCTCGGCGCCGATCTGGTGCTCGAACATCTCGCGCTGCGAGCGAACGGAGATGTACTCGCCGGCCGCCATCGAGAACGCCCCCGCCATCAAGCCCGCCACGCCCGACACCAGCGGCGCGTGCGCGCTGGGACTGGCCCCCGCCACGCCGAGGATCAGGCAGACGTTCGAGACCAAGCCGTCACTGACCCCGAACACGGCGGGACGCAAGGTGTCGCCCCCGACCACGCCGCGGTGGCGGCGCCCGACCTCCTCGACCGAAAGGGGGATGTCGTGTCCGCCCGGGTCGTCGCCCGCGTAGACCGACATGCCGCGGACCTTCATGGCGGCCAGCACACCGCGCAGCCGGCGAGGCCCCAGCCGGCGGACCAGCGCCGCGACCATCCGGGCGCGCCCGCTCGGCCGAAAACCGGAGGGCTCTTTTCCTTCGATCTTGCGGACTTCGGCGGCCCACAGGGCGGCCTGGGCCTCCGCCTCGCCGGCCAGCTTGGCGAACAGCGCCCGGCGGGCCGGCGCGGGGTCGCAGTCAGCCAAAGCCCTATATAGAAAAACTGACTCCAATTCCTGGTCCCAGCTCTTGCGCGCGCCCATCGCCGTCGCAGCTTACGCGCGCGAATTTCTTTTTCTGCTTCTCTTCCAACACAAGAGCGTATGATGTGGGAGTTTCACCTTCATGCCACCTGACATGACATCGGAAACCGCGCTGGCGTCCCAGATCCTGGTGATCGTGGGGCAGAAGCCGGACGCGCGCCTGCCGTCGTTCACCTCGGACGAACTGTTCGAGCAGGCGACGCGCAAGCAGCTGCTCGACTGCGCGCAGACGCTGGGTCTGACGGGGGTCTCCAAGTTGGTGAAAGAAGAGCTGGCCGGTCGGGTCAAGGTGGCGTTCGACGGCCTGCGCGCGGCGATCGCGCGCTCCGCATCGGCCGGCAACGGGACCAGCGCCGGCATCGGCGAGAGCGAGACCGGCGCGTCGTCGTTCCCGCCCAAGTTCGACCTGGGTCCGGGCGTCGACGCGGCGCCGATGCCGCAGCACATCCCCTGGGGGTACAGCCAGGATCGCGTGACCGCGATGGTGGTCGATCCCGAGCGCCTCTTCGTCTACTGGGAGGTCACCGACGACGCGGTGGCCGCCGCCCGCAGCGGCCTGGGCAAGGCGGGCGAGACCGCCTGGCTGAACCTACGCGTCTACGACATCACAGGCCGTCTGTTCGACGGCATGAACGCGCACAGTTACTTCGACCACCAGGTCGAGCGGCACGACCGGCAGTGGTTCTTCGTCATCAACAAGCCGACCTCCAGCACCTGCGTCGAGCTGGGGCTGAAGTCCAACGAGGGCTTCTTCGTGAAGATCGCCCGCTCTGGGCGCGTCGAGTTCCCGCGGCGCGAGCCGGCGTCCGGCGGCTCGGTCGAGTGGCTGACGGTCCGCTCGAGCGGCGAGATGTACGGCGGCCAGGGCGATTGGGGCGGGACCGGGGCCAACGGCGCCGGCGGGACAGCGGCCGGCGGCGGTGAGCCGGGCGGCCACGCAGAAGCGCCCCCGCCCGGCGGTGGTGGCGGCGGCGAGGACTGGACGCAGCACTTCGGCGGCTTCCCGGCCACCGGCGGTCACCGTGTGTTCGCCCGCAGCTGGGACTGGCAGGAGGCGGAGGGCGTCTCCTGGTCCGGCGACACGACGCGGACCGAGTGGCTGGGCCCGCTGCTGCGCAGCGAGTGGGAGTCGGGACCGTTCGTCTATCCCGTCGAGGTGCCGTCGTCAGTCGAGCTGCGCGACACCGGCGAGGTGTCGATGCGGACGGAGAATGGCCGCGTCCACGTGGTCTACGGCCCCTGGCAGGTGATCATCCGCGGGCTGGGCGCGCGCGCCGAACGCCGCGTGCTGGGCAAGTGGGAGTTCCGCCGGCAGGTGGCGCTCTCGGGCGGCCAGGAGAAGCAGATCGTCCGCACCGGGCCCGTGGCGCCCGGCAGCTCTGAGTGGATGGCGATCGGCGGCAGCGAACGCGCCTGGATGGGTGCCAGCGAGCTGGCCCTGCGCGGCGGCAGCGAGATCTGGATCCGCGGCGCCAGCGAGCTGCGCCTGGGCGGCGCCAGCGAGCTGATGTACGGCGGCGCGACCGAGCGCCGGATGCGCGGCGCCAGCGAATTGATGTACGCGGGCGCCACCGAGCGCATGCTGCGCGGCGCGAGCGAGCGCACCTTCGCGGGCGCCAGCGAGCGCCTCTACGCCGGCGCCAGCGAGCGCGGGCTGGGCGGCGGCAGCGAACAATCGCTGGGCGGCGCCAGCGAGCGGCTGACCGCGTTCCCGCAGCCGTCCGAGCCGGCGGCCCAGGTCCACGGCCAGGCGGCCGGGTCGAATGAAGCGCCGCCCGCGCCGCCGTCGAATTCACTGTATCCGTTCCCGGTCACCGAGCACGGCGGGGGTTGAGAGAGATGGCGAACGGCTACTTCGCGCTGGTCCTGCACGCCCACCTTCCTTTCGTCCGTCACCCCGAAGATCCGACGGTGATGGAGGAGCAGTGGCTCTACGAGGCGATCACGGGCACGTACCTGCCGCTGATCCAGACCTTCGAGGGGCTGCTGGCCGATCACGTCCCCTATCGCGTGACGGTGTCGCTGTCGGCGCCGCTCATCACGATGCTGACCGACGATCTGCTGAAGGTGCGCTACGCGCAGCACCTGGACAAGCTGATCGAGCTGGCCGAGAAGGAGATCGACCGGACGCGGCCGGAGAAGCACTACCAGCGGCTGGCGTATATGTACGCCGACCGTTTCCGCTCGCTGCGCCACACCTGGCGCTGCCACGGCGGCGACCTGGTGGCCGCCTCCCGCACCCGGGAGTACGCCGGCCGTGTCGTGGTGATCACCTCGACCGCCACGCACGCCTTCTTCCCGGCCATCGACCGCAACTGGGCCAACATCCGCGCCCAGGTCCACGTGGCGGCCGATCTGTTCGAGAAGCACTTCAACCACCGGCCGCGCGGCATGTGGCTGGGCGAGTGCGGCTACGTCCCCGGCGTCGACGAGCTGCTGCGCGAGGCGGCCATCCGCTACTTCTTCGTCGACACGCACGGCGTCCTGTTCGCCGACCAGCGCCCGCAGTACGGCGTCTACGCGCCGATCTACTGCCCCAGCGGCGTGGCCGCCTTCGGCCGCGACATCGAGTCGTCGGAGCAGGTGTGGAGCGCCCAGGAGGGCTACCCGGGCGACAAGCACTACCGCGACTTCTACCGCGACATCGGCTTCGACCTGCCGCTCGAGTACATCAAGCCGTACATCCACCCGGAAGGGCACCGGATGTACACCGGCATCAAGTACCACGCCATCACCCACAACCAGCTGCACGACAAGTGGGTGTACGACCCGGACATCGCGCGCGGCAAAGTGGGCCTGCACGCCTCGCACTTCCGCGGCAACCGCGAAAAGCAGGTGCGCGGCCTGCGCGGCCAGATGAACCGGCCGCCGATGATCGTCAGCCCGTACGACGCTGAGCTCTACGGCCACTGGTGGTACGAGGGTCCGATCTTCCTGGGTGACGTGTTCCGGCAGCTGCACTTCGACCAGAACGAGGTCGAGGCGATCACGCCGGGCGACTACCTGGAGCGCCACCCGACCAACCAGGTCGCCACCCCGTGCGCCTCGTCGTGGGGGTTCAAGGGTTACAACGACTACTGGATCAACGAGAGCAACGCCTGGACCTACCGCCACCTGCACGTCGCCGGCGAGCGGATGATCGAGCTGGCGCGCCGCCACCCCAACGCGGACCCCTTGACCACGCGCGCGCTGAATCAGGCCGCGCGCGAGCTGATGCTGGCCCAGTCGAGCGACTGGACCTTCATCATGCGCACCGGCACCACCGTGCCGTACGCGACCAAACGCATCAACCAGCACATCCTGCAGTTCAACAAGCTGTACGACGATCTGCGCGCCGCCAGCGTGAACGAAACCTGGCTGGCGGACGTCGAATCTCGGAACAACATCTTCCCGCAGATCGACTACCATATCTACGCAAGTTGACCGGCCGGGCGGTCTCGCCATTCTAAAGGTTCTGTTCGTCGCATCGGAGTGCGCCCCCTTCGCCAAGACCGGCGGTCTGGCCGATGTCGCGGGCGCGCTGCCCAAGGCGCTGCGGCGGCTGGACATCGACGTGCGCGTGGTGATGCCGCTCTACGCCGGCATGCCGTGGAACGACTTCGAGGTCCTGGACGGCTTCCTGACCGTGCCGATGTGGTCGGGGACCGCGCGCGCGCGCGTGCGGCGCGGGCGGCTGCCCGACAGCGAGGTGCCGCTGTATTGCCTGGAGTACAACCGCTATTACGACCGGCCGTACATCTACGGCCCGCCCGCTGAAGGCTACGCCGACAACCTGGAGCGGTTCACGTTCCTGTCGCGCGGGTCGCTGGAGCTGTGCAAGGCGCTCGGCTTCATCCCCGACGTGATTCATTGCAACGACTGGCAGACCGCGCTGGTGCCCGTCTACGTCAACACCGTCGAGTGGATGCAGCCCCTGCACGCCGCGGCGACGATCTATTCGATCCACAACCTGGCCTACCAGGGCGTGTTCGACGGCGGCGGCATGTTCATCACCGGCCTCGGCCGCGAGCACTACAACCCCGGCGAGCTGGAACACTTCGGCGCCATGAACCTGACCAAGGGCGCCCTCCAGCACAGCACCTTGCTGTCGACGGTGAGCCCGACCTACGCGCGCGAGATCCAGACCGGCGCCTACGGCTGCGGCCTGGACGGCGTCCTCGGCGCCCGCAGCGGCGACCTGGTCGGCATCCTAAACGGCATCGACACCGACGAATGGAACCCCGCGGCTGATACGTTGCTGCCCGCCGGCTTCGACGCCGACAAGATGGCCGGCAAGGCCCTCTGCAAGGCGGCGCTGCAGAAAGAGGCGGGCTTCGCCGTGCGCCCCGACGTGCCGCTGTTCGGCGTGATCGGGCGCCTGACCCCCCAGAAGGGGTTCGACGTGCTGGCCCACGCGCTGGATCGGATCCTGTCGTGGGACGTGCAGCTCATTTTGTTGGGCACCGGCGACCCCGACGCCGAACGCTTCTTCGCCTGGGCCGACGCCCACCGCGGCGACCGGTTCAGAGCGTGGCTGAAGTTCGACAACGGCCGCGCCCACCGGATCGAGGCCGGGTCCGACTTCTTCTTGATGCCGTCCAGGTTCGAGCCCTGCGGCCTGAACCAGATGTACAGCCTCCGCTACGGGACGCTGCCGATCGTGCGGGCGACCGGTGGCCTGGTCGACACCGTCCAGAACTATGACGAGCCGACGGGCGGCGGCACCGGCTTCATGTTCAACGAGCTCAACCCCGAATCGCTCGCGAACACCATCGGCTGGGCCGTCTCAACCTGGTTCGACCGCCCCGGTCACATCGAGGCGATGCGCAAGCGCGCCATGGCGCAGGACTTCTCCTGGAACCGCGCGGCACATGCGTACCGGGATCTGTATTTGCGGGCGTACGAGAGAAGGCGGGGGCACGGGTTCGGCGGCTAATTCTTCACTAGCTCAGCGGCGACCTCGACGCCTTCACGGCGTCCTAACGCTCGACTGCGCCCACTGGGGCTACCGAGGTGCTGGCGGGATGCCGGTCCTTTCCCCAACATCCCAGGCTCGACCCAGGAGGCTACGCTTGTACAAGCCGAGTATTTCCCCGACCCCAGGTCCTCGGGGTGACGGCGGGTCAGCTGGCGTAAATGGCCGCTCCGTCGTCGCCACGCGCGCGGCAAGCCTTGGCAGAACGGCACCGACGAGAGCTTCAACGGCCGCTTCCGCGAGGAGTGCCTCAGCATGGAATGGTTCCGCACGCGAGGGAGGCCGCGGCCATCATCGAGACCTGGCGACGGCACTACAACGAGGTCCGACCGCACTCAAGCCTCGGCTATTTGACACCGACCGATTCAGGGCGAAGCACGTAACGAACACAAAACCAGATCGGAGCGGCGGTTCTCTAGCTTCGAGTGGTCCAAAGAACCCAGGCAGGTCAGATGCCCGCGACGTTGACTTGCCTTTCACGGCACACTCTCATTCTCGTTGACAGGTTCCGGAGTGCCGCTGCCTGGTGGGCGATGCGAGGCACCGCCCGGCAAAGTCTAGCTATATCTCTAACGAGACACCGATTCTAACGAGCCAACAATGATTTCTGGCCGCCGCATGAGGTCAGCAAAATCGAGCATCGGGAGGAGGTCAGCCGTTCCGTCGCGCCGAAGGGCGTGTATGCCGAGTAGGCTTTCACCGAATGGGCTGCCGGCGAAGAACCCGTCGGGCGTCCAGGCCACCCAGTCGCGGCCTTTCGCGTAGACAAACAGCGAGAGAACGACCCGCCCCTCGTCAGTAGAGACCCAGCGAAACGTGCCGTCTTCCATAGCCACGACGGCCATCCGTCCGTCGCCGGAGAGAGAGACACCACGTGAAGACGCAGGAAAGCCTCGCTTCCACTGCAACCGGCCCGAGCCGTCAAACTCGTAGAGGTTCCACTCGCATCCCAGCAGGAACTTGCCTCTCGCCCGATCGATGGCCAGCGCTCGGCACGTCTCGGACGGGTCGACAGATAGCGGATGACCATTCAAGATCGGCCCCGTTGCACTC
>CAZTZM010000078.1:0-10750 GCA_964618005.1 uncultured Myxococcales bacterium
GCGACCAAGCGGCGGTTAGCTTCGTTTGGGGCGTAGCGTCCGCGCCGCGCGGTAGCCACAAGCGATGGCCACCAGAAATGTCCTCGCGGGCGCCTGCCCAGATTTCGTGCGGGCTCGAAGCGCGCGGCTCGAGTCACTGCCAACGGCCGCACGATGGCGCTCGCCGGACGCGCGGATACGGCGGGCTGGCGCCCCCAGCCGAGCAAGCGCCCTCGACCCTCGATCAGATCAGCTTGAAGTGGCTCTAGTCTCGGCTGAGGCGGACTTCGGCGTGGGCCGGGTGGCCGGGACAGCTCGGCGGGTTGAGCTTGCGAAGCGCGAGACGGACGCCGCGCACCGACGGGAACTGCGCCGCGACGGCGTCGACCATCCGGCGCGCCAGCGATTCGAGCAGGTGGTGCGGCTCGCCCACGCCGATCTCGACGATCGACCCGGCGACGCGGCTGTAGTCGACCGTGTCGACCAGGCGATCGCTCCGCTCCGCGGCGGTCACGTCGACGTCCAGCTCGACGTCGACCTCGAACTTGCGCAGCGTGCGGCGCTCGATGGCCGTGGCGCCGTGGCGCCCGTCAAACTCGATTCGCGCCAGCGCGATCGTCAGCATGTCCGCCGCGACCCTAGCCGGCCGATCGCGCCTGGGCGCGCTCGGCCGCCTCCTGCCGCTCGGCCTCCGCGTCCTTGCGCAGCTTGCGCTTGATGATCTCGCGCTTGACCGGCCCCACCTGATCGATGAGCAGCTTGCCGTTCAGGTGATCGGTCTCGTGCTGCAAGGCGCGCGCGAACAGCCCCTCGCCCTCCGCCTCGAACACCTTGCCGTCCAGATCCATCGCCCGCACGCGCGCGCGCATCCCGCGCTTCACGGGAACGAAGATGTTGGGAAACGACAGACACCCCTCGTCACCGGTCTGCGCCTCTTCGGAGATCTGCACGATCTCCGGGTTGATGAAGACCCTGGCGGGCGCGCCCTCTTCACCGCCGGCGACGTGGCCGTCGATCAGGAACAGCCGGACGGGCGCCCCGACCTGAATCGCCGCCAGGCCGGCACCGTCGGCCGCCACCATCGTCTCGGCCATGTCGGCCACCAGCTGACGCAGCCCGTCGTCCACGGCGCCGATCTCAGCCGATCGCTGCCGCAGCTTGGGATCAGGAAACCGAACGATAGGCCTCTCCGCCATGACGGCCTTAGGATGACATCGGCGAAAAAAAGCCGCAACCCGACGGGCGGCTGAAGTAACGTCCCCGTCCTTCGCCCATCTAACGAGACAGAATGAGCCTCATCCGATACGCAGACGCCGAGCTTCCCACCGCCCACGGGCCATTCCGCCTGGTGGTGTACCGCGACGCGGCCGACGCCCAGAGCGACTCGCCGCAGGTCGAGGAGCACATGGCGATCGTCCGCGGGGACGTCTCGGGCGTGAGCAGCGTGCTCTGCCGCGTGCACTCCGAGTGCTGGACCTCAGAGGTCATTGGATCGCTGAAGTGCGACTGCCGCGAGCAACTCGACGCGGCGCTGGAGCGCATCGCCGCGGAAGGGAGCGGCGTGGTCGTCTACCTGCGGCAAGAGGGGCGCGGCATCGGGCTGGGGAACAAGGTCCGCGCCTACGCGCTGCAGAACAACGGCGCCGACACCGTCGAGGCCAACCTGGCGCTGGGCTTCGAGGCCGACGCGCGCCGGTACGATCTGGCGGCGTCGATCCTGGATGACCTGGGCGTGCGGTCGATCCGCCTGCTGACCAACAACCCGCTGAAGGTGGCGGGCCTGCGCGCCGCGGGCGTGAACGTCGCCTCGCGCATCGCGCACTGGGTGGGCGAGAACCAGCACAACTCCGCCTACCTGGCCGTCAAGCGCCGGAAAATGGGGCATCACCCCAACCCGCCCACGCAAGTCCACGCCCTCGCCTCGGCCCGGGCCCGAAAGAGCTAGCGCTCGCGGCCCGATTTGGGCAGGCTTCGCGCATTCCTACTGTCGAAGACATCCAGGCGGCGCTGGCGGAGGTTCAGGATCCGGCGCTCAAGGTCGACCTCGTGTCGGCGGGCATGGTCTCGGCCGTCGAGCTCGACGGCACGCGGGCCAAGATCTCGGTCGAGCTGACCACCCCGGCCTGCCCGTCGAAGGCCGAGATCACGCGCGCGATCGAAGAGACCGTCGGGCGCGTGGCCGGCGTCAGCGGCGTCGAGGTGAAGCTCTCGGCGCAGGTGCGCGGGCGCCCGAACCGCCCGGACAACCCGCGCCTGCCGGGCGTGAAGAACATCATCGCCGTCGCGGCCGGCAAGGGCGGCGTCGGCAAGTCGACCGTCAGCACGAACCTGGCCGCCGCGCTGGCGCGCCAGGGCGCATCGGTGGGGATCCTGGACGCCGACGTCTACGGGCCGTCGATCCCGCAGATGATGGGGGATCCCGAGCGCCCGGGACAGATCGATCCAGCCAACAAGATCATCCCGGCCGTCCACCACGGGATGCGCGTGGTCTCGATCGGCTTCTTCGTCGAGCGGGGCGGCGCCGTCATCTGGCGCGGCCCGATGGTGCACAAGCTGCTGCAGCAGTTCATCGAGGACGTGCACTGGGGCGAGCTGGATTACCTGATCGTCGACCTGCCGCCCGGCACCGGCGACGCGCAGCTCTCGCTGTCCCAGCTGCTGCCCGTCACGGGCGCGGTGATGGTGACGACGCCGCAGGAGGTGTCGATCATCGACGTCGAGAAGGCGCTGGCGATGTGGCAGCGGGTCGAGGTACCGGTCCTGGGCCTGGTCGAGAACATGAGCGGCTTCGTCTGCCCGAGCTGCGGCCACCACGAGGAGATCTTCGCGGGCGGCGGCGGTCGCAAGCTGGCCGCGCGCGCCGGGCTGAAGTTCCTGGGCGAGGTCCCGCTGGAGCCGGCGGTCAGCCGCGCCGGCGACGAGGGGACGCCGATCGTCATCCGCGACCCGCGCTCGAAGCTGGCGGAGATCTTCGCCGGCATCGCCTCCGACGTGGCCTGCCAGCTCTCGGTCCGCAACACGCCCGCGCCGACCGCGGGGAAGCGCAGCTCGAAGCTGACTTTGATACGCTGACGGCGATGCCGGCGTCGTACAGCCTGTTCCTCGGCGATTGCCTAGACTGGCTGGCGGCGCGACCGGCGCAATCGATCGAAGCGGTGGTGACCGATCCGCCCTACGGCTGGCGCGAGTACACCGAGCCCGAGAAGGACAAGCTGCGCAGCGGGCGCGGCGGCGTGTGGCGGATCCCGCCGGCGCTGGACGGCCATCCGCGCCAGCCGCTGCCGCGGTTCACCGTGCTGACCGACGCCGATCGCGGCTCACTTCGCGACTTCTTCGCGCGGTTCGCGGTGGCGCTCGAGCGGGTGCTGGTCCCGGGCGCGCACGTCATGATCGCCTCCAACCCGCTGCTCTCGCACCTCGTCTACGCGCCGCTGATGGCGGCCGGGCTCGAGAAGCGGGGCGAGATCATCCGCCTGGTCACCACCCTGCGCGGCGGGGATCGCCCCAAGAACGCGCACCGCGAGTTCGCGGAGGTCACCGTGATGCCGCGTTCAGGCTGGGAGCCCTGGGGCCTGTTCCGCAAGCCCTGCGAGGGGCGCGTGCAGGACAACCTGCGCAAGTGGGGGACCGGCGGCCTGCGCCGCCTGCCCGAAGGACTGCCGTTCAGCGACGTGATCCGCTCGGCGCCCACCCGCGCGACCGAACGAAGGCTGGCGCCACACCCTTCGCTGAAGCCGCAGGCCTTCATGCGGCAACTGGTGCGCGCCGCCTTGCCACTCGGCCGCGGCACAGTCCTGGATCCCTTCATGGGCGCCGGCTCGACGATCGCCGCGGCGCAAGCCGTCGGCTACGACAGCATCGGCGTCGAGCAGGACCCGCAGTTCAAGGCGCTCGCCGAACAGGCTATCCCCGGCCTGGCGGCCTTGCGCTGCCTCCCGGCCGGCCCAGCCGCCAGGTTGGCCATTCCGGCCTGAAGAACCTGCGGGTTCACCACGGAGTGAACGCGATCCGGGCTGGAGCGCTTCGACGAGAAGGCCTTGCTCGCCCGTGCTAGCGTTTTCGTGTGGCGACCACGATCAAGCAGCTCACTGCAGCCGACCTGCTGCTCGCCCGGGCGCTCAACGCGATGTTCGGCGCGGCGTTCGGCGAGCGTGACACCTACGAGGGACGGCCGCCGCGCGATTCCTACCTCACGCGGATCCTGGCCAAGCCCCACGTTCTGGTGCTCGTCGCGCTCGAGGGCGCGTCGGTCGTGGGTGGCCTCGTCGCCTACGAGCTCGAGAAGCTCGAACAGGCGCGCAGCGAGGTCTACATCTACGATCTCGCCGTCGCTGAGACGCACAGGCGCCAGGGAATCGCCACCGCGCTCATCGGCGCTCTGGGCAAACATCGCCAAGGCGCGCGGCGCCTGGGTGATGTTCGTCCAGGCCGACCGAACGGATCCGCCCGCCATCCGCCTCTACGAGTCGCTCGGGACCCGCGAGGACGTCCACCACTTCGACATCCCCGTCGGGTAGCGATCGGCCGCCCTCAATTTAGGCGCACCCTGCGCGAGCGAACGCGACATCAAGAGGGCGGCGTTCTACCGCCAGCCGCCTTCGACCCAGACCTGGCGGCCTTCGCGGCGGTCCCAGTGGCCGGCTTCCCAGCGGTGGCCGCGGCGCTCGTGCTCCCAGCGGCCGGGGACCCAGATATAGCGGCCGTTGCGCCACTCGTGCACGCCCGCGATCCAGACCCAGCCGGGACGCGGGGCGGGGACGACCTCGACCTGCGGCGGCGGCGGGGGCGGCGGCTCGGCGTAGGCGGGAGCCGGCGGCGGACCGGCCTCGACCCAGGCGCCGGGAACCCAAACCTGTCCACCGCCGCGCATCTCCCAGTGGGCGGGCTGCCAGCGGCGGCCGGGGTGCTCGTGCTCCCAGCGGCCCGGAACCCAGCGATAACGGCGGCCGTTCCACTCGTGGAAGCCGGGGACCCAGACCCAGCCGGCGCGCGGGGGCGGCACGGCCTCGGACTGAGGCGGTGGCGGCGCGGGATAACCAGCCTGGGCGACCTGCACCGGCGCTGCCGAAACCGTGTGGCGCGCAGGAGGCGTCGCGATTGGAGAGAGCAGACTCGCGGAGAGAACGAGAGAGATGGCAATCATGGCGGGTATGGTACCCCCTTTCGACGGCTGAGTTGCGTAACTGAAGTCACCTGCCTGGGTGACACAGCAGCGGTCGCTACGGTTTTGAAAGAAAGCGCGCCAGGATCGTTTTCACGCCCACGCCGCCGAACCGCATCGTGACCTTCAGATCGCCGCCGGCCCCTTGCCAGCCGCGGACCTCGCCGACCCCGAACGACGGGTGGCGCAGCTTGGCCCCGACCTGCAACCCCATGCCGGACGGCGCCGAGTCTTCGTCGTACTCGACCACGATCTCGCCGGGCTTCGTCTTGGGACGCGCCGGCGCGGGCCGGGCGGCCGCGGGACGACCGGGCGGCATGTGCGCGAACTCATCGGGTTGCCGCGCGTACCCCGACTCTTCGTCGCGGCTCCAGCGCCCGCCCCAGGGCCCGCGCCCCTCGGTCGATCCATAGCCGCCGCCGTACTCGGCCGGCCGCTCGGTGATGATCTGTTCGACGCCCTCCACCGGCAGGTCGCGCAGGAAGCGGCTCGGGATGCCCGGCAGCTCCTGACCCGAGAGCCGGCGGCGCCGCACGCGCGAGAGGTACAGCTTGAAGCGCGCGCGTGTGACCGCCACGTAGCAAAGCCGCCGCTCTTCTTCGACCGCCGAGTCGTCGTCGACGCTGCGGGCGTGCGGAAAGATCCGCTCCTCGAGCCCGGCCAGGAACACGACCGGAAACTCCAGCCCCTTGGCGGTGTGGACCGTCATCAGCGACACGGCGCCCTTCTCGGGATCGTAGCCGTCGACGTCGGACGCCAGCGCCACGCGCTCGAGGAACCCGTGCAGCGTCGGCTCCTCGGCCTCGCGCTCGTACTCGCGCATCTGCGCCACCAGCTCCAGCAGGTTCTCCATCCGCCCCTCGGCCTCCATCGTCGCCTCGGCGGCCAGGCCGTCGCGGTAGCCTGTCTCTTCCAGCACCTTCTCCGCCAGCGAGGCCGGGCCCAGGCCCGCGCCCTCCGTTCGCAGCCGGCGCATCAGGTCGACGAACGCCGCCACCTTCTTGCGCGGACCGGCGCCCAGGATCGTGTCGTCGGTCGACACCAGCTCCAGCGCCTGCCAGGCCGAGATCTTCCGTTCGTAGATCAGGTCGCCGATCCGGTCGACGGTCGTCGCGCCGATCCCGCGCGCCGGCACGTTGACGATCCGCTGCAGCGCCAGGCCGTCGTCGGGGTTGGCGATGGCGCGCAGATAGGCGATCAGGTTCTTGATCTCGGCGCGATCGAAGAACCGCGTGCCGCCCACGACGGAGTAGGGCAGGTCGCGGGCCCGCAGCGCGTCTTCCAGCACGCGCGACTGCGCGTTGGTCCGGTAGAAGACGGCGAAGTCGCGCGGCGCGCGCTCGGCCGACAGCCCGGCTTCGATGGTCGACGCCACGAACTCCGCCTCGTCGCGCTCGGTCTCCCCCTCGAACACGATGATCGGGTCGCCGTCGCCGGCCTGCGTGAACAGGCGCTTGGGCCGCCGCTCGCTGTTCTTCTCGATGATGGCGTTGGCGGCGCGCAGGATGTTGCCGGTCGAGCGGTAGTTCTGCTCCAGCTTGATCACGCGGGCGCCCGGGTGGTCGCGCTCGAAGTCGAGGATGTTGCGGATGTCGGCGCCGCGCCAGCGGTAGATCGACTGGTCCTCGTCGCCGACCACGGTGATGCTGCCGGTGCGGCGCGCGATCAGGCGCACCAGACGGTACTGCACGCTGTTGGTGTCCTGGAACTCGTCGACCAGCACGTGATCGAAGCGCTCGGCGATCTCCTGCGCGGCGGGCGAGCCGCCCGACACCAGCGCCAGCGTCGCCATCAGCAGGCCGCCGAAGTCGGTGGCGTTGGCGGCCGCCAGCCGCTCCTCGTACAGGCGGTAGGCCTTGCCGACCACGTCGTCGAAGTAGTCGTTCGACGAGAACGAATCGGCCGTGGTCCCCTGGTTCTTGGCGCGATCGATGGCCGACAGCACCTGCCGCACCGGGAACATTCGTTCCGGCACCTTCAGATCGACCAGCACGCGCCCCAGCAGCCGCTTCTGATCGTCGTCGTCGTAGATGACGAAGTCCTTGCGCAGCCCGACCGCCTCGCCCCACTGGCGCAGGAGGCGCGCCGAGATGGCGTGGAACGTCCCGACCCACAGGCCGCGGCTGCCGACCCGCATCCGCTCCCAGAGCAGCTTGTCGACCCGCTCGCGCAGCTCGCCGGCCGCCTTGTTGGTGAAGGTGACCGCCACGATCCGCCGCGGGTCGGCGCCCGTCGCCACCATCCGCGCCAGGCGGTAGGTGATGACGCGCGTCTTGCCCGAGCCCGCGCCGGCGACGACCACGACCGGTCCGGGCGGCGCCAGCACGGCCTCCAGCTGGCCCGGGTTCAGCTCGCGCTCGAGAACCTGGCGGGAAAACGGTTCAGGTCGGGTCTCGGTCGGCGCGGCTGCTTCTGGCTCCATTCGGCCGCTACTCTGTCACACGCCGGCGCCCCCTCGACGACGAAACTTCCCCGCTTCCCCGTCCGAACACAGGCGAGCAAGATGAGCAACGTGGCGAAGGGCAAAGCGCTCACGGGCGAGGACGGGAAGGATTGGTACGTCGCGGGCGAAAGTCAGATTCACTTCTTCCCCAAGCCCAAGCGCCTCCTCTGGACGGTTGGCAAGAAGATCATGCTCGACGTTGAAGCATGGGGGGGACAAAAGGCAGTCCCACATCACCACTACCGGTACGACCCGATCGACCAAGGCATGAGACCCCGTCTCACGACACCAGGCATTTACGTGATCTCAGGGTGGGCGCCCTATCGAACCCAGAGCTGGGATCTCTCTCGGATTCCCTGGGGTACCGAGTTGAGGCTGGACGCCACGGGCCGACACCTTCTGTATAAGACGGGCCTATCATCCCACCCTTGGCGGCCGTTGGAATCGATCATTCCCGGCGCTACCGTCGCCTTTGTACGGAGGGAGTTCGAAGCCTTGTGGGGTGGCAATCGTCGCTACGACCGAGATGGAGACGGCGTTCCCGAGGCGTGGGTTCTCAACGATTTTGGTCCCGTGGCGATCAATTACTTTCGAGATCTCAACCGCAACAGAAAGCTCGACGTCGGAGAAAGGGTCATGGGCGAAATGATTCACACGACCCCCGACAACCAAGGACAGACCGACCAAGGCATCGCTGTCGAGATGGGATACAGCCATGGTTGCATCCACGTGCGACCAGCCGACCTCACTAGACTTCTAAGCGTTGGCGCATTCAAGGTCGGAGAGCTGCTGGTCGTACATGGGCTAGACGAAATCGTCTGGGAAGACCTGCAGCCATGAACCGAGCGATGATTCCCGCGGCCGTCCTACTGCTTGCGCTTCGAGCCAGCGCCTTTGGAAAGCCGGACACCGAACTTATCGACCTGACGTGCTTCGACGACGGGACCCTCGTCGGCCAGACGTCAGATCTACACCTGGTGACACTCAAAGCAGGCCAGTGGCTACCCTCGCCTCTCGCAAAGACCATCCTGAGGCTGTGGCGGAGCCCTGATGATCGAATCTTTGCTATCTCTTCCGACGACGCATGGTCGGCTGTCGAAATCCCGCATGGTGGGGCGCCAGGTGGGCATTGGAAGCTTGAGACCAGTACGGGACATCTACGATTCACGTCCCTGAACGGCGCCGACGTCGTGACACCGGATCACGTTTACAGACTGGATCCGGCGGGCAAGTTGACGACTCTCGGTGAGACCCCCATCGGTGGGAGCGGTCGACCGTTACCCAGAGCGCCGGAGCTCCTGGCCGCCCAAGGAACGACGGTCGTCTGCACTGGCACGTGGGTGCATCACGACGACAGCGTCGGGGGAAGCTGTCGGGAAGCAAACGGCGCCTACGTCTATCTCGTCGACTTCGGCGAGCCGCTCTGCTGCGCCGACGACGTCGCTTCATTCACTGCCCCATTCGTTTGCGGTGACACTGTCATATCCGCGGTCCGCAACAAGACACAGGCCCGCGCGCTCGCCACGGGCGCTCTGCTCGGCCGCACGGCGGGGGCGGCGCGGCAGGGGTCGACCTGCCTCGACGGGAAACGCGCGCTGCTGGTTGGTAAGCGCGACATTCAGATCGTGAGCGTGCCGCGTCTCCGCCGGCTCTGGCGAGAGAAGGACTCGACCGAGATCCAGTCCGTCGCTGTTTGCCACGGCGGCACGAGGGCCATCATCTTGCGGAAGGGGATGGCCTATCCCGTCGAAGAGTTCGATCTCGCCTCGCCGGCGGCTTTCGGTAAAAAAGAGGAGGACGACGGCCGGATGTCCCGGGGGCCCTGACCGGCCGGGGAGCGGGCCTCAGTCGCCCCAGGTGCAGGGGCCGATTGTCTGGGCGGGGGGGACTGTCACGGGGGCGTTCCAGGTCAGGCCGGAGGCGGCGTCGACCGCGGAGACCTCCACCAGGCCGGTAGGGATCGTGACCGTCGTGCAGACGCTGCCCTTCGAGCACAGCATGTAAATCGATGGGTTGACCTCGAACTGGTATCCGCCGCGGCCGGTCTGTCGCGAGGCGACCAGCATGTCCTGCGCGCCGTTGAGCGTCGTGTAGAGGTCGACCTCGACGTTCTGTTCGAGCGTGTTGTTCGAATCCACGACCTCGCCGAACACCCCCTGGGTGATCTCCTTGTAAGGACAGATGTGGGAGAGGTCGACGCAACCGCCGAGGAACACCAACGCCGCGACGCAAAGGATCCGCATAACGCCTTTCTAGTCAGGTCGAGCAGCGGAACACCAGGCTCAATCCGGGCCAGCCTGTACGGATTCCCGTGCGTGATCTGTCGCACACCGTGTGTTGGCAAAGCTCCTGCAGAAGTGCTCCGCAAACCCATGGAGCGACCGCGCCGAATGCCGCCTTCGTCGAGAAGACCAGGACAATTGTGTCGCTGTTCGATGGCACTGACAGCGGCCGCGGTCGGGCTCGCCTCGTGCGCCACGGTCTCGCGGGTCGGATCGCCCACGGATCCCTCCGTTGCGAGCGTGCTCGACGCGGTGGAGATCCAGCCGAGGACCTTCGCCGTCGTGAAGGATCCGCCCCCGCCGCTCAGTCCGCTGACCGGAGCTTACCGGGTGGTCGGGCACGAGCCCGCGTGGCTGCTGCTGGCCGACCAGGGCGGAACCGCGCGCGTCCCGCAGGCGCAGCTGCAATCGATCAGCACATTCGACCGGCTACGCGGAGCCGGGGACGGCGCGGTCATCGGCGGCCTGATCGGGTTGCCGCTCGGCCTGGGCGTGGCCTTCCTCGCGAGGGGACAGGGCACGGTCACCGAGAGTGATTCGATCGAGGGCAGTCCCCGCGGCCCTTCTTCGACGATGCTGAAGTACGGCCTGATCAGCGCCGTCGCCCTGGGGGCGGTCGGCGCGCTGCTCGGCGCGATCGCCGGACACGAGGACCGCATCGAGGTGCTGCCCGGGCCGCCGCTTACGACGCCGTGATTTGACGCGACGCCAGCAGCGCGCTGATCTTGGCCAGCACGTCGGCTTCGGGCTCGTCGCCGTGGATGCGGAGATCGCAGGGCTGCGTGCTGGCGCCGCTCGGGTCGACGTCGATGAGCAGCATCGGCGCGTCGGGGACCAGCGCCTGCACCGCCGTCGCGTCGGCCAGGCCGATGGCGTTGGTCGTCG
>CAZTZM010000079.1:0-3579 GCA_964618005.1 uncultured Myxococcales bacterium
GGCGCCCACCGGGACGCCGCCGCTGTCCCGCCGGCAGCGGCGCGCGGCTGCCAACGCCGCCGCGGCCCAGCCCGCCAACACCGCGGCCGCCGCGGGCGGCACGTCGACGACCGGGGGAACCGTCATCGGCGACAAGGACTACAACACTTGCAAGAAGTTCCCCGCCGGCAAGCGGATCGTGAAGTTGAACCTGAAGCCGGACACGGAGCTCGGCGACCTCATCTCCTGGATCTCCTCGATCACCTGCAAGCAGTTCCTGCTGCCGGGGACCATCCCGTCCAACAGCAAGAAGGTCACCATCGTGGCGCCCGAGCTGATCACGCCGGAGGAGGCCTACCGCCTGTTCCTCGGCGCGCTCGACTCGGTCGGCCTCACCGTGCAGCCGTCGGGCAAGGTCCTGCGGATCATCGAGACGGTGAAGGCCAAGTCGGCGCCCATCCCGCTCTACGGCGAGGACTCCGACGTTCCGGTCAACGAGAGCTACGTGACGCGCCTGATCCACGTCGAGAACGCCGACCCGAACGAGGTGGCGCAGGTGTTCGGCCGCCTCAAGGGCGAGCAGGGGGACGTGATCGTCTACGCCCCGCAGAACGCGCTGATCGTCACCGATCTGGCCACCAATATCACCCGCATGATGGCGATCCTGAAGGAGATCGACCAGCCGGGCAGCGGCGAGAAGGTCTGGATCATAGGGATCAAGAACACCTCGGCCAGCGACATGGCGCAGAAGCTGGGCGACATCTTCCAGGTCGCCAAGCTGGGCGGCAAGGGCGGCGGGACGACCGGAACGCCGCCGCCGCCCGGCGCCGCCAACCGCGGCAAGCCCGGCGACCTGACGACGGAGATGATGATCTCCAAGATCATCCCCGACGAGCGCTCGAACCAGCTGATCGTCATCGCCAACGAGCGTGCCTACGCCCGCGTGCTGACGCTGGTGAAGAAGCTGGACGTGCCGATCGAGGGGGGCGACGGCCGCATCCACGTCTACTACTGCGAGAACGCCAACTGCGACGAGCTGGCGCAGACGATCGGCGCGGTGACCGGCATCGCGGTGTCGGGCGCGGCCGGCGGGCGCTCGCGGTCGTCGCGGAGCCAGAGCACGCCGACGCCCCCCGCGCCGGCCGGTACGCCCGGCCAGGCGCTGACCGGGGCCAACATGCTGTTCGAGGGGGAAGTGCGGATGAACTTCGACCGCCCGACCAACTCGCTGATCGTCGTCTCGTCGTTGAAGGACTACCAGTCGCTGCGGCGGGTGATCGAGCTGCTCGACTCACCCCGCAAGCAGGTGTTCGTGGAGGCGATGGTCCTGGAGGTCACGCTGGACAAGGAGCGCGACCTGGGCGCCTCCTGGCACGGCGTCAAGCCGCAGAACCTGTTCGGTCTCAGCGATCCCAGCTTGATCGTCGGCGGCCTCAACCCGTCGACCACGCTGGTTCCGACCAACGCGCTGGGCGACACGATGCTGGCCGGCATCCTGGGGCCGGTGCTCTCGCCGGCCGAGGCGGCCGGCCTGGGCACCGCCGTGACGTCGACGGTCGACATCCCGTCGTTCGGCGTGCTCATCAACGCGCTGCAGACCAACAACGACGTCGACGTGCTGTCGAACCCGCACCTCCTCATCATGAACAACGAGGACGGCGAGATCTCGGTCGGCCAGCGCGTGCCGTTCCCGGTCAGCACGATCGGCCTCGGCGGTGCCACGCCGGGCGCCACGGGCGCGACCGGGGCGCTGGGGTTGGGCCTGGGCAGCCTGTTCCCGCAGGTCCAGCGCGAGAAGGTCGCGCTGGAGATGAAGCTGACCCCGCACGTCAACGAGCACGACATCATTCGATTGGAGGTCGACGAGAAGATCTCCGAGCTGGCGCCCGGGTCGAGCAACCTCGGCCCGTCGACGTCGGAGCGCACGGCGAAGACGATCGTCGTGGCCAAGGATCAGCAGACCATCCTGATCGGCGGCCTGATGTCCGACAAGGTCATCAACACCAACACCAAGATCCCGCTGCTGGGCGACATCCCGATCCTGGGGTTCTTCTTCCGCAACACCACCAAGCACGTGGTGAAGACGAACCTCATCATTGCGCTGACCCCCTACGTGATCACGGATCAGTCGGATCTGCGCCGCGTCCTGGAAAAGAAGATGCGCGAGCGGCGCGAGTTCGTGGAGCGCTTCGGCGGCGAAGAGCGGCCGTCGCTGGAGTCGGACATCGACTATCGCCGTAAGCGTGGGATGCTTGAGGAGATCAACCGCGCCGCGCGCGAGATCGAGAAGGAAGAAGGAGAGATGGCGGACATCGCTCGCAAGGAGGCGCAGGACGAGTCGGGTCCCGTCGACCTGCCGGTCGGCCCGAACCCGGGCCTGCCGCCGCTGGGGCCGCCGCCGGGCGGCAACAACGCCGCGCCGCCGTCCAGCAACCCGCCGCCCGCGGCGCAGCCGAGGACCCCCTAAGGGAGCACGACGGGTGGCGCGCAAACGGATCGGTGAGCTGCTGCTGGAGCTGCGCGGGAAGGGCGAGAACGCCCTCACGCCCGCCGTGGTCGAGCAGGCGCTGGCCGCGCAGCAGACCGAGGGCGGGCGACTGGGCGAGATCCTGGTCAAGCTGCGCGCGGTCACCGAGGAGGACGTCCTGCAGGCGCTGGGCCGGCAGCTGGGGATCGCCTTCAGCGCGACGCTGAAGCCCGACGACGTCGACACCGATCTGGCCACCGGCGTCCCGATCGGGTTCGCCAAGCAGCACCGGCTGCTGGCGGTCAAGCGTGAGGGGGACACGGTGATGGTGGCCATGTCCGATCCGCTGGACCTGGGTCCGCTCGACGACCTGCGCATGCAGCTGGGCACGGAGGTGCAGCCGGTGCTGGTGCCGTCGCAGCGAATTCTCGAGGTCATCAACGACGTCTACGGCCGCAAGCAGGACAAGGGCGGCGACCTCGGCGAAAAGGACGACGAAGAGGACGAGGGGGGCAGCG
This sequence comes from uncultured Myxococcales bacterium, assembly GCA_964618005.1. Classification (GTDB taxonomy): domain Bacteria; phylum Myxococcota_A; class Polyangia; order Fen-1088; family Fen-1088; genus JADGRB01. The sequence continues at coordinate 2,965 of CAZTZM010000079.1, forward strand.
AAGAGCTGGTCGACATCCTCGAGATCACCGACGAGGCGCCCATCATCCGCTGGGTCAACTCGCTGATGTTCAACGCGGTCAAGGAGCGCGCCAGCGATATCCACATCGAGCCGGGCGAGAAGGAGGTCTCCGTCCGTTATCGGATCGACGGCGTCCTCTACGAGTCGCGGCAGGCGCCGCGCCAGTTCATGCCGTCGATCATCTCGCGCGTGAAGATCATGGCCGGCCTCAACATCGCCGAGAAGCGGCTGCCGCAGGACGGCCGCATCCGCCGCAAGATCGCCGGCAAGGACATCGACATGCGCGTCGCGACCGTCCCGACGGTCAAGCAGGGCGAGCGCGTCACCATCCGTCTGCTCGATCGCGAGTCGGTGCTGCACGACCTGGCCGACATCGGGTTCGGCGACGATCACCTGCGGCAGATCGACGACCTGATTCACAAGCCGCACGGGATCATGCTGGTCACCGGGCCGACCGGCTCGGGCAAGACCACCACGCTCTACGCCTGCCTGGCCAAGATCAACTCGCCCGACCTGAACATCCTGACCATCGAGGATCCGGTCGAGTACCAGCTGGACGGGATCTCGCAAACCGCGGTGAACGAGAAGATCGATC
>CAZTZM010000080.1:0-11895 GCA_964618005.1 uncultured Myxococcales bacterium
GCGGCTGCGGCGGCGCGCCGGGCCTCCTCGCGCCCCTCGATCTCGGCGCCGCGCAGGATCTCGGCGCGCTCGGTGGCCGCCGCGCGCGTCATCGCGGCCGTCAGCTGGCGAACGCCGGCCGACAGCAGCTCGGCGCGACGGTAGGCCACCCGCCGTCCCAGCCAGACGCCGACCGCCGCGGCGATCGCGGCGGCGGCCAGCAGAACGATGAGCGATGTCCCCATCGCGGCCTTCGGGCTAGCCCTGGCCGATGACCAGGCCGAGGTGCTCGCGAACCTGGAAGTATTCGTCCGAGATCGACCACAGGATGAGGTCGCGGATCTTGTCCTTTGGTTCAGCGACGCCGATCGAGACCGGCTCGCTCTGCGCCAGCCGAGCGGCGACTTCCAGATCGTTGCAGATCAGAAAGCCCGCGCGTGTGGCGGTCAGGTCGACGGCGTTCGACCACTTGTGGAGGTCGGCCTCGCCCTTGCCCGCGGCGAATCGCTGCACCACCGCACCGAGCTGCTCCAGCGCCTGCGGCGGCACACCCTTCTTCAGCACGTCCAGGTAGATGGCCACGCCTTGCTGGGCGTCGGGCTTCACCTCGAACTTCGGGTTGACCAGCTTGAGGGCCGCCAAGAACAGCAGCTTCAGCTCGCTCACCGTCGGGACGACCGTGGTCCAGCGAACGAGGTGATCGGGCCGCATGAACGCCAGCCGCTTGCCGATGACGTAGGCCAGGTCCTTCTCGGGACGTCCCTGCAGGAGCGCCGAACCAACCACGAACGACAGAAGGAGCTGCCCCTTCTCCTTGGCGGGCGCCATGTCCAGCTCGCCGGGCGACTCGGGCCGCAGGTAGAGCTCGGGCTGCTGCACCCCCAGCACCTGGTTGACGTAGTTGAACACCTTGCTGAACAGCAGCTGGTCGTTCGCCACGTCGCGCCGGTCCTTGCGCTTGAGCCCCCAGTCCTTGTGCTCCTTGGCGCGCCGCCCCGCGACCGCCTGGCTGACCGTCGCGAAGACGTGCGAGACGATGCGGTCCTCGTCCGGGTGATAGATGTTCTTCCACAGGTCCTCGGTCAGCCGGGCCTTGGCGCGAGCGAAGCCTTTCGGCTTGTACTGCTCGTAGAACTGATGCTCCTCGGGGTCGGCCTTGCGCAGGAAGACCATCGCCGAGGCCACGCACCAGGCGCGGTCGTACTGCTGCATGGCCATCAGCAGGCCGCGCAGCGTCTTCATGTGGACCGCCATCTGCCCGAAGTCCGGCGAGACCTTGATGAGGTGGCGGTACTCGTTGACCGCCTTCTCATATGACTCCGGCCCGGAGAGCTGATACAGCTCGGCCAGGATCTGGTGGCGCGGCGTCGCGTCCGGATCCAGCTGCACGGCGACCTCGAAAGCGGCCGTCGCCGACTTGAAGTCCTTGAGGCGAGACCGATAGATCTCGCCCAGGCCGTGCCAGAGCGCGATCACGGTGGCGCGCCGCTCGGCCGGTGGATCCTGGCCGATGCGCTTGATCATCCGCCGGAAGTTCCGTTCCTGGTTCTTCCAGTCCTTCTTGGCGGTCATGATCTTGTCGATCCGCTCGAAGGCCTTCAGGTCGTCCGGGTCCTCGTCGAGGGCCTGGTTGTACAGCTCTACCGCTTCGTCGGTGGAGTGCAGCTCGTAGTTGGCGATGTTGCCGGCCGCCACCAGGTAGCGGGCCTTGACCTTGCCGCTCTCGATCTCGGCCAGCTTGCTGAGGATCTCCAGCGCCTTCTTCCATTGCTTGGTCTCGCTGAAGAGATCGAGCAGGTCGTGGAGCAACTGGCGATCGTTCGGCTTGAAGTTGAGCGCCTCGAGGTGCGCGGCGATTGCCTTCTGCGGATTGGCGAGCTTGTCCTTGTAGAGCGCCGCGATCTCCTGGGAGATCGTGAACTTGTCGTCGGTCGACGTGCCGGGCGACGCCATCAAGGCGCGCTTCTGCTTGATGACCGCCTCGAAGTCGCCCGCGTCGGTGTAGAGGTCGATGAGGGCCTGCAGGGTCGGCCGGTGCCCCGGCTGAATCTCCAGCGCCTTCTCGAACATGTTCACCGACTTGGTGCGCTCGTTCAGCTTCAGCTTGATGCGCCCCAGGCGGAAGAAGATGTCGACGATCTCATCGTCTTTTTGCGTGTCGCGGTGGTGCACCAGGATCGTCTGGTAGATCCGGAACGCGTCGTCCCAGTGCTCCAGGCGATAGAGCAGCCCCGCCCGATCGACCAGCGTCGGCAGGTAGGTCGAGTCGAGGTCGTAGGACTGCTTGTAGTACTTGAGCGCCTTCTCGTTCTCGCCCAGGCTGTCGGCCGCCTTGGCCAGCCGGTGATAGAGCTGGGTCAGCTCGCGGTTGGTCTTGCGATCGGCCTTGCGAGCCAGCATCTCGAGGATCGGGACCAGCGGCGCCCACTCTTCGCGCTTGAAGTAGATCTGCGACAGCGGCTCGGCGGCCTCGACGTGCTCGGGATCGAGCTGCATCACGCGGGCGAACAGATCGGCGGCCTGCGTCTCGTCGGCCAGCTTCTCCTGTAAGATCTTGACGGCCTCGTGCAGCAGGCGGGTCTTCTCCAGCGGGTTGATGGTGGCCGCCTCGGCGCGGACCATCAGCTGGGCCGCCTTCTGCCAGTCGCCGCGCCGCTTGTAGATCCCCAGCAGCGACAGCATCGACGGCACGTGGGCCGGATCCTGTGACAGGGCCTCGACCAGGTACTCCTGGGCGGGCTCCGGATCCTTCATCTGCTCGTCGAACACCTTGCCGAGCCGGTAGTTGAGGTCGACCTTCTCTTTCGGGTCGGTGCTGACCCGAAGAAGGCGGCGCATGATCTCCACCGCCCGATCCCACTGCTCGGTCTCCTCGTAGAGGCGCGCGATGCCGGCCAGCGCCTCGGTGTGCTCGCTCTCGACGGAGAGGACATCGTTGTAGGCCTCGATGGCGCGATCGAGGTCGCGCAGCTCGGTCTCGTAGACCTGGCCCATCTTGGTGAAGATCTGGATCCGCTCGGTCCCGTCGGTCGTGACCGCCAGGTGCTTGCGGTAGGTCTCCACCAGCGACTCCCACTTGCGCTCCTGCCGGTACAGGCGCTCGAGGTCGCGGTAGGCCTTGGCGTTCTTGTCGTCGATGAGGAGGATCTTCTCCAGCACCTCCGCCGCCCGATCGGGCTTGGCGAAGTTCTCCTCCCAGATGGTCGCCATCTTCTGGTAGGTGCCGACCCGATCCTCTTCGGGCGGCGAGACCTCCAGCCGGTGCTCGAGGTTCTCGAGGTACTCCTCCATCCGCCCGGTCTTCTCGTACAGCGTGTCCAGCGCGGTGAGCGCCGGCAGGTTGCGCGGGTCGACGGAGAGGACTTCCTTGTACGCCTCGACGGCGCGGTCGTTGTCGCCGAGGCGGTCCTCCCACAGCTCGCCGACCTGCAGCTTCAGCTTGATGGCCTGCTCGGTGTCGCTGACCACCTGCGACTTCTTGGCCAGCACGTCGACCAGGCGATCCCAGGCCTGCGTGCGGCGATAGAGGCGCTCGAGCGCGTTGATGGCGTCGATGCAGCGCTCGTCGGTGTCCAGCGCACGCTGATAGGCGTTGACCGCCTGCGCGGCGTCGCCCACCTGCGTCTCGTACGTGTCGGCCAGCTGCAACAGGATGTCGACCCGCGCCGTCGGCTCGGTCTCACACTCGGCGTGGCGCGCCAGCACGCCGACCAGCTCACTCCACCGCTTCTGCTTGCGGTAGAAGTCCTCCAGCGCCTGCAGCGCCCCGACGTGCGTGCCGTCGAGCTGCAGCGCCTGCTGCGCCGAAGCGATCGCGTAGTCGATGTGGCGGAGCGCCGAATCGTACCAGCGCGCGATCTTCACCCACAGATCGGCCGCCTGCTTGGGATCGGCGATCCCTTGCACGACCTGCGTGTAGTCGCCGATCAGCTCGTTCCACTTGTCGGCCACCGTGGCCAGGCGCTGCAGCTCCTGCGCGACCTGGTCGTTCGAGTAGTCCTCGCGGAAGGCCGCCTGCAGCGTCACGAACGCGCTGTCGCGATCGTCCAGCTGTTGCTCGTAGATCTCCGCCACGGCAATCAGCAGCGAGATGCGGGCCGCCGCGTCGGGCGCGAACTCGGTCCGCGCCAGCAGCAGGTCGACCAGCTTCACCCAGCTTTTGCGCTGGCGATAGAGCTGCTCCAGCTCGATCGAGGCGACCTGGTGCCCTGGATCGATCTGCAGCACACGCTCGTACACCTGCGCCGCCGAGCCGCCGTCGCCGATCTTGTCCGCCCACAACGAGGCCGCCTGCATGAGGACGTCGACCCGCTCCGTCGGATTGGCCAGCGCCTCCACGCGCCGCTCGAGGATGTCGACCGCCTCCTCCCAGCGCGCCTCCTGCATGAACAGGCGCTCCAGGGCGGCCAGCGCCCGGAAGTCGGCCGCGTCCAGCTCCAGCACCTCGCGCCAGGCGTCGATCGCGTCCTGGGTGCGCATGAGGGTGTCGCCCTCCAGCTCACCGAGCTGCGCAAACAGCTCCTTCAGCTCGCCGCTCTCGATCCCGCTGCCGCCCAGCTGACCGACCTGGATCAAGCGGCGCAGCGCCTGCGACAGCTCCTCCCAGGCACCCGCGCTGCGGTAGTTGGCGGCGATCGCGCGGAGCGCGTCAACGTCCTGCGGATCGATCTCCAGGACCTTCTGCCAGCTCTCGAGCGCGTTGCGCTCGCGCGACAGCTTCTCGCCCCAGATGCGCCCGAGGCGCTTGTAGATCGGGATGCGCGCCTCGATGTCTGCGGTGGCCGCCACCTGCTTCTCCAGCACCTCCGTCAACGACGTCCACTCGCCCGCCATCTCGTGCAGATCGGCCAGGCCCGAGAGCGCGATGGCGTCCTCGCCGCGGATGTCGACGACCTTGCCCCACAGCTCGACGGCCTTGGCACGATCGTCCAGCGCGTCGGCGGCCAGCTTGGCCATCCGCGCGTAGCAGTCGGCCAGGCCCATCTCGTCGCTGGTGATGTCGGCCAGCTTCTCGTAGATGCCGTAGAGATCGCTCCAGCGCTCGCCGCGGAAGTAGAGCCGCTCGAGGGCGTCCAGCGCCTCGCGCGACTGCGACTCGTGCTCCAGCACCGCCAGGTAGCTGGCGATGGCGGCGTCGTTAACCTCCAGCGCCTCGCCGAAGACGAGACCGAGGCGCAGGTTGAACGCCACCAGCTCGGCGCTGTCGTCGGTGATCGACAGCCGCTGGCGCAGCACGCCGGCCAGGTTCTCGTACATTCCCTGGCTCTCGTAGATGCGATCGAGCGAGGCCAGCGCCGCCGGATCCTTGGGGTGCTCGTTGAGCACGGCGAGGAGCGCCTTCTCCGCCCGCTCCAGATCGCCCAGGTCGTTCTCGAAGCTGGCGCCGAGACGCAGCAGCACGTCGCGCCGGACCTCCGGCGCCCGGTCGGCCGAGGCCGCCGCGGACCTCGTGGTGACGAACGCGTCCCACTGGTGCGTGGCGCGCGCCAGCCGCAGCAGCTCGTCGAGGGCCTGCGCCGACGACGGATCCTCCTTGACCGCCTCGGCCCACCAGCCGAACGCCGCCACCTGATCGACCAGCTTGTGCTCGGCGATCTCCGCCAAGCGCCGCAACAGCGCCTGCCGCTCGCCCAGATCGGTCACGCGACCGAGCTGCACCTCGTGAATCTGGTGCAGCTTCTCCCACTCGCCGCCGGTGCGGTAGAGCGGCTCCAGCACCTCACCGATCTCCCCCTGCATGGTGCCGCCCATGAACATCCGCTCCAGGGCGGCGCGCGACTCGGCGTGCGCCGGATCGGCGACCAGGATCTCACGGTAGGCCTCGACGGCCTTCGGCAGATCCATCAGCGCCAGCTCGTAGATCTGGGCCAGGCGGAAGTTCAGCGCGGTCCGCTGCTCGTCGGTCGAGGCGATCCCGACCTCGCGGCGCACGATCGCGGCCAGCTCCTCCCACTGCTGGGCGCGGCCGTACAGGCGATCCAGGGCCACCAGCGCCTGCCGGTTCTCCGGATCGGTGTCGACGGCCTTGCGGTAGGTCGCCACCGCCTCGTCCACCTGATCGGTCTCCTCTTCGTAGACGCGACCGAGCCGCAACAGCAGGTCGATCTGCCGGCGCGGATCGTCGATCTTCTCCAGCTCGCTGGCGAACAGCGCCGCCAGCTTCGGCCAGTGGCCGGTCTCGCCGGCCAGCCGCTCCAGCTGGCCGAGCACGTCGGCGTTGGTAGGGTCGACGCGCAGCGCGCGCCCGTAGATATCGAAGGCGGCGTTCTGGTGCGACAGCCGCCGCTCCTCGATCTCCGCCATCCGGCCGAGCAACTCCACCTTGCGGGCGGCGTCCTCGCTCTGGGCCTGCATCACCTCGTAGACGGTGATGACCCGGTCCCATTCGCCGGCGCTCTCATAGATCGGCTCCAGCACCTGGGCGGCCAGCACGGCGGCCTCTTCTTCGCGGCCGGCCATGAGGGCCTCGAGGGCGCCCACCGTCGGCTCGTGCCCCGGGTCCATGCTGAGGACCTGGCGGTAGGCCTCCACGGCGCGCGCGAGATCCTTCAGGTGCTCGCGCCACAGCTCGCCGATGCGGAAACGCAGCGACACCACCTCGGCGGGCGACGGCGCCATCTCCGTCTGCCGCTCGAGGACGGCCAGCAGGTCGTACCACCGCCCCAGGTGTTGATACAGGCGATCGAGCGCCTGCGCGGCGTCGTAGTCCTCCGGATCCAGGTCGATGATCGAGCTGTAGGTCTCGACCGCCCGCTCCGGATCGCCGAGCTCGCGGTCATAGACCTGACCGAGCACGAACAGCATCTGCTTCTTCTCGGCCGGCGTCTGCGCCAGCTCCGCCTTCTTGGCGTAGATGTTCTTGAGATCGTTCCAGCGACCGAGGCGGATGTAGAGCCGCTCCAGCTGGTCGAGCGCCGTGGCGTCGCCGTCGTCGACGGAGAGCACGTGCTGGAACACCTTCACCGAGCTCTCGAGATCCTCCAGGACTTCTTCGTAGAGCTGCGCGGCCCGGTAGAAGAGCGCCTTCTTCTCGGCGATGCCCTCGACGATGTCCGCCTTGCGCTGCAGCAGCTGCACCAGGTTGGCGTAGTCGCCGCCGCGCAGATAGAGCTGCTCGAGCGCGTTGGCCGCGTCGAGATCGCGCGGCCACACCTCCAGCGCGGCGCCGTAGGCGGCGGCCGCCTGGCGGTCGTCGCCCAGGTCGACCTCGCAGAGGCGCGCGATCTTGTGATAGAGCGCGTTCTTCCGCTCCGGATCGTTGACGCTCGCGACCAGTTGCGCATAGCGCGAGACCAGATCGTCCAGCTTGTCGAGCGCGCGGGCCAGCCGCTCCACGGCCACCTGCACCTCGGGGTTGTGCGGGTCCTCGGCCAGCGCCCGGCCGAGCGCCTCGTAGGCGCGCGCCGGATCGTCCAGGCCGACCTCGTAGCCGTCGGCGATCTGCCGATAGAGGGCGATCTTCTGCTCCGGGTCGGACGCGTGGCGCGCCTCGACCTCGTACACGCTGATCAGGCGCGGCCAGTCGCCGCGGATCTTGTAGATCGGCTCCAGCAGCAGCGCCGCGTCCAGCTCGTGGTCGGCGTCGGTGAGGATCCGCTCGAGGGCGGCGATCGTTTCGGCGTGCTCCGGCTCGAGACGCAGGATCTTGGCGTAGGTGTCGACGGCCGCGCCCAGCTGATCGAGGCGCAGCTCGCGCAGCGCACCCAGGCGGACCAGGAGGCCCACCGACTCGGGCGAGTCGTCGGCCACCAGCGCCAGCTGGCGCTGCAGGTTGTCCGCCAGCTCGCGGTACTCACCGCGCGCGAGGTAGAGGCGATCGAGCGCCCGCAGCGCCTGCGCGTTGGCCGGGTTGTCCTGCAGGACGACGTTCCAGGCCACGATGGCCTGCTCGGCGTTCCCCAGCATCTCCTCCCACACCGTGGCGGTGCGGATCCGGATCTCCTCGCGCTCGGCCGGATCGGTGACCAGCTGCGCCTTCTTCAGCAGCGTGTCGACCAGGTCGCTCCAGCGCTCGGTGCGGGTGTAGAGCCGCTCCAGCGCGACGAGCGCCGAGGCGTCCTCGGGCTGGATGCTCTGGGCGCGGCGGAAGTACTCCACCGCGCGGTCCGAGTGACCGAGCTTCTCGTCGTACGCCACCGCGACGACCAGCAGCAGCTCGCGCTCCAGCGCGGACGGCAGCTTCTCCTTGCCCTTCGTCGACAGCGCCTTCTCGTACAGCGCCACCAGCGGCTGCCAGTTGTCGAGGATGTTGGCCAGGCTCTCCAGCGACTCGCGCGCCGGCGTCGACGACGGATCCTCGGCGAACGCCTGCGTGTAGGCCTCCCAGGCCTGGTCGGCGTTCCCCAGCTGCCCTTCCAGCTTGCCGATCCGCAACAGCAGATCGACCCGCACGGCGGTCTTCTTCTCGTGCGCCAGCTTGATCCGCTGGACCTCGACCAACCGGGGGAGGTCGTTGCCCGATTCGTAGATCGGCTCCAGGACCTGCACCGCCGCCCGCTGCAGGCCGGCGTCGGCGCTCGACAGATAGGCCTGCAGCGCGGTCCGCGCACCGACGTGAACGGGCTCCAGCTCCAGCGCCTCGCGGTACGCGGCCACCGCGCCCGCCCCGTCATCGAGGTGCTGCTCGAGGACGGCGCCACGGCGGAACTTCAGCTCGGCGACGGCGGCCGGCCCGCTGGCCAGCGCGATCTCGGCCCCGATGGTGTCGCTCAGCTCCTGCCAGCGACCGAGCTGCTGATACAGGCGATCCAGCGCCGCCAGCGCCTGCCTCTGCGCCGGATCCTGCTTCAGGATCGCGAGATAGAGCTGCACCGCCTTCTCGGGCTGCTTGATCTCGTCTTCGTAGAGGCCGGCCAGCTTGAAGCGGATCGAGAGCTCCTCGTCCTTGCTCTTGGCCAGCTCCAGCTTCTTGTCGTAGACGGCCAGCAGGTCGGCGAAGCGCCCAGTCGCGATGTAGAGGCGCTCCAGCGCCGCCACCGCGTTCGGGTCCTTGGGCGACAGCTCCAGGATCTGCTGGTTGCGCTGGATCGCCGACTCGGGGTTCCCCAGCTCCGACTCGTAGGCGGCGGCCAGCGTGCCGAGCAGCGCCAGCAGCGCCGCCTCGTCGTCGGCCTTGGCGGCGCGCGGGAGCGCCGTCTCGTAGGCTTGCGCCAGCTCCGCCCAGCCGCGGCTCTCCTGCGCCAGGCGCCGCGACGTCTCGATCGCCCACGGGTCGGTCGGCGACTCGTCGAGCGCGGTCAGCGTCACGCGCAGCGCGCCCGGCTTGTCCGCGGCGCCCTCGTCGAGCAGCTCCGCCAGGCGCTTGAGGCGCGCCGGCCGGTCGGCCAGCTCCTGCGTGTGCTCCAGCTGGACGAACAGCACCTCGGCGAGGTGCTTCACGTCCTTGGTCTTCTCGTAGAGCGGGATCAGGGCCTCGGCCGCCTGCAGGTTCTTGCCGTCGTACGAGAGGGCCTTCTCGTACGCCTTCTGCGCGCGATCGGCCTTCTGCAGCCGGTCGCGATAGAGATCGCCGATCTTGTTCCAGAGTCCGACGCGCCCGGCGCCGTCCTCGCTCTCGGCCTGCCGTTCGAGGACGCGCACCAGCTCGTCCCACTTCCCCTGCGCGGCGTAGAACCCCTCGAGGGCGTTCCAGTCCTTCTGCTGCAGGTAGAGCTTCTTGAGGGCGTCCTGCGCACGCCGGTTGTCCGGCTCCTGCTGCAAGAGCGCCTGCCAGGCAGTCGTGGCCGCGGCCACGTTCTGGACCTTCTCCGTGTAGAGGACGCCCAGCTTGACGTAGATCGCCGAGCGGCGCGTGGCGTCCGCCGTGGCGGCCACCTGCCGCTCGAGGATCGTGCCCAGCTCGCTCCACATCTTCTCGCGCTCGTAGACCTTCTCGAGCTCAACGAGGGCCTCGGCGTTCTCCGGATCGTCCGCCAGCACCTTCTGCCAGAGGTCGATCGAGACCGCCGCCTTCTTCATCTTGTCGGAGGCGAGCTTGGCCACCTCCACGCGCCGCGCGCGGCGGACCTCGACGTCGGTGATCTTCTCGATCTCGCGCTGGTTGACCGCGACCAGCTTCTCCCAGTCGCGGCGCTTCTCGTACATCTGCTTGACGAACGACAGCGCGTCCGCGTTCTCCGGATCGATCTCCAGGATCGCCTCGAACGCCTTGATCGCCTCGGCCTGGTTGGAGAACTTTTCGAGGAAGAGGTTGGCGATGCGGAGCTGCAGGGCCACCTTCTCGGCCGGCGTCTCGACGACCGTCGCCTTCTTGCGCAACAGCGAGATCAGATCCGGCCAGCGCTTCATCGCCTCGTACTGCGCGGCCAGCTCGTCGGCGGCCTCGAAGTTCATCGGCTGGATGTTGAGGATCTGGTTGAACGCGTTGACCACCATCACGTCCAACTTCAGACGGTCGCGATAGACCTCGATCATCTCGCGCAGGATGGGGATCTTGTCCTCGGGCGAGGACCAGCTGGCCTTCTCGACGCCCTCCTTCATCACCTCGATGAAGGCGTTCCAGCGCTCGGCCTTCTTGTACACGCGCGCCAGCTCGCGGCGCGGCGGCCAGGCCCCCTGGTTCGACGCGATGACCTTCTTCCAGGCGTCGATCCCCTTTTCGACCGACTGCTTCTCCGCCTCGAAGGCGGCCTTGGCAGGTCCGGCGAGATCTCCGGCGAAGTCGTCGTGCGAGTTGGAGGCTCCGTTGCCGTTCGTCGTCGGTTCTTCGTCCTTCTTCCGCTTACCCTGGCCCTGGCCCTGGCCCTGCTTCGACTGCTGATCCACTGCGCTCCTCCAAACTCGGATCGGTGCCGGTATCTCCGCGCGGTCCTAGCTTCTAGGGACGCCTCGCAGAGCAAAAAACAGGACGACCCTTATAGCACGGCGCGGCCATCCCAAAAACACGAAAGCGACCGGAAAACTTGAGTTTTCCGGTCGCGCTTCGGGAGCCGGCCTCGGACGAGCGAGCGTCGGGGCGAGCGTCGATATTCGGTTTTGAGCCGCCGGAGCGGCTAGGGACCGCTGAGGGCGTAGAGCTTGTCGTTGGCCGCTTTCAGGTAGTTCCCGTCGGCGGTCTTGCCGCTCTCGGCGACAAACTTCTGAAGGTACTCGCGGGCCTTGTCCTTCTGGTCGTTGCCGTGGGCCTCGTCGTACCAGTCGGAGTAGGCCATGCCGCAGTTGTAGAGGGCGTCGAACAGCTCCGGATCGTCGTCGATCGCCTTCCGGAACTCGGCGGTGGCCTGCTCGTATTGCTTGAGGTTCTTCAGCGCCAGGCCGTAACCATTGTGGCACTCGCCGTCGTCGTCCTTGGCGGTCACGCAGCCCTGGAACACCTGGGCGGCTTCCTTGTTGAAGTCGTAGTCCAGGTAGAGGTACCCGAGGGCGACGTAGGACTTCGAGAAGCGCGAGTTCGCCTCGATGGCGTGGCGGAGGGCGTCGTCGGCCTCTTTCGGGCGATCGAGCATCTTGTAGACCAGGCCCAGGCGCCACCAAGCCTTGAACAGCTTGGGGTCGGCGGCGGTGGCGGCCTTCAGGGCCTTCTCCGCGTCGTCGATCCGCTTCGACTCCAGGTACGCCTCACCCAGGTCGTACTGGTAGTTGGCGTTGTCCGGCTTGCGCTGGACGGCCTGCTCGAACGACTCGATCGCCTTGTCCCATTTGCGCTGCTTCTGGAACACCTTGCCCAGGTTGTAGTAGGCGATCTCGTAGGTCGGATCGGTCTGGATCGCCTGCTTCAGGTCCTTCTCGGCCGAGTCGTAGAGGTTGTTCTTGAACTCCTCGGCGCCTCGGTTGGCGAGCTCGATCGCCTTGATGCGCTCCTGGCTGCAGGTGAAGCCTTCGCAGGCCGGGAGGACGCAGGCGATCGCCAACACCACTCCTAACGTCTGGTTGCGGGTCATCTTTACTCTCCTCCGCCGCCGGCCGGCGTGAGAACGA
>CAZTZM010000081.1:0-19971 GCA_964618005.1 uncultured Myxococcales bacterium
GGCGTCGTCGGGCGAGCCCGGCGGCGTCACCGCCAGCGTGGCCAGCACCTCGGCGCCGGTGGCGCGCTGCTCGGGCGCGGCCTCCAGCAGGCGATCGCAGAGCGCCTCCAGGTCGGGCGGCGCGGCGGGGGCCAGCCCGGCCACCCGGGGCGCGCGCCCGTGCTGCTTGCGATACAGGATCTCGTGCGGCAGCCCCTCGAACGGCAGCCGCCCGGTCAGGAGCTCGAACAGGATGACGCCGAACGCGTACCAGTCGGCGGCCGCGCTCACCGGCTGCAGCGACCCCTGCTCGGGCGCCATGTACTCGGGTGTCCCGGCGCCGGACTGCGTGGTCTCGATCGAGGCGGCGCTCACCAGCCCGAAGTCGAGCAGCACCGCCCGTCCCTCGGCGGTGACCAGCACGTTCGAAGGCTTCACGTCGCGGTGGATGGCGCCGACGGCGTGCAGGGCCGACAGCGCGCGCGCCAGCTGGGCCAGCACCGGTCGCAGGCGATCCTCGTGAAAGTGCAGGCCGGCGGGAAGCTCGCGCCGGCGGATCGAGACGGCGCCCGGCAGCACGACCGGTGTCGGCGCGTCGGCGGCCAGCCGCGGCGTCAGCGCCGGCTGCTCGCCCGGATCGACACCGTGGACGTAGCTGAGGAGGTCGATCCCGGGGACCAGCTCCATCGTGAAGAACCACTGCGATCCTTCGGAGACCAGCTCGCCCAGCCGGACCAGGTTGGGATGGCGCACGTCGGCCACCGCCCGGAACTCGCGCTTGAAGCGCAGCAGCATGTCCGGGCTGACGATCGGCAGCAGCTTCAGCGCGACCGGGACGGCGTTGAGCTCATCGAACGCCTCATAGACGACCCCCATGCCCCCCCGGCCGAGGAAGCGCACCAGGCGGAACCGCGTCGTCCCCCGAAACGCGACTGCGCCCAGATCCATCGTCATTTCCGGCGCGCCACGGTTGGATTCTTACCCCTGCCGGCCTGGACCGTCCACCAGCGTAACCGCCCGCCGCGTCGGGCGTAGACTTCGGTAGGAGGTCGTCGATGAAGTCGCCCGAGCAAGAGCTGAAGCCGCGAATGGTGTTGTCGGTTCCCGTCGCCCTGGCGGCGATGGTCGTCATCGCCCTGGTTGGCGCGGCGCGCTGGAGCCACTCGGCGCCGAGCAGCGGCGACCCCACAGGAGGACGCGTGATGTCGCAGAAGAAGTACACCAAGCCGCCCGCCGCCGAGCTGCGCAAGGCGCTGACGGGTGTGCAGTTCGAGGTTACCCAGAACGCCGCCACGGAGCCGCCGTTCGACAACGCCTACTGGAACAACCACGAGGCGGGGCTGTACGTCGACGTGGCGACGGGGGAGCCGCTGTTCAGCTCGACCGACAAGTTCAACTCCGGCACCGGCTGGCCCAGCTTCACCCGGCCGGTCGAGAAGGGGCGCGTGGTCGAGGACCAGGACAGCTCGCACGGGATGGTGCGGACGGAGGTCCGCTCGACCGGCGGAAACTCGCACCTGGGACACCTGTTCGACGACGGGCCGGCGCCGTCGCACATGCGCTACTGCATCAACTCGGCGTCGCTGCGGTTCATACCGGTCGCCAAGCTGGAGGCAGAGGGTTACGGCGCCTACTTACCGCTGTTCGGGGGCAAGGCGCCGGCATCGGCCAGCATGAGCGGGGCCGCCAGCGCGGCGGCGCCCGCGCCGAACACCTGCACCCGGCCGCCGGCCGGCGAGAAGCCCGGCTGCTCGCCGACGCTGGAGACCGCCATCCTGGCCGGCGGCTGCTTCTGGGGGATGGAGGACATCCTTCGGAAGATCCCGGGCGTCGTCGACACGCAGGTCGGCTACACCGGCGGGACGACCGCCAACCCGACCTACGAGGACGTGCACACCGGCCGCACCGGCCACGCCGAGTCGGTCAAGATCACCTTCGATCCGAAGAAGCTGTCGTACGACGATCTGCTGGAGAAGTGGTTCTTCCGCATGCACGACCCGACGACGAAGGACCGGCAGGGGAACGACGTGGGGACGCAGTACCGGTCCGCGATCTTCGTGACCTCGCCCGAGCAGCGCAAGGTCGCCGAGATGGCGCGCGACCACGCGCAGAAGTCGGGGCGCTGGAAGAACCCCATCGTCACCCAGATCATCGACGCCGGGGCGTTCACGCCGGCCGAGGCCTACCACCAGAAGTACCTGGAGAAGAACCCCGGCGGCTACACCTGCCACTACCTGCGTAACTGACGCGGGACGAGCCGCGCCGTCACGAGAGGGCCCTCATCCGCCGCGCGCTTCCCCTCGCTGGGGCGCGCGCGGCGGGTTATCCTGCGTCGTGGCAATCAGGCGTCGTGCGGTGGTGACCGGGGCGCTCGGGCTCCTTGCTCTGGCGGGCGCGTGCCGCGGGGTTCCCGATCCGGCCATCATTCAGCTCTCGGAGGCGAGGCGCCTGACGACCGAGCTGAGGCTGCAGCTGTCCGAAGCCGTCAGCGCCTCGGACCGGGCGGTGATGGCTGACACCGACGAGGCGTCGGTCGCCTTCGCCCGTCAGGCCGACGCGGCGGCGGGCTCGGTCGAGAGCGGCACGACGGCGCTGATGTCGCGGCTGCAGAAGCTCGGGAACGACAGCGATGTCCGAACGCTGGACACCTTCGCCGGGAAGTTCGCGGAGTACCGCCAGGTCGACCGACAGGTGCTGGAGCTCGCGCAGCAGAACACCAACCTCAAGGCGCAGCGGTTGTCGTTCGGGCCGGTGCGCGAGGCCGCCGACGCTTTTCGCGAGGCGCTCGACGGCCTGGCGCGCGCGGCGCCCGCCAAGGATCGGGCCCGGATCGAGGCGCTGGTGGCGCGGGCCGAGCTGAACGTGCGGGAGATCCAGGTTCTCCAGGCTCCCCACATCGCCGAGTCGGCCGAGGCGGAGATGAACCGGCTCGAGAGCGAGATGGCGGTCCGGGCGACGGCCGCGCGGCGCGGGCTCGACGACCTGAAGTCCGCCGGCGGCGCCGCGGCGGCGCCGGCGTTGACCGCCGCCACGGCCGCCCTGGATCGGTTCGACCAGCTCTCTCGCCAGCTGGTCGCCCTGTCCCGCCAGAACAGCAACGTCCGCTCGCTGGAGCTGGCGCTCCGCCGCCAGCCGGCGCTGGCCGCTGCCTGCGACGCCAGCCTGGCCACGCTGGCCGACAACTTGGCCAACGAAGGCTTCACGGGGACCCGTTAGTTAGGACCGGTCGGTGCGTAGCGCGTAGCCAACGCCGGTTTCGTTGACCAGGTAGACCGGGCGGCCGGGATCGCGCTCGATCTTCCGGCGCAGCGCGTGGACGTAGATCCGGACGTACGCGTTGGGCCTCCGGTAGCGGGAGCCCCAGGCGGCGCGGAACAGGGTTCGGGTGGTGACGACCTGGTTGACGTGCTCCGCCAGGGTGGCCAGCAGCCTGCGTTCGATCGGGGACAGGTGCACCGGCTGGCCCCCGCGCGAGAGCCGCCGCGTGGCGAGGTCGAATCGGTGATCGCCGAACACGATGCCGGCGGCGTTGGTCTCTCGAGCACCGCTGCGGCGAAGGCGCACCCGGATCCGAGCCAACAGTTCGGGCAGCGAGAGCGGCCTACTCAGGACGTCGTCGGCGCCGGCGTCCAGAATCCGAATGTTCTCGGCCTCCGGCGCGCGAGCTGAAATCACCACGACCGGCGCGCTAGTCTGCGCGCGGATTCGGGACAGCAGTGACAGACCCTCTTCGCCGACCCCCAGGTCCAGTACGACCAGATCGGGGGTTCGACTGTGCAAGGCGGCGAGCGCTGGCTCGCCGCGCGCAGCGGCGAAGACACGGTAGCCCTCGGACTCCAACTCGGTGGCGAAGAACTGGGCCATCCTGCGGTCGTCCTCGACAATCAAGATGGCCCGTGCCGCCTGTGTCGGTGTCATCTCAGTCCCCAGCGCCCAACACAATCCTAACGATCGCCCGTATCACTCGTTAAACGAGTCGACGCCAAATGATCGCGCCGAGTTTGGTTAAGTCAGCGTTAAAACGCCGCCGGACTCAGGGATCACGTGAACGACTGCCTCAACGGCCCGCGCGACAAATAGCACTCTCAGGGGGCGGGGACCTGACAGGTCGAGGTGGCGTTGCACCCGAGGGAGCAGGACAGGCCAGCGTCCAGCGCCGCGCAATCAGTGCTCGTGGTGCACGGGCGGCCGCACACCTTCCCGAACGATTGGCAGCCGGCATCTCCGGCCGCGTCGGTCGCCTCCACCAGGGGAATGCAGCTCAGCCCTGGGCCGCAATCCTCATCCACCGTGCAGGAGATGAAGAGCCCGCCCGACGTCACCGGTCGGCAGCCCCCTAGAGCCAGGAGGAACAGCGAGAGGAGCGTGATCCTGGATACTGGTCCCGATAGCCGGGCTCGGCCCTGGCCCAGCGAAGTAGGTCCGGGTGGCATTTTTAACAACATTTTTAACGCCGACCTCCGATGTTTCGCTCTGGTTGCGGGCAGGTAAACACATAAAGATTTGATCGAGATTTCGATCCTCGTCGAGAAGGAGGTTCGTCATGACGATGGTGTCAGTTTGGGTCCTCGCCAGTTCGCTGTTCGGCGTCGCAACGCCGACCTCGCTCTACAGGTCAGCCGCTGCGCGCCCGCCGGCGGCTCAACCCGAGACCGTGCCCCGTGACGCGCGCGCAACCCGGGTCGAGTCGATCAACGGGCGCGGCCAAGTCTGGCACGAAACCGCCACCAACCGGGCGCCGAGCGCGAGCCACCACGCGCCGTTCTCGGCGCTCGGTCGCTGACCCGCCAAATCGCCTCTGAACGTGTCGACCGGCGGGGCAGCGCTGCCTGACGCCACCCCGCCGGTCGTCCACCCCTCGGATCAGTTGGCCCCGCCGTCAGCGGGGGTCGAGCTGGTGCTGCCGTCCGGCTGCGGGCAGAGCATGCCGTTGCAGTAGCCGTTCGTGCTCGACGACGCCGGCGTCGGGCAGCAGTAGTTCTCGGCGCAGGTCGAGGGCATCTGGCAGGTAAGGCCAGAGTTGCAGTCGCTCTCGTTGGCGGGCAGGTCGGGGTTGCAGCGATCGCCCTCGGCCCCCTGATGACAGCCGACGACCAGCAATCCCGCCGTCAGCACGGCCAGCAGCACCCACAGCGGAGAGAAAATACGGCTCGCATTCATTGACGATTTCATGACGATTCTCCCGAATTCAAGGTGGCAAGGTTAGAAGCGCGTCAGGGCCGCGAAGATGATTCGCGTGTCCGCCTTCACGAGGTCCGGGCGCCAGCCCGGCGGCGTAGCCGTGGTGTAGAAGCCGTCGGGTGACGTGACGCCGCCGTGACCGGCGAAGTACGGCACGTCGGCCTGGCGATGATTGAACTCGCAGTCGAACGTGAACTGCTCGTTCGGCATGTACTGGAAGCCGGTCTCGTAGTCCCACGCGTTGAAGGTGGTGCCCGGCGACAGATCGAAGGGCTGGCTGGCCGGCGGAACCCCCAGCGGCTGGGGGAGCCCGTTGGGAGACGCGTTGCCGGTGGGCGCCAGCACCAGGTAGCGGCCCGGGTTGTTCATGTAGCCGCCGCCCAGGGTCCAAGCAAACTGCTTCGAGAACCAGAAGCGTTGATACGCCATGGCGCTCAGGAAGTGCTGGGTGCACGGCGTGCCTGGGTTGCAGCCGCCCTCTTTGCCGCTGCCGCCGAACGGAGTGACCGCGGCACCCGGACCGCCGCCCCACTCACCCCCGATGTCGGCCGTGATCGAGAACGCGGCGCGCATGAACGGCATGCCGCGGTCAGAATCGTTCCACCAGCGCAACTGAAAGCTGTTGTCGCTGTGAAAGCGCGTCCGGCCCGGCTGATCCTGGGTATCCCACCCGATGTAGTCGTTCGAGACGATCGAGATGGCCTCGATCGGGCGATAGAGGATCTGGGTCCCGAACCCAGGCAGCGTGTTGAACTTGGCGTACGTCTGCCAGCCGTTGATGAGCCAGAGCTCGACCTTCAATCGGTCAGTCGGAAACGTCTGGACGCGGACGCCGTTGAAGAACCAAGGCGTGTTGTCGGAGGTGAACGAAGGCAGGTACATCCAGTTCTCGTAGTTGTCGTAAGAGAACAGGCCGACGTACGACATGAAGATGCCGGCGTCGATGTTGATGCCGTGCATGTACGGCAGGTGGTAGCCTCCGTAGGCTTCGCTGACGTAGCGTAGCGCCGTCTGCAGATCGAACTGACCACGCGTGGTGCTGAAATCGTTGCGCGGCACCAGCGTAGAGCGGACACCGAACTGAGTCATGATGCGGCCCCGGGCGTTGTCGTAGTGAAAGTCGCCGCCAAATCCCATGAACGCCAAGGTGAACTCGTTGTTGCGCGACAGAGCCGTCGAGCCAACCACGGTGTCATCGATCGGATTGTTGAGCGACGCCGTGTAGTTGACGTCGATAAGGATCTCGGGTGTGAAGTACGGCGTATCGAGCGGCGCCTTGGTCTGCCGGCTGTTTCCGTTCAGCCAGGTGAAGTCGCCCCAGGCGAACGGCTCGGTGTCGTTCGTCGTCTGGGCGGGCGGATTCGGTGAGGCGGCTGCCGCAGGTGCCGGCGCGGGCGGAGCGGCCGGGGGCGGGCTGACGTCCGGTAGCGCGGCGGGCGGCGCTGCCGCCGGCGCGGCTGCCGAGGGCGCAGCGGCCGGCGGCGTGTCGGCCGGCGGCACGGGCTGCGCGGCCGCGCTCCCGGCGGTCAGGATCGCCGCAAGCGCAGCCAATGAGGCAACTGAGAGTCGTCGCGGAACTGTCATAGTCACGTAATCCCCCTTTCACGGAACCGTCTGGACGCGCAACACACGTGCAAAACTCGTGTCCATCTTCAGTTGCGTCGTTAAGGCGGAACGTACTGAAAGGTGGTGTTAAAGACGCGTTAAAATGCCCAACGAAAATGCCAATAACGACAGGGGATTATGAGAAACACGTGCGAAACGTCCGCGAAATAAACAGCGCAGTTGCGGAATGTCAGCGTGCAAACCGCGCGACTGCTGCATGTCGCAGCGTGCAGCGTTCAGTTCTTCGACGTGCGCAGGCGGTATCCGAGACCGGCCTCGTTGACCAGGTACTCGGGCCGCGTCGGATCGTTTTCGATCTTGCGCCGGAGCGCGTGCATGTATACGCGAACGTAGCCGTTGCGCTGCCGGTAGGCCGAACCCCAGGCCTCCTTGAGCAGCGTGTTGGTGGTGACGACCTCGTCGGCGTGTCGCGCCAGGGTCGTCAGCAGCTTCAGCTCCGTCGGTGAAAGGCGGATCGGGCGATCGCCGCGGGTCAGTCGGCGCGCCTCCAGATCCAGGCGGTAGTCGCCGAACGCCACGATCGTCTCGGCGGTGTCGCCAACGTGGGCGCGGCTGCGCAGCCCGACGCGAATCCTCGCCAGCAGCTCGGGAACGGAGAACGGCTTGGTCAGGTAGTCGTTGGCGCCGGCGTCGAGCGCCTTGACCTTGTCGGCCTCGTGCTCGCGCGCCGACACCACGATGATCGGCGCCAGCGTGTTCACACGGATCTGGGGGACCATTGCCAAGCCGTCGATGTCGGGTAGACCCAGGTCCAGCAGGATGAGGTCGGGATTGCGCGTTCGGATCTCCTCGATCGCGCGCTGACCGGTGTCGGCGTCGAAGACCCGGTAGCCCTCTGTCTCCAAACTGGCCGCGAAGACCCGGATCATCTTCCGGTCGTCCTCGACTATCAGAATCGTCGGGCCGTCGGTCACGTCAGGTGAGTAGCCCCTCCGTCGGCTCGGGCTCGATCACCGGACCAGGCGCCGCCACGCTGAGGGGGAGCGTGAAATGAACACTCAGGCCACCGCCAGCCGTCGAGCTGGCCCAGATCCGGCCGCCGTGCGCCGCGACGATCCCGCGCGCGATGGTCAGGCCCAGGCCCAGGCCGCTGCCCCGCGACGATTCACTGCGGTAGAACTTGTCGAAGATCCGCGTCATCTCGGCGGGGTCGATGCCGGTGCCGTGGTCGATCACCGACACGAGTGCCTCCGCCCCGCGCAGGGCCACCTCGATCTCGATCGGCTGATCCACCGCTGCCGTGTGCTTGATGGCGTTGTCGACCAGGTTCAGCAGCACCTGCTCGATCAGGATCGCGTCGATGTGCAGGAGCGGCAGGTCGCTGGGGACCGTCGTGAGCAGCCGCCGCCCGCCGGCGCAGCTCTCGATCCGGTCCAGCATGCTGCCGACGACCTCCTCCAGGCTCTCCCAGTCGCGGCTGACGTGCAGCGATCCGGACTGCAGGCGGGTGATGTCGAGCAGGCTCTTGAGCAGCTCATTCAGGCGACGGGCCTCGTCGTGGATGATGCGGGCCATCTCGTCGCGCCCGCCGCTGGGAAGGCGGTTGCCGTGCTCGACCAGGGTGCTCGAGGCGGAGGCGATGACGGCCAGCGGGGCCCGGAGGTCGTGCGAAACGGAGCTGAGCACGGCGCTGCGAATCCGCTCGGTCTCAGCCTCCAGCAGGGCGCTGCGCTTCTCGTCGCCCAGCAACATCCGTTCGAGCGCGATCGCCAGCTGCCGGGCCATCGAGACGGCCAGAGACGAGGCCCGGGTCGGGTGCCCATGCGGCCGCAGCGCCAGCACGCCCACGCAGCCGCGGGCCGCGATCAGCGGCAGATAGTAGGCGGCTGCCTCGGGAAAGTTGTGCGTCCCCATCCCTGCGGTCTCCAGGTGCGCGGCTGCCCAGTCGGCGGCGTCCAGATCCTCCAGTCCGAGCGCCGACGCGCCGCCGGCGCGATACGCGCACCGGAACCGCTCGGGGCCTCGTAAAAGAACCGTCGTGAACGCGTTGCTGGCTAGGTCAATCTGACGGGCTGCGCTGGTACACAACGCCTCGGTCGATTCGGCCTCGGCCAGCGCCTTGATGAGCGCGTAGTGATGCTCGCTGCGGCGTTCGTTCTGCCGCGCGACGCGCGCCTGTTTGCGCAGCTTTTCGTTCAGCGTGCTGATGAAGATCGCCGTCCCGAACATTCCGCCGAAGCTGACCAGCTGGCGCCCATGCGTGATCGCCAGGCTGTGGTAAGGCAGCAGGAAGTAGTAATCGAAGCAGATCGCGCTGGTGATCGCGGCCGCGATCGAGGCGCGATAGCCGAACCGCAACGAGACGGCGGCGATGGCGAACAGATAGAGGATCGCGACGTTCGCGATGTCGTCGCGCCCGAACAGGTGCAGGGCTACGAACGTGATCGCTGCCACGCTCGCGGCGCCGAGGAGCACGGCCAGCGGACCTGTCAGCTGGGCTATCAGACGCTCTTTGATCGATTTGGTGGTCATGTCGGCGGGCCCCTCAAGTCGCCCGCCGTCGGATCCGTGCACCGTGTATCGCAATGAACGTGCCCAGCACGAACGCCCCGCGACACCTTGCCGCGCGGGCGTTCGTCGGGGATTCCGCAAGATCGCAGCATGCGGGCGGCGTGCGCCATGCCGTGCGGATCTGAGGTACGAGCTGATGCTCAGTGCGTCAGCTCGGCTGTGGCGGGACCCGAGGGGCCGCTGAGGGCCAACGTCGCGCGTCGCATCACTTCCGCCGCCGCCGCCTGATCGGGGACGTGCACCTTCACCAGGTAGCCAGTGGTCTGTTCTTCGACGTCGACGGTGGCGCCGGCCACGAGCAGCGGATCATTCTGGCTGGCGGCGATGCGCCCGGAGCGGGCCAGCGCGACGTGGCAAGTGGCCACCCGCATGAGCCAGGGGCGGCTCACGCTCGGCTCCGCGCGCACCGTCAGTTGGACGCCGCGATCCCGGGTCAGCTTCGTCTTGCCGACCTGGTACTCCTCCTTCAGCGGCTGCGCGGTCGAGACGGCGTCGCGGTAGGCGAGCACGCCCATCTCCTGCTCCTTGGCCGGGACACCGGTGCACTCCTCTTCCGACAGCTGCGCGTACTGCGCCGGCGTCAGGGACGCCGACAGCGGGTCCGGGGCCGCCGTCGCGCATCCGGGCGCTGCTGCGAGCGCCGCAGCCAGGCCCACGCCCGCGACCCCTATCCAGCACTTCGAGACAAGTTGTTTGAACGGCTTCATGACGTACCTCCTGCTGTCAGGATTCTGCTGGCCGCGGTTAAAGTGATGTTAAAAAGCCGCAATCGACGGCGCGCCACCTGGGATCAATGAAGGTGCGTCGTCGCCGCTTCGCGGCCGGCAAACGAGTCGTGCGAATCGCGGCGTGAGCGGACGTAAAAAGCGGCCTAAATGTTTCCGTGCGATGTCCTGATCCCCGTCGGTGACGGTGCGGCGCGCCAGCTTCGGTTTTAACGGCGTTTTAACGATCGCGGTTGGTACGGTCAGCGCGCAAATGAGCGCGAACGGCAGAGTGCCACGACGGCTGATTGGTTCGCGCGCGAGCGAAAGGACCAATAGATAGATGAACGTTCATTCGATCGACGCCGGGGTCACTCAAGCCGCGCTGGATGCGCTCAACAAGCGCCGGGCGGCGGCTCGCCGGACGGCCGCGCCCGCGGAGTGGGCCTTTCAGTCGCCCAAGCTGGCGGCGGTGCTCGAGCTGGCGCGGCGGTATGCGGCCGTGCCGACCACGCCGATCGTGATTCAGGCCGAGCGTGGGTCCGGCGCCCAGGCGCTGGCTCGCCTGATCCACGACGCCGATCCGATCAGCCGCGGCGGCCGGTTTCGCGTTGTGCCGGCCGCCTTCGTGAGCGCGGGCGAGCTTCGTGGCTGGCTTCTGACCGGCACACTGGTGATCGAAGACTTCGAGAACCTGAAGGGGGTGGGGCAGGCCTGGGTGGCCGAGACGCTGGCCGGGCGCGGGGCGGGCCGGCCGGGCCTGCGGATCATCGCCACGTCGCGCTGGAGCGTGCCGGAGCTCGCGCAGCGGCGGCACCTGAGTCAGGAGCTGCTGGGCGCGCTCGACGTCTTCCGTCTGGTGGTCCCGCCGCTCCGCGAGCGAGCCGATGAGATCGTCCCGGCCGCCGAGGCGCTGCTGCAGCACCACGGCGTCGCGGCCGGGCGGCTGGGCTTGCGCCTGTCACCCGCGGCGGCGCAGAGGCTGACCGCGCACAGCTTCCCCGCCAACGTCGCCGAGCTACGCAACGTCGTCGAGCGGGCGGTGGCGCTGGCGGGAACTCCCGCTGACGGTCTGGTCCCGCCGGAGGCGATCGTCTTTCACGACGAGCCGGCCGAGCAGCCGGGGACGGTGGTCCGCGCGGTCGCGCCCGTGCTGTCGGGCCGGACCTTTCCCAGCCTGATCGAGGTGGAGCGCGAGTACCTGACGACGTTGATCCGCGCGCTGAACGGACGCCGAACCGAGATCGCCCGGGTCATGGGGATCTCGTACCCGACCGTGCTCAAGAAGATCGCCCGCCATCGGTTGGATGTTCGCGCGCTGGTCGGGGCGGGCGGGGAAGGCGCCGGCGCGTGAAGCACGCCAGATGCCGCCGTCCTCTGCCGCTGGTGGTCGCGCTGGGGACCGGACTGTTGCCGGCCAGCGCGCCGCGCGCTGCCGGTGGTGACGCGCCGATGGCGTCGCCGCTGACCCTCGCCGACGCGGTGGCGCGGTTTCGGGCGCAGGGCTTCGATCTTCTGGTGGCCGACGCCGACGTCGAGGCCAGCGCCGGGGACGTCGTGGCGGCGACCGCCGTCCCGAACCCCGGCGCTTCGGCCGGCTACCTGCGCTCGTTCTTCAGCGACGGTCTGTTCGAAACCCACAACGGCTGGCAGGTCGGGCTCACCGACTCGAACGCCATCGCCGACGCGCTGGCCGGCAAGCGCGGCCTGCGGGGCCGCGTGGCGCGGGCGGCGCTTGCCGCCGCGCAAGAGCGCCGGCTGGACGTTCGCCGCACGCTGGAGCTGGCGGTCAAGTCGCAGTTCGTGAACACCGCCGCCGCCGCCGCGCTGCTGCGCGTGGCGGGTGACATCCTCGATTCCGCTGATCACACGTACGGCCTGAACCTGGTGCGCTTCCAGCGCGGCGCGATCTCCGAGGTGGATCTGGCGCGCACGGAGACCGCCAAGCTGGAGGCCCAGCAGGGGCTGGATGCGGCGGAGCAGACCCTGGAGCAGGCCAAGGTCACGCTGGCGTTCCTGATCGGCCAGCGCACACCCGACGTTCGCTACGAGATCGATCCGGCGCAGATCAACTTTCGGGTTCCCGATGCCCTCGCGCGCGCCACGGTCGCGTCGCTGCTCGACGCCGCGCGCGCGGCGCGGCCCGACCTGCTGGCGCAGCGGCAGCAAGCGGCGCGGGCGCGCGCGACAACAGACCTGGTGCGCCGGTCGCGCGTCCCCGATCTGGCCCTGGGCGTCGGGTACCAGCAGCAAGGGTCGGCCAGCGGCGGTCCGGGCGGCGCGCAGCCCATCGCGCCGCCGACGGTCCAGATCACGCTGACCGGCACGCTGCCGCTCTTCTACCAGCAGCAGGGAGAGATCCGCCGCGCCGACGCCGATCGGGCTGCCCAGGAGGCGCTGGCCGCCAAGGCCGAGGCGCAGGTGGTCTCTGACGTCCAGGCGGCGTTCGTCGCTTATCGGGCGTCGCGCACGCAGGTGACCCGGATGCAGGAGCGCCTGCTGGAACGGGCGCGCCGGGCGCGCGACCTGACCGCCGTGCAGTACGAGAAAGGGGCTGCGTCGCTGCTGGAGTACCTCGACGCGCAGCGGACATACAGCGCGGTCAACGCGGAGTACTGGCAGGACCTGGCCAACTACTGGAACGCCGTCTTCCAACTGGAGGCGGCCAGCGCAACGGAGCTGTCATCATGAAGGCATACGTTCGGAAAGGGTTCGTGGGCATCGTCCTCCTGTCGTCGGCGGTCGTCGCTGGCTGCGGGGGCCGCCGGGCGGAATCGGCGGCCGGGCCGCAACCGCCGCCCGACGAGATTTGGCTGACAGGCCGGCAACTCCGCGAGGCCCAGATCGCTACCGCGGACGTGGCGGCGCGGCCGATCGGGACGCAGCTCCTGACCAGCGGCCGGGTCACGTTCGACGACCTGCGGGTGGCGCACGTCTTCTCGCCGGTCACTGGGCGGGTCACCCGCATCCTGGCCGAGCCCGGGACGCGCGTGAAAAAGGGGGCCGCGCTGGCGGTCATCGAGTCCCCCGACGTGGGAAACGCCTTCGCCGACCTGGGCAAGGCCGAGGCCGATCTGGTCGCGGCTGCGCACGACGTCGAGCGCCAGAAGGATCTCTATGAAGCGCACGCCGGCGCGCAGAAGGACTACGAGACGGCCCAGGATAACTTCGGCAAGGCCAAAGCCGAGATGGATCGCGCGCGCAAGAAGGCGCGTCTGTTCCGTGGCGGAAGCGCCGACGCCGTCACGCAGGAATACACGCTCCGGGCGCCGATCGAGGGGCTGGTGGTCGCGCGCAGCGTGAACCCCGGGGCAGAGGTGCAGGGGCAGTACGCGGGCGGCACGGCTGTCGAGCTGTTCACCGTCGGCGAGCTGGATCGGGTCTGGGTGGTGGCCGACGCGTTCGAGATGGACCTGGGCAAGCTGCGCGTGGGCGCGCCGGTCTCGATCCGGGTGGTGGCCTATCCCGATCGGTCGTTCGCGGGGCGGGTCGACTGGATCTCCGACACGCTCGATCCAGCGGTGCGCACGGCGCGGGTTCGCTGCGCGGTCGACAACCCGGGGCGGCTGCTCAAGCCGGAGATGTACGCCACCGTGGGCATCGCCGTCGGCGGCGACCGCGCGCTGGCGGTCCCGCGCAGCGCCGTCCTCCGCATGGGGGAGCAGACCGTGGTCTTCATCTACGGCGGCGACCTGACGGGTGGCGGGACTCGGTTCTCGCGGCGGGTGGTCGCCGTCAACGACGACGATGGTGAGGACTTCCTGCCCGTCGTGCGCGGCCTGACCGCGGGCGACCGGGTGGTGACCTCCGGGGCGATCCTTCTCTCCGGCATGCTGTAGCGGCGCCGGTGATTCAACGCATCGTCGCGGCGGCGCTCCGCTTGCCGCTCGTCATCCTGGCCCTGGCAGCGGGCGTCCTGGTGCTGGGGCTGTACTGTTACCGGCAGCTCGACATCGAGGCGTACCCCAACCCGGTGCCGCCGATGATCGAGATCATCACCCAGCCCAACGGGTGGAGCGCCGAGGAGGTCGAGCGCTACGTGACCGTTCCGCTGGAGAACGGCCTCAACGGAATGATCGACCTCGATCACATCCGGTCGCAGTCGCTGTTCGGCCTCTCCGACGTGAAGTGCTACTTCACCTGGGCCGCGGACTACCACACGGCCGAGCAGCGCGTGATCAACCGACTGGGGTTCGTCAACCTACCGGCTGGCCTCACGGCCCAGCTCTCCCCCTGGAGCGCCATCGGCGAGGTCTTCCGGTACGTCGTGAAGGGCGAGGGGTACTCGCTGGCCGACCTCAAGACCGCCCAGGACTGGATCCTGGAGCGGCAGTTTCGCCAGGCGCCGGGCGTGATCGACGTGGTCGGCTACGGCGGCCATACGAAGGAGTATCACGTCGAGGTCGACCCCTTTCGCCTGAAGGCCGAGGGGGTGACGCTCTCGACGCTGGTCGGCGCGGTCGCGAACTCGAACCAGAACGTCGGTGGCCAGCGGCTGGCGATGGGCGAACAGTCGTACAACGTCCGCGGCATCGGCCTGGTTCATTCGCTGAACGACATCCGTGACATCGTCCTGGCCGAGCAGAAAGGGACGCCAGTCCGGCTGCGCGACGTGGCGGACGTGACGACGGGCCCGGCGCCACGCCTGGGGATCGTCGGCAAGGATCTCGAGCCGGACATCGTCCAGGGGACCATCCTCATGCGCTACGGCGGCAGCTCGCTGGCGACGCTGGCCAACGTGCACGCCCGGCTGGCCGAGATCGAGAAGGTCCACGCGCTCCCGGCCGGCATGCACATCGAGCCCTACTATGACCGGGCCGAGCTGGTGAAGCTGACCACGCACACGGTGCTCGAGAACCTGATCGTCGGGATGGTGCTGGTGGCCGGCGTGCTCTGGCTGTTCCTGGGCCACGGGCGGGCCGCGTTGATCACGGCGCTGAACATCCCGCTGGCGCTGATGCTGGCGTTCATCGGGATGGTGGCCTCGGGGACGCCGGCCAACCTCATCTCGCTGGGGGCGGTCGACTTCGGCATCGTCGTCGATTCGACGGTCATCATGATGGAGAACATCTTCCGCAAGCTGTCGGCGCGGGACGATCGTCCGGTGCGGGCCCGGATCGAAGAGGCGGCGGGCGAGGTGGGGCCGCCGATGTTCTCGTCGACGCTGGTGATCGGCGTGGCCTTCATCCCGCTGTTCACGCTGACCGGCGTGTCCGGGGTGATCTTTTCGCCAATGGCGCACACGTACGCATTCGCCATCGGGGGCGCCATCCTGCTGGCGTTGACCCTGACGCCGGTGCTGGCGCATCGCGGGCTGGGGCACGGCCTGGGCGGAGGCGAGGCGGCGCACGACAACGCGGTGATGCGGGCGCTGGATCGTCTGTACCGGCCGCTGTTCGCGTTCTCGCTCCGTCACAAACGCGCGGCCATCGCCATCGGCGCCGCGATCGTCGCCGCCAGCCTGGTCGGCGCCACCTCGCTCGGCCGCGAGTTCATGCCCAAGCTGGAGGAGGGGAACTTCTGGATCCGCGCCACGTTCCCCATGTCGATCTCGCTCGATCAGTCCGCGAAGTATGTCGGCCGGATGCGGGCCTTGATCCTGGGGTGCTCGGCCGAGGGCCCGTGCGATCTCGCGCACCGCGCGCACCCGGAGATCAGCACGGTCGTCTCGCAGCTCGGGCGGCCCGACGACGGGACCGACGTGTCGGGCTTCTACAACATCGAGCTGTTCGCGCCGCTGCGCCCGGCCAAGGAGTGGCGGCCGGGTGAGACGAAAGACAAGATGACCGACGAGCTGGCGGCCGAGCTGCGCGACGCTTTCCCCGGCGTCGTCTTCAACTTCTCGCAGATGATCTCGGACAACGTCGAGGAGGCGATGTCGGGCGTCAAGGGCGAGAACACCGTCAAGGTGATCGGCCCCGACCTGCGGGTCAACGAGGAGAAGGCGCGCGAGATCGTCGAGATCATGTCCAGCGTCCCCGGCGTGCGCGATCTCGGGCTGTTCTCCTCGCTCGGGCAGCCGAACGTGCGGATCACGCCCGACCGCGCGCGCGCCGGCCGTTACGGCCTGAACGTCGGGGATGTCGAGGCGGTCGTGCAGGCGGCCATCGGCGGCCAGGCGGTCACGCAGGTCTACGAAGGCGAGAAGCGGTTCGACCTGACCGTGCGCTGGGCGGCGCCGTTCCGGAAGGACATCCAGCGCATCCGCGACATCCTGGTGGCGACGCCGGACGGCGCGCAGATCCCGCTCGGCCAGATCGCGGAGGTGGTCGAAGAAGAAGGCCCGTCGCTGGTCTACCGCGAGGACAACCGGCGCTATACGCCGGTGAAGTTCTCGGTCCGCGGCCGCGATCTGGCATCGACGATCGAGGAGGCGCAGCGGCGGATCGCGGGCGCGGTCAAGCTCCCCTACGACACACACCTCGAGTGGGCCGGCGAGATCAACCAGCTCAACGAGACCACCGGGCGGCTGGCCTTCATCATCCCGCTGACCTTGCTGGTCATCGCGATGCTGGTCTTCTCGTCGGTCCGGAGCTGGAAGGACACCTGCATCGTGCTGGGTGGGATCCCGGTGGCATGCGCGGGCGGCATCCTGGCTCTGCTCATCGCGCGCACGAACTTCTCCATCTCTGCCGCGATGGGCTTCATCTCCATCTTCGGGATCTCGGTTCAGGACGCCTTGATCGTGGTGACGTACGCGCAGCGGCTCTGGAACGAGGGGCTCGGCCTGGAGGAGGGGGCGCGACTGGCCGCAGAGCGCCGTCTGCGCCCGGTCTTGATGACCACCTTCGTCGCCATGCTGGGCTTGCTGCCGGCCGCGCTGTCGCACGGCATCGGCTCGGACACGCAGAAGCCGCTGGCGATCGTGGTGATCGGCGGTGCCTTGATCCTGGCGGTCCTGCCGCGCCTGCTGCAGCCGGCGCTGCTGGTTCTGGCGCATGCGCGCGACCCACGCTGGCGGGCTCCGCAGTAGGCCTCAGTCGCCGAAGCCGAAGTGGATGATCGCGCTGCCGATCAGGATCACGGTCAGGCCCGCCCAGGTCGACGTCGGGACGCGATCGCGAAAAACGACGCGCCCGATGACCACGCTGGTCACGGCGAAGATGGCGACGTAGGTGCCGAGCAGGCGCGAGAAGTCGAGGTCCAGCCGGTTCACGACCACGCCGTAGGCCGCCAGCAGCACGCAGCCGATCCCGATGACCGCCAGGCCGCGGCCCCGCATCCCGGCGCGGACGATGGCGTCACCCGAGACCTCGAGGATCGCGGCGGCGAAGAAGATCAGGAGTGGACCGAGGCGGGCGGGTGCCGATGAGGACATGGCGCGCAGGATAGCGAAAGCGATCAATCGCCGTGGTCAAAAAGCGCGGCTTGCGGATCCGCCTGCGGGGACGTTGCGAACCGCAACGCGCGCGGCGGCCGAACCCGCCAGACCCGCGGCGATCGAGGGGCGCCAGCGATGGTCCCCGCCTTGCAATCGACGCCAGGCATGAAGAAGATCGAAGCGTTCATCAAGCCGCACCGCCTGGACGACGTGAAGGAGCGGCTGCGCGACCTCGGCGTGTCCGGGATGACGGTCTCCGACGTGAAGGGGTTCGGACGGACGGCTGGCCATCGCGAGGTCTTCCGGGGCTCGGCCTACGTCGTCGAGTTCGTCCCCAAGGTCCGGCTGGAGATCCTGGTGAAGGACGCGGTGCTCAAGGGGGTGGTCGAGGCGATCGCGGTGGCGGCGCGCACCGGCGAGATCGGCGACGGCAAGATCCTGATCAGCACCATCGACGACGCGGTCCGGATCCGCACGTCCGAGCACGGCGAGGAGGCGATATGACCGGCGCGAGCCTGGCAGATCGCACGGCGAAATCGGGGCCAGATCGGCATTCTGCACGAGAGACCGCCCCTCCAGGGGCGGCTGGCCGCGCCGAGCGGGCCCGACGGGCTGGCGCGGATGCTGCAAACGCAATGGGGGGGGATCCGCGATGGACCACATGACGAACGTCATCCCGATCTCATCGCGGCGCCCGGGACCCGTCCCGATCGCGCGCCCGGTCGTGTCCGCGCCGGCGGTGCGCCGCGGCTGGAGCGTCGCGCTGCTGTTCGGCGCGGCGCTGGTGCTGTGCGGCGTCGTGGCGGTCAGTCGGGTGCAGACGATCGGCAGCATCCGCGGCCTCCCCCTGGCGGAGCGCGGCGCGCTCTACCAGCGGACGATCGACGATACCAGCGCCGCGTGTGGCACGCCGGACGCGCGGGGCGGCGCCCTACGCGATCACTGCCTCCAACAGGCCGAGTTCCTGCGCCTGTTCCCCGAGTGCGACGGCCGCTGCCAGAAGCTGACCGCGTCGATCCTGCCGCGCGCCGCGCGGTGAGCTACTGGGCCGCTTCCGGCTGAGCCTCGACGGCCGACTCGCCGCCCAGGCCGCCCTGCAGGTCGCCGCAGGCGGCCCCGACCTCGTCGACGACGTGGGTCAGGAGGGCGTGCTCGGAGAGCGGGACGCCGCTCTTCTCTTGGCTGTCCAGCCAGCGATCGAGCGCGTCGAGCCGCTTGCGCGCCGTGCTGAGGCCGCCGGTGGTCGCCGGCGGGAAGCGGCGGAAGAGGGCGATCGAGGTCCGCAGGCAGTAGCGCAGCGAGCGCGGGAAGCGCGGCTCGAACAGCAGGAACGACATCACGCTCTCGCCGCTGACGCGCCCCTGCTGCTTGCGCATGTACGCCTCGAACCCGGAGCAGGCGCGCAGCAGCGACAGCCAGAGGGCGGTCTGCAGCAGCGACTGTTGGCCCTCGGCGGCGCCGCGGATGTGGTGGTGCATGTCCAGCGTCCGGGCGGTCTGGCCGACGCGCTCGAGCATCACGCCCAGCCACAGGAAGTCCATCGGCTCGTCGTGCATCATCGTGCTGCGCACGAGCCCCAGGCAAAGCTGCGTCGAGCGGCGAACCTGCCGGTAGACCTCGTCGCGGTCCTGCAGGTACTGCGCGGCGGCGCCCTCGCTCATGAACCAGAGGTAGAGCTCGTTGACCGCCTCCCAGATGTCGTGGCCGATGACCTCGCGGATCGAGCGCGCGCCCTCGCGCGCGGCGCGGATCGACGTCCGGATGGAGACCGGGTTGTCGGGCGCCCAGGTCATGTAGCGCTGCACCGCCTCGCCGTTGCCGGCGGCCTCGGCGCCCAGGTGCTCGGTGAGATCGGGGTACTGCCCCGACACGATCACCAGCGGTCGCCAGCAATAGAGCGGCGGCAGCTCGGCGTCGAATGCCAGCGTGCGCGTGACCTGCAGGAGGCGCGCGGTGCTCTCGGCCCGTTCGATGTATCGGCCGAGCCAGAAGCAGTGGTCGGCGACGCGGGAGATCACAGGGCTGCGTCCGCCTGGACCCAGGTGTCCTTCGAGCCGCCGCCCTGGCTGGAGTTCACGACGTACGACCCGCGCCGCAGCGCGACCCGCGTGAGGCCCCCGGGGAGCACCCAGCTGCCCTGCTTGCCGGTCAGGACGAACGGGCGCAGGTCGATCCGCCGCGGCTCGATCCGCCGCTCGTCGGCGATCCAGGTCGGCGAGGTCGAGAGCTCGATCCGGTGCTGCGCGATGTAGCGGCGCGGGTCGGCCTTGATGCGATCGCGGAACATGTCTATCTCGGCGGCGCTGGCCTGCGGGCCCATCAGCATGCCGTAGCCGCCCGCCTCGTCGACCGCCTTCACGACCAGCTGATCCAGGTGCTCCAGCACATAGGCGCAGTCTTCGCGCCGCGCGCAGACCTTGGTATCGACCTGGTCGATGATCGGCTCCTCGCCCAGGAAGTAGCGGATCAGGTCGGGGACGAACGGATAGATGGCCTTGTCGTCGGCCACCCCGTTGCCCGGAGCGTTCGCCAGCGTGACCTTGCCCGCCGCCCAGGCGCGCATCAGCCCGGGGACGCCCAGCATGCTGTCCGGGCGGAAGAACTCCGGGTCGATATAGGCGTCGTCGGTGCGGCGATAGATGACGTGGA
>CAZTZM010000082.1:0-3091 GCA_964618005.1 uncultured Myxococcales bacterium
CGGAAAGACGCTTTACGACACGACCGGCCCCGGCAAGTACAGCTGGGTCACGGGCGAGAAGTGGGACTACACGAACTGGCACGGGTCCGAGCCCGACGGGTCGTGCACCTCGTGCGTCGTGGCCGGGTGCGGCTGCGATCACCGGCTGACGATGGCCGCCGACGGCACCTGGTACGATCGGCCCCAGACGACCTCCCGTCCGTTCGTGTGCGAAGCCGTGGCCCGCTGATCAGGGTCACGTGGCGCGCGGTCGCGCTGGCGGCCGTCGCGGCCGCGATCGGATGTGGGCGGCCCATGGCCTTCGATCCGGCGGCGATCGCCGCGCACCGGATGCTGGCGGACGCGCCGCACGGCTTCTTGCTGGGCGCCGCCACCTCCGCCTACCAGATCGAGGGCGGCAACCACAACGACTGGACGGCCTGGGAGAAGGGGCGCTACCCCGACGGCAAGCCGCACGTCGTCGACGGCACCAGCGCCGCGCGGGCCGCCGACTCGTGGAATCTCTGGCGCGCCGATATCTCGGCGCTGCAGCTGCTGGGCGCCAACGTCTACCGGATGGGGATCGAATGGAGCCGCCTCGAGCCGACGGAGGGGGCCTGGGACCAGGCGGCCGCGGCGCGCTACCGCGAGATGTTCGCGGCGCTCCGCGCGGCGCACATCGCGCCGATGGTCACGCTGTATCACTTCACGCTCCCCACCTGGGTCGCCGCGCGCGGCGGCTGGGAGTGGGACGGCGCGCCGGCGGCGCTGGCCGCCTTCGCCGGCCGCGCGGCGGCGGCGTTCGGCGATCTGGTCGATTGGTGGTGCACGATCAACGAGCC
Organism: uncultured Myxococcales bacterium; assembly: GCA_964618005.1. Classification (GTDB taxonomy): domain Bacteria; phylum Myxococcota_A; class Polyangia; order Fen-1088; family Fen-1088; genus JADGRB01. The sequence continues at coordinate 822 of CAZTZM010000082.1, forward strand.
CAACGTGCTGGTGGCGAAGTCGTACCTGGCCGCGCAGTGGCCGCCCGGCGTGCGCGACCCGCGGCGGGCGGCGCTGGTCCTGGCGGCGCTCATGCGCGCGCACGGCCTCATGACCCAGGCGCTGCGCGCCGGCGACCGCGTCGACGCCGACGGTGACGGGCACGCGACCCGGATCGGGATCGCCCAGAACCTGCGCATCTTCGATCCCTACTCGGCCAACCCGATCGACGGCCTGGTCGCCGGGGCGGCCGACGGGTTTTACGACGAGGCGTTCCTGGACGCCGTCACGCTCGGCCGGGTCCGGGTCGTGCTGCCCAAGGTGATCGACATCGACGAGCCGTTCCCGGCGCTGGCCGGCAGCTTCGATTACCTGGGCATCAACTACTACACGCGTGACCTGGTGGTCGGCGAGCTGCGCGGCCCGAACGTCTACACGCCGGCCGCCGTGGCCGATCACCCGCGCAACGACCTCGGGTGGGAGGTCTATCCGGAGGGGCTGTACCGTCTGCTCCGCCGCTATGCGAACCGGGGCTGGCCGCTCATCGTCACCGAGAACGGCGTCGCCGATGGACGCGACGCCCTGCGCGCCGACTTCCTGCGGTCGCACATCTACGCGCTCGACCGGGCGCGGGCCGACGGCGTCGACGTCCGCGGCTACATCTACTGGTCGCTGATCGACAACTTCGAGTGGTCGCACGGCGCGCGCGGCCACTTCGGGCTCTACGGAATCGACTTCGACGATCCGACGCTGACGCGGCGACCGACCTCCGGCGTGGCGACTTTTCAAGAGGCGGCGCGAAACCTGGGAACCCTGTATTAGAGCCTGCGCGCGGCTGGAGCGCCGCTTGACTCAGGCTTTTCGCTGTGGTTTTGTGCTCACGGTCCTGGGTCGACTTGGACTCAGGTCGGGTCCGTTTAGTTGCTTATTGCCATGGAAGTGAGGGCTCGGATGATGACGCGCGCACGTCCCCTGGCCACGACGCCCCAAGCGGGCGACGGCTCGGTGTATCGCCGGCGTCCTGTCTTTACCCTGGCTTCCGAACAGGCCCATGTGAATCCCTCCGTGCCGGCCGTGTGACTCGAGTTTGCTTTTGCGCAGCACCCACCGCGCCCACCGCGAGCCGTATCGCGGTGAGCGCGCTGTCGGCGTCCTCCAACCTCCCGAGAAAGCACCGATGACGAGAAAACTGAACCCCCTGGTCCTGACGAGCCTCCTGTCTCTGGCTGCGTGGTCGCGCCCGGTCCTGGCGCAGGATGACAACGCCGACAACGCCGCCGCCCCAGCAGCGGCGGCGCCCGCAGCCGCGCCCGCGGCTGAAGCACCGGCGGCCGCGGCGCCTGCAGCGCCACCGGCCAACAAGAAGAAGGGTGGCAGCGGCCCGGCGCTGGGCATCAACCCGGAGGCGCCGCAGGTCGGCGGCCTGGTGACCACGCCCTCGGCCGAGATTGTGGTGCCGACAGAAGAGGCGCCGTCCGCCGAGTGGAAGTTCGACGTGACCGGCTACTTCCGCGCCCCGCTCCGCTTCTCCTGGGGTCCGCCGACCACCACCTCGCCCAACGGCGCCAACGCTGGCACCCAGATCCGCACCCCGCCGCTGGTCCCCGACGCCAACTACATCGACTGGCGCTACACCAACAGCTTCGTCGCCCCCTGGACCGAGCTCAACTTCCACTACGGCAACGACCGCGTCAAAGCCACCGTCCAGATCGCCTCGTACAACATCACCGACTCGGGCTACCGGCGGCTGGAGGCCAACCTGGGCATCAACGAGGCCTTCCTCAGCATGAGCTTCCCCGAGTTCGTCGACGAGGACGCGCGCCTCACCATCATCGCCGGCGCTTACACCAACCGCTACGGCGCCGCCGGCCGCTACGACGCCGGCCGCTACGAGACCTACCTCTTCGGCCGCACCCACGTGGCCGGTGAGACCGCCACCTTCGACCAGGACGTCGACGACTTCACCTTCGAGGCCGAGGAGAGCTTCGGCGGCAAGCTGGAGCCGATTCCCTTCTACGGCACCGCCGGCACCGCCACCAGCGCCAACGCCAACGAGCCGATCTGGGCCCCGTTCTCCGGCCCGGTGCCGCAGGAGTCGACCTTCGTGGCCAGCGGCCACCTCGGCGCGGTCTACAAGAAGGAGCTGATCTTCGGCGTGCACTTGATCGACGTGTTCGCGAACGACAACGAGCGGGCCGGCTCCTACACCGGGACCGCCTGGGGCGGCGCGACGACCGGCACCATGGCCGACGTGGGCCCGCGCGCGGCGGAC
>CAZTZM010000083.1:0-8973 GCA_964618005.1 uncultured Myxococcales bacterium
CGCGCCGCGCCCGCGGCCCGCGGAAACGCCCGAAGAAGACTAGCGACCGTGGCCGGCTACTCGGGGACGCCGCTGCCGCGCAAGCTGGGGATCGGCCCCGGCGCGCGGGTTGGGTTGGTTCGGGCGCCCGACGGCTTCGACGCGACGCTGGGGGAGCTCCCCCTGGGCGTCGCGCCGCGCCCAGTGGGCGCCGGGAAGACGCCGTTCGACGTGATCGTCTGCTTCGCGGCCCGCCTGGCCGACCTGGTCCGCGACCTGCCGCGCCTGCGCGACCGGCTGGATCCGGCGGGCGGCCTCTGGATCGCCTGGCCCAAGAAGTCGTCCGGGGTCGCCACCGACGTGACGGAGGCGGGGGTCCGCGGCCGCGGCCTGGCGGCCGGCCTGGTCGACAACAAGGTGTGCGCCATCGACGACACCTGGTCGGGCCTCCGCTTCGTCGTCCGAGTCGAGAATAGACCGAAGAAAAAGTAAAAAATTTCGGTGCCGCGCCAAACGCGGTGAAGATTGCAGCGCATGCCCAGGAGATCTTCCGACATCATCGTCGGTCTCGACATCGGGACCACCAAGATCGCCTGCGTGGTCGGCGAGATCGGCGAGGACGGCCTCGACATCATCGGCGTCGGCACGCACCCCTCGCGCGGCCTGAAGAAGGGCGTGATCGTCAACATCGACTCGACGGTCGCGTCGATCAAGCAGGCCGTGCTGGAAGCCGAGAGCATGTCGGGCTGCGAGATCTCGCAGGTCTACGTCGGCATCGCCGGCGGCCACATCAAGGGCGTCAATTCGACCGGCACGGTCGCGATCAAGGACAAGGAAGTCCGCCCGCCGGACGTAGGCAAGGTGCTGGAGCTGGCGCGCGCCATCGCGCTGCCGGTCGACCGCCACATCGTCCACGTGCTGCCGCAGGAGTACAAGATCGACGGCCAGGACGGCGTGCGCGAGCCGCTGGGCATGTGCGGCGTCCGCCTGGAGGCGCGCGTCCACATCGTCACCGCCGCGGCGGCCGCCGCCCAGAACATCATCAAGTGCTGCACCCGCTGCGATCTGGAGGTGCTGGACATCGTGCTCGAGCCGCTGGCCTCCGGCGAGGCGGTGCTGGAGGACGACGAGAAGGGTCTGGGCGTCGCGCTGGTCGACATCGGCGGCGGGACCACCGACATCGCCATCTTCACCGAGGGCTCGGTGGCGCACACCAGCGTCATCCCGATCGGCGGTCACCAGCTGACCAGCGACATCGCGTTCGGCCTGCGCACGCCGCCGCACGAGGCGGAGAAGATCAAGATCCGCTCCGGCTGCGCGATGTCGTCGATGGTGACCGAGGACGAGACGCTGGAGGTCGCCAGCGTCGGCGGCCGCGCCCCGCGCGTGCTGTCGCGCCAAACCCTGTGCCGGGACATCATTCAGCCGCGCATCGAGGAGGTGCTCTCGTTCGTGAAGGCGGAGATTGTCCGTCTCGGCTGCGAGGACATGCTGGCCTCGGGCGCCGTGCTCACGGGCGGCACCACGCAGCTCCCCGGCATCACCGAGCTGGGTGAGGAGATCCTGGGCATCCCGGTCCGCCGCGGCGTCCCCAAGGGCGTGGGCGGCCTGGCCGAAGTGGTCCACAACGCAACGTTCTCCACCGCGGTCGGCCTGGTTCAGTACGGCGTCTCCCGCCAGAACGCCGCCCGCGTCACCGACGCGCCCCAGAAGCGCGGCTTGTTCTCGCGCCTGCGCCGCACGCTCTCGACCGCGTTCTAGGGCGTGGGCGGGGACTTCTCGCCGCTCCGCTCGGCGGCGATCGGGAAGATCAATAGCGGGCGTGGCGGGCTGGAGGCCAGCGCCGTGCGCGGGGTCGGGTTCCGGCGCGAGACCTCGTCGGGATCGAAGGTCGTGGTCTTGAAGCCGACGACCAGGATGGGATCGCCGTCGCGCAGGACGAAGGTGTCGTCGCCGCAGGGGATGAGGTCGAGCGGCAGGTTCAACGCGTGCAGAAACAGCTGCTCCTGGGGATCGTCCCCCAGCTTGTCGGTGTTCTTGCGTCCCAGCAGGCGCGCGTCCGCGGCCAGGACGGCCAGCGAGCGGCCGGCCTCGTCGACGAGATCGAAGTCGTGCAGCACCTCCATCAGCACCTCGTGCGGCTGGCGGTAGGCCACCCGGCGCCGGTGCATCCGCCGATTGTTCGGGGTTCGGAACTCGATCACACTGCCCCGACAGTCGATCGCGGCGCCGACGCTGGCCTGGCCGTCGATCCGGTGACTCAGGTGTCGGCGGCCGCGGACCCACCCGACCACCGACACCAGCTGGCCGTCGGGTTGGCCCGCCAGCGCGTCCCAGTCGTCCGCTTGCTTGGCCTGCGCCAGCGCGCGGCGCCGAGCGGCAGCACGGACGGCTCGGGCCTTGAGCTGCGCGCTGGCCCAGCGAACGCCCGCGAATGCCAGCCACGCGCCGCCCGCGGCCATCAGAAACGCCAGCTGGACGGGCCAAGCATGGGGGACGCCGCCGTGCCCCGCGAACACCTTCCGGTAGTGGCGCATCCGCTCGAGCGCCCACAGCAGGGGCAGGATGCTGAACACCAGGAAGGAGACGATCGGCGGGATCGTTCCCCAGAGCGCCGCCGTCACCCGGTCGGTGAACGACAGCCAGGCCGCGGCGGGATCGTCGCGCTCCAGCGTCCACCGGTGCAGCGGCGCGCGATCCGCCGACTCGGGATTCTCCGTCCCCGCTGCCTGCGACTGGTCGATGCCGCCCACCGTCTCATTGTACGCCCGTCCTGGCAGAGCTGGTCGCACACGGTGCAGACGTTCAGTTCGTGGCGATTTCGTTGGAAAAAAGAATCAAAAATTAGCGTCGTCGTTTGAGCTGTGGGATCGATGGTGAGGAGGACCAATGCTCGAATTCGACGACGAAGCTCAGGGGCCCGGCCGTCCCGTCATCAAGGTGATCGGCGTGGGGGGTGGCGGCGGCAACGCGCTCAACACGATGATCGAGGCGGGCGTCGAGGGCGTCGACTTCATCGTCGCCAACACCGACGGCCAGGTGCTGGAAGCCAGCCTGGCCGGGATCAAGGTTCACCTCGGCCGCAACCTGACCAAGGGCCTGGGCGCCGGCGCCAACCCGGAGATCGGCCGCGCCGCCGCGCTGGAGGACGCCTCGCGCGTCGCCGAGGCGCTGACCGGCGCCGACATGGTCTTCGTGACCGCCGGGATGGGCGGCGGCACCGGCACCGGCGCCGCCCCGGTCATCGCGCAGATCGCGCGTGACGTTGGCGCGCTCACCGTCGGCGTCGTGACCAAGCCTTTCCTTTTCGAGGGCTCGCAGCGCAAGAAGAAGGCCGCCGCCGGCATCGCCGAGCTGAGCAAGGCCGTCGACGCGCTGATCGTCATCCCGAACGACCGGCTGGTGTCGCTGGCCGGCATGAAGATGACGCTGAAGGACGCCTTCGCGATGGTCGACAACGTCTGCGTGAACGCCGTGCGCGGCATCAGCGACCTGGTCATCGCGCCCGGCCTCATCAACGTCGACTTCGCCGACGTTCGTACCATCATGACCGGCATGGGCCGGGCCCTCATGGGCACCGGCATCGGCCACGGCGACAAGCGCGCCGTCGAGGCCGCCCAGCAGGCCATCAGCTCGCCGCTGCTGGAGGACGTGTCGATCAACGGCGCGACCGGCATCCTGCTGAACATCACCGGCGGTCCCGACCTGACGCTGGCCGAGATGAACGAGGCCTGCAGCCTGATCGCCGAGGCCGCCGACCCCGACGCCAACATCATCTTCGGCTCGGTCATCGACGCGCACGCGGGCGATCAGGTCCGCATCACGGTCATCGCCACCGGCTTCCAGTCGCACGTCCAGGATCATCCGGCGCCCAGCGTCGGGCGTCCGGCGGCGCGCGGCCGCGACGGGCAGATGGCGCTGCCGATGCAGCAGACCGTGGCCGTTCAGGCCCCGGTATCGTCGGCGCAGCCGACCGCCCCTTACCCGATCGCGACGGCGCAGACGCCCCGGGGCGGCTACATGGCGCCGGCGCCGCGGGTCGAGGCCGGCGAGGCGGTCAACGTCGACGACTTCTACCTCAACATGGAGCAGGTGCCGCCGTCCGCGCCGGTCGCCGCACCGAGCGGCTCCGAGTGGACCCCGCCCGAGCGGCCCATCATTCGCCCGCAGGCCTCGGCCCCCGGGTCGGCGCCGCTGGTGCGCCGCGCGTCGGCCCAGGTCCCCGCGCAGCGTCCGGCCGACGAGCTGGGCGTCGAGGAGTCCGAGTTCGACAAGCCGACCTACCTGCGCCGCGGCCTGTACGCGCCCGAGTAGCAACCAGCGCAACCGCGCCGACAGCGGCGCACCGCGGGAGTCGAGGATGCGAGGGCGTGCTCGCAGGCGACACGATCCCCATAGGCTGACTCTCCCATCACCGGTCGCGCGGTCAGACAACGACCGCGCGTCAGCGGCCCGATTGGTCTGCGTCTTCGGCGCGCGAGCCGGATGCTATAGTTGCACCTCCCATTCTCCGCCCTCGGCGTCGGCTGACGAAGACATCTCTCTTGGCGCTTCTCCTGTGCGTGATGTTCTTCTTTTCGGGAGCCGCGGGGCTGCTGCTCGAGACCCTGTGGTTCCGAGTCGCGGGTCTCACGCTCGGGAACAGTCTGTGGGCTTCCACGGTCGTCTTGGCGAGCTTTATGGCCGGGCTCGCCGTCGGCAACGCGATCGCCGCCCGCCAACGGCGCTTGGCGCGCGGTCCCCTCAAGCTCTACGCGATCGCCGAGGGCATCGTCGGCGTCGTGGGTGGCGCCATCGTGCTCGTGTTACCAGCCTTGAGTCCAACGCTGGGGCGGTTGTTTTCCCACGCCCTCGCGCGGCCCTGGCTCGTGAACGTCCTGCGATTGTCCGTGGCGTCCGGGTTGATGCTGGTGCCGGCGACCGCCATGGGGCTGACGTTGCCGTTACTCTCCGGCGCCCTCACGCGCTGGGACGGCAACTTTGGACGTGTGTTGGGCCGGCTTTACGGCTGGAACACGATCGGAGCGGTCGCTGGTGCGCTCGGCGGCGAGATGTGGCTGATCGGATGGCTTGGGCTGAGGGGGACGGCGTTCGTCGCCGGCACGCTCAACCTCGCGATTGCGGCGGCCGCGCTGGTTCTGGCCCGGCGCATCGATGGCGGTACCGGGATGCGGGCGACCCCCGAGACATCGGCCGCTCGGCGGCCGATCAGCGCGCGTGGCTGGCGTCTGCTCGGGGCCGCGTTTCTCGCTGGCGCGACTCTGCTGGTGCTGGAGGTGGTTTGGTTCCGCTTCCTACAGCTCTTCGTCTACGGAACGAACCTCGTCTTCGCGGCAATGCTCGCGGTCGTGCTGCTGGGCATCGGCACCGGGGGGGTGATCGCGTCGCGCTGGCTCGGCCGCGTTCCGCGCGCGCACCGCGCCACGCCTCTGATCGCCTTGGCGGCGGGGGTTGCGATCGAGATCTGCTACGGCGTGTTCGATCCCCACGTCGGTGGCGTGGTCTTCACGACAGCCGATACATGGGGCGCCGCTTGGCTGCTCCTGCGTCTCATGCTGCCGACTTCTGTCCTGTCCGGGGTCCTCTTTACGTCGCTGGGAGCCGCGCAACGCGAGGAGTGCGGCGAGGCGGCAGAAACAGCTGGCAAGCTGGCTCTCGCCAACACGCTCGGCGCCATGGTCGGAGCGCCGTTGGCGGGGTTCTTCCTGATCCCTCGCCTGGGTGTGGAGAGGACCCTGTTTGCCGCCATGATGTCGTACGGACTGGTCGCTGGTCTAACCGCGATCGGTACGGAGGTGACCCGCCGTCAGCGGGTTGCGCTGGTCGTGGCGGGGGCGATCTTCATTGTCGGTGGCGGACTGTATCCGTTCGGCCTCATGAAGCGGCACTTCGTGCCGTTGGTGCTCGAGCGCTACGCGTCCACGGACCCCAAACTGCTGGAGATGCGCGAGGGGCTTACCGAGACCACCATGTACTTGCGCGATTCATTCCACGGTCATCCGTTGCACGCCCGGCTGATGACCAATGGGTACTCGATGTCGGCCACCACGTTCCGAGGCCGTCGCTACATGAGCCTCTATGTCTACTGGAGCCTCGCCGTCAATCCGGGTGCGCGCAAGGCGCTGTTGATCAGCTATGGCATCGGCAACACCGCGAGGGCTCTGACCGAGGCGCGGCAGCTCGAGTCGATCGATGTGGTCGACATCTCGCGCGACATCCTCGAACTCGGGCGGCTCGCCTTCCCGGACATGCCTCCGCCGCTCAGCGATCCGCGCGTGCGCGCGCACGTGGAAGATGGGCGCTTCTTTTTGCAGACAACCAACGAGAGCTTCGACCTGATCACGGCCGAACCGCCGCCGCTTCGCGGCGCGGGGATCGCCAACCTCTACTCCACCGAGTATTTCCGGCTCGTGCACGACCGCCTGCGGGAGGGCGGCGTCGCGACCTACTGGCTGCCCGTCAACCAGCTCTGGCTCTCGGAGACCAAGGCCGTCATTCGGGGATTCTGCGAAGCCTTCCCTGACTGCACGCTGTGGAGCGGCGCCGGGCTGCAATGGATGCTGGCCGGTACGCGCGGCCTGCGCGGCCCCGTCCCCGAGGAACAGTTCACGGCGCAGTGGCACGATCCCCCCATCGCCTCCGAGCTCGCCGCCTCGGGCTTCGAGCAACCCGAGACGCTGGGCGCTACGTTCCTGGCGGACGCCGCCACTTTGCTGGAGCGGACGGAGGGCACGCCGCCGCTCGACGACGATCACCCTGGCCGCATCCTCGATCAGTATCCCCCCGACGAGAACGGAGATCCGTCCTATCGGTCATGGATGGATCCGGGGGCGCTACGCCGTTCGTTCGAGGCGAGTCCGTTCATCCGTGACGTCTGGCCGGCGGGACTGCGCCTGCGCACGGCTGACTTCTTCGCGCCGCAGGCGGCGCTGGACGACATCAGCGCCTGGGGTCACTTCGATCGGATCCAGCTCCTCCATGCAGCGCTGACACACTCCTCCTTGCGTACCCTGCCGCTCCTCTTAATGGGGACCGAACCGGCTGTACAGCGCATTGCCGTACCGCTCTACGAGGCCGGCGCCCGCGACGTCGACCTCGAGTTCGAGATGGGTGCGCGCGCCATGTCGGAACGTGACTACCCGGCGGCGATAGAGCACCTGGCGCGCGTGACGGAAGGGGGCCGCGCCGTGCAAGCCGCGCTCTTGAGGACGCTGGCGTTTGAGCTTACGGGTAAGCCAGCCGAGGCGCGTCGGTCACTGGACGCCGCCGCGTTCAAGCAGGCGGCCTCTCCGGAAGTCTCCTCTTTGAGGTGGCTCACCAAGTCGCTCGATCGCGCAGAGCGCGCCGCCGTCTCGCCCTAGGGACGTCTCTCGCAACCGAAATGAACGCGCCCCGATAAGGGGCACATGGGTTCTTCGTCGGCGTTCGTCGAGGCTTTGTTTGGCGCCTCGCTGCAGACGGTGTGGCCGGCGGCCTGCGCCGCCTGCGACCGTCCCATCCCGGACGAGGCGGTGTTCTGCGCGGCGTGCGAGCTGTCGTTGAACCCGCTGGTCGGGGTCTGCCCGGGCTGCGCGCTGCCGATGCCCGATCGATCCGTCGCGATGGACCGGGCCGCGCGCTGCCGGATCTGCCGGCGCGTGCCGCTGCCGTTCGTCACCGCGACGGCAGGGTTCGAGTACGGTGAGGCGCTGGCCGAAGCGCTGGTGCGGATGAAGCACGGCGGCCGGCGCCATCTGGCGCGGCGGCTGGCCCGCCTGCTCGTCGCCCCGCTGGCGGAGGCGCTCGATCACGGGGCGTTCCGGGCGGGTGACGCGGTGGTGCCGGTGCCGCTGCACCCGCGGAAGCTCCGTGCACGCGGATTCAATCAGGCGTCGGAGCTGGCGCGCTGGGCGCTGCGCGGCCTGGGACGCGTCCGGCGCGCGCGCCCTCGGCTGGAGCGCCATCTGCTGCTGCGCATCCGCGAGACGCGCGAGCTGGGACACGCCGGACCGGCAGTGCGGTTGGCCGAGGTGGCGGGCGCGTTCGGGGTGCGCGATCCGGCGCGCCTGCGCGGACGCCGCGTTCTGCTGCTCGACGACGTTTACACGACCGGCGCCACCTTCCACGAATGCACCCGCGCGCTGCTGCACGCGGGCGCCGCCGCCGTCCACACGCTGGCGCTGGCCCGCGCCGTCTAAGAGCGGCGGCCTAGAACCCGATGCCGAGCGAAATGACCAGACCGCTGCTGTAGTGCTTGACCGCGTAGGTGCCGGCCGACGTGACCTGGTACTGCGACTCTTGTTCGGCGAAGGTGTTGAAGAAGTAGCCGACCTCGCCGCGCAGCTGCACCGACGAGAGCCGGCCGAGCAGCAGGCCCGCCGTCGGCTGCAGGATCAGGCCGCCGGCGCCCTCCCCGCCCGTCGTCATGTAGGCCCAGCGCATCACGCCGCCGATGTACGGCGTGAAGTCTTCGCGCAGCAGCGGGTAGTAGGCGCCGATGGCGGCGTCGATGACGAAGCGGCTGTCGGAGCCGCCGCCGATGTCGGTCGAGACGTCGGCCATCCAGCTGCGCGCGTCGTACAGCCAGCAGAGCCCGCCGGCGGTGATCGGAACGAACTGCCCGTCGGCGGAGTTCTGGGGCAGGAACGAGGTCAGCCGGATGCCGAACGATCTGTTCGCCTCGCGGCGGTTGAGCGCCATCGTCTCCTTGCCGGTCACGGTCTCCAGCTCGGCGCTGTCGCGCACCGGCTTGCCGGTCACCATGCCGTGGACCAGGCGCTCGATCGCGACGTCCAGCTCGTCGGGGCCACCGGTGATGAGGATGCTGTCCCAGTACACGACCTGCGCGGTGCCGGTCGCGTAGGCGGTGAGGCGCAGGCGCGCCGAGCTTCCGAAGTGTGTGACGCGCAGGGAGATCACCAGCTCGGCGCCCGCCATGCTCCCGAGGCGCGCCGCCTCGACCGGCGAGAGCTCGTACGAGCCGGCCGGCGCCACGGCGGGCGGCGGCGTCGGGAC
>CAZTZM010000084.1:0-38896 GCA_964618005.1 uncultured Myxococcales bacterium
GCAGCGTCAGGATCGCGCCGCCGCCCAGATCGACCGTTCGCCCGCGCTCGGCGTTGCGGACCGAGACGTGGGCGGCCTGCAGCGTCTCCAGCAGCTCGGCGTAGGCGGGGCTGGGGTGCGGGAACGTGGCGTCCATGAACATCCGCGCGCCGATCGAGCGCACGACCGCCGCCAGGCCGCCCAGGTGGTCGGCGTGGCGGTGGGTGAGCAGCACCAGATCGATCGGGCCGGTGTGGCGCCGGTGGAGAAACGCCACCAGATCCGCCTCCGACTCGTGCGGCCCGCCGTCGATCAGCACCGTCTTGCCGGCCGGCGAGGTGATGAGCGCGGCGTCCCCCTGGCCGACCGCGATGAAGTCGACGGTCAGTCGCTCCGAGGGCCCGCCCTTGGCCAGCACCGACGGGGGCGCCACGACCAGCAGGAGCCCGAGCGCCAAGCACCAGCGCGCGCAGCGGCGAAGCATCCGCGCACGTTACGGCCGCCGCCACCGCCACCACAAGAAATCGCGCTGTCCGCACGCCGGATCATCGGCGGAATGCGGCGAACGGGTGCTTAGAGACGCCGGACGATCGCGGCGGCCATCTCCTCGATCGGCGCCTGGCCGTCGGACTGCCCGCCCTCGACCACCGCGCGCGGCATCCCGTACACGACGCAGGAGCGCTCGGCCTCGGTCAGCACGCGCCCGCCGCGCGCGCGGATCGTCGTCGCGCCGGCCAGCCCGTCGCTCCCCATCCCGGTCAGCACGACGCCCAGGACGGCGGGCCCCAGCGCCGCGGCGCTGTCGAACAGCACGTCGACCGATGGGCAGAACGGCGCGGTCAAGGGAGCCGGGCTGACGTGGGTGACGAGCTTGCCGTCGCCGGCGGCCACGCGGAGGTGGAGCCCACCCCGCGCGATCGCGACGCTGCCCGGGGGCAGCTCGCCGCCGTCGGAGGCCTCGAACACGCGCACCGCGCAGATCTCGTCCAGGCGCCGCGCCAGCGCCTCCGTGTAACCGGCGGGGATGTGCAACGCGACCGCCACCGCCGCCGGCAGATCGCGCGGCAGCGCCGGCAGGAGGCGGGTCAGCGCGGCCGGTCCGCCCGTCGACGTCCCGATCGTGATCAGCCGGACGGCGCTGCCCCTGGGCGGCGGCTCCAGCAGCACGGGCGGCGGCGTGGTCGCGGCGGGCCGCCGGGCGCCGGCCGCCGCGACGACCTTGGCGACCAGCTCCTCGGACAGCTCGTACAGCCGCTCGGTCGCCAGCGCCGTCGGCTTGTGGACCAGATCGATCGCGCCGTTTTGCAGCGCCTCCAGCCCCAGCGCGCTGTCGGCGCCCGAGATGCTGACCACCACCACGCGCGGGCCGTCGGGGGGCAGGGCGCGCAACGTCCCCAGCCCGTCGAGGTTCGGCATGACCAGGTCCAGCGTCATGACGTCCGGCTTCAGCTCGGCCGCTTTCTCCAGCGCCTCCAGCCCGTCGCGGGCGATGCCGACGACTTCGACGTCGGGGCTGCGCGCCAGCGACTCGCGCAGGACCTTGCGCGCGAACGCCGAATCGTCGACGACCAGGACGCGGATCGGGCTACGAGGGGTCATGTGGGCTTCTTGTACAGGAACACGCCGTTCAGCTCCTCACACACCAGCTGGCCGCCGAACCGGAGCAGCGACTCGGAGACGCCGACGAACAGCGTCCCGCCGGGCTTCAAGCTCTGCCGCAGGCGATCGAGCAGCTTCCGCGTCGTCGCGTCGGCAAAGTAGATCAGCACGTTCCGGCACAGGATCACGTCGAAGCTCCCCAGCGCCGCCACGGCCGCGCCATCCATGAGGTTGATGCGCCGCCACTCGATTGCCTCTGTCAGCCGCGGATGAATCTTCGTTCCCTGTTCGGTCGCCGACACCCACCTCTGCGCGAACGACGGGAGCTCCTGGCGGATCGACCGGCGCGCCAGCCGGCCCGAGCGAGCGCGCTCCAGGGCGTTGGCGCTGATGTCGCTGGCGACCAGGTCGACCTTGTCCAGGATCCCCCGTTCGGCCAGGAGCATCGCCACCGTGTGCGGCTCCTCGCCGGTCGAGCAAGCGGCGCACCAGATCCGGGGCCGCCGGCCCGCGCGCACCATCGGCACGAGCAGCCCCGACACCATCGTCTCCAGCGGCAAGAGCTCGCGGAACAGGTAGGTCTCGTTGATCACGAGCGATTCGATCAGCGCGTCCAGCTCCTCGGGGCCCCGGGGGTCGTAGCGAAGGAAGTAGTAGTAGTCGAGCAGCGACTCGAACCCGGCCTCCACCGCGCGCGTGCCGACCTTGTCGGCGAACACGCCCAGGTGGCCGGCATCGAAGTGGAGGCCGGCGTGCTCGGCAATGAGCCCGCTCAGGATCGCGAACACCTGGGGTGACAGCGGCAACACCGAACGGCTCGTTTACCGAGAGAGCAGCAGCGCGCAGATCTTCCGAACCTCGGGCTCGGGATCCGCCTCGGCGGCCAGCTTCAGGATGTGGATCGCCTCGCGGTTGCCCAGGCCGGCCAGCGTGGTGGCGGCCGCCTTCCGCGCGCGGCTGTTCGGGCTGGTCATGGCGCCCATCAGCGCCGCGGTCGCGTCGGGGCGCCGCAGCCGCGCCAGGGCGGAGGTGAGCGCCCCCGCGGTCTCGTCGTCGGCCCCCTCCAGCGCCGCCGACAGGCCGGGGACGCGGCCCTCGACGTGGACCGACAGCGCGGCCAGGATCGGCTCGCGCGCGGTGGCGTCTTGCAGAAGTCCGGTCAGCGCCGCGGTGGCCGCCGCCCCGGGCATCGCCGACAGCAGGCGAATGGCGATCGCGCGCACGCCGTCGTCGGCGTCGCTGGCGCTGCCGACCAGCGCGCGCAACACCTCCGGTCGGTCGAAGCCCGCCACCGCGGACAGCGCCACGGTCCGCGTCGCCGAATCCGGGGACGACGTCGCCGCCAGCATCACGGGCAGCGACTCGACCCGGTGGGCGACGCCCAGGCCGACCAGCGCCGCGCGCTGGACGTCGGGCTCCGCGTCGGAGGCGGCCGCCTCCAGCGCTTTCAGGGCCGCCTCGCTCTTCAGGAACGACAGCGCCTCCACGGCCGCCACGCGCACCTGCCCGGCCGGATCGGTCAGGAGCTGCGCGATCGCCGCCGCCGCCGGCTCGAACGCCAGCTTGCCCAGCGCCTGGCAGGCGTAGTAGCGCGTCCAGGGATCGGGATCGCTCAGCCCCTTGATGAGGTAGGCGCTCACGCGCAGGTCGCCCACGCACTGGCCCAGCGCCCGCATCGCCACCGCCCGGTTGCGGGCCGAGGGATCCTTGGCCGCCGCCAGCAGGGCCTCCAGCGCGTGCCGGTCGTCGAAGAACGGTAGGCCCTGCAGGGCCGCCTCGCGCACGCGCTCGTCGGGATCGTTCAACGCCGCGAGGATCGCGTCGAGCGCCGCCGGAAAGCCGAAGTAGGCCAGGATCCGGATCGCCGCGCGCCGGGTCCGCGCCTCGGGTGCGCGGATCGCGGCCAGCGTCAGCGCTTCCGTCTCGGGGCCGCCCAGCGACTGGATGGCGCTCATGGCGGCGAACGCCACGTGCGGGTTGACGTGAGATATCAGCGGGAAGATCGCCGAGACCGCTCCCACGGCGCCCATCCGGCCCAGCGCCTCGCAGGCCAGCGCCTGCACGTCGGGATCGGCGTCGGTCAGGCAGCCGATCACCAGGTCGGCGGCGGTCTTGCGCGAGACCAGCGGCAAGAGCGCGCGCTTGGTCCCCCCCTCGCGCATCTCGGAGAGGATCTGCGACTCGGCCTCGGGCCCGATCCGCTTGAGGGCGGCGGTGGCGGCGTCGACCACCTCGTTCGTGCCGTCCAGCAGCGCGGTGAGCGCCGGCGCCGCCGAGACGTCGCGCAGCATCTCCAGCACGAAGCAGAGCGCCACTTGCTCGGTCGGGTCGGCGCCCGACAGCGCGCGAACCACCTGGCGGACGATGGCCGGATCGCGCACGCGCTGGATCTCCTGCTCGGCGCGCTCGCCGCTGCCGAAGTGCTCGCTGTTGCGCTGGTGCAGGTCCTTGAGGGCCAGCGCCGCCACCCGCGCCGTGGCCGCGGTGACGCGATCAAAGAGGCGCATCAGCGGCGCGACGGCGGCCCGATCGCCGGTGCGCCCCAGCGCGCGCGCCGCCTCCGCCGCGTACTCCGGTTGATCGAGCAGCTCGGTCAGCGGCCCGACGGCGCGCGGATCGCCGCTGCGCCCCAGCACGTCGATGGCCGGGAACGTCCGGAAGAAGCTGCCGGACCGGATCGAGTCGACCAGCGAGTCGACCGCCGCGCGCCCGCCGACCCGCCCCAGCGCCTCGATCGCCGCGACGGCCACGTTGTCGTCCGCGTGGCGGGTCAGCGCCGCCAGCGCCGGCACCGCGCCGGACGAGCGGCGCCGCCCCAGGATCTGCGCCACGTCCGCCACCACCGCCGGATTGGCGTCGCCGCCCATCGCGATCAGCAGCGACTCCGGGTGGCCGTCGAGCGACGACAGGGTGTCGACCAGCGCCGCGATCCGGGCCTCGCTGTCACGGCGCGCGCGCAGCGCCTGGGTCAGCGGGCCGGCGGCCGCGTCGCCGGCGTTGGCCAGCGCCGCCACCACCACGCGGCGCACCGTCCAGCTGGGATCCGCCAGCAGATCGATGAGCCCGCCGATCCCCTCGGTCCCCGCCGCGGACAGACGATGGACCCGCTCCATGCGCTGGAGCTCGTCGGAGGTGAAGGCGAATGGCTCGGTCGTGCTCATGCAGGCTCGTTGGATCGTGCGCCGGGACCGTCGCCGCCGCGTGCGCGCAGGCCGGTGAGCGCGGCGGCCACGGTGTCGAGCGCCTCCACCTGCCGCTCGCTGGCGGCGCGAAGACGCCCGAGGCCCGCCGAGACCGCGCCCACGTCGCCGGCCATCGCGGTGGCGGTCTTGGCCTGCTGATCGACAGCCGAGACGACGGAGCGGGCCGTCCCCCGCAGCTCGGCGACGGCTCGGGCGGCCTGCTCGCCCGACGAGGCCTGCTCGCTGGAGACGCGCGTGATGGTGGCGAGGCCGGTGCTCTGCTTGCCGGTCGCCGTGGCCAGCGTCGAGAGCACGTCGGCCTGTTCGGCCACGGCCCGCGCCGTCTGCCGCGCCACCCGCCGCACGTCGTCCGCCGACTTGGTCAGGTTGGTCATCGACCTGCCTTGCTCGGAGGTGGCCTTGGTGACCGCGCCTGCCAGCTTGGCGACCTGACGGGAGGCGATCTCGATCTGTCCCAGCGCCCGCGCCTGCTCGCCGACGCCCTTGGCGTTCTCGGTGGCGGCCTGCCTGACGTTCTCCAGCGCGCCGGCCATCTCGGCCCCGCCGCGCGCTTGCTCCGCCAGCCCCGAGACGATCCGCTGGGTCGAGGCGCTGACCTCGGTGGCCAGGCCGGCCAGACCGCTCAGCGTGCGGGTCTGGTCGGTCATCGCGGCGCTGGTCTGCTGCGCCAGCGTCCGCATCCGCAGCGCCGCCTTTGCCATCTGCCCGGCGCCCGTCGCCTGCTCCTCCGCGGCGCGGGCCACCTTCTTCACGTTCGAGGCCAGCTGGTTGCCGTCCTTGACCGCGGCGCGAACGGCGCGCGCCTGCTCCTCGGTGGCGTCCTTGGTCTGCTTGGCCATCCGGCGCATCTCGGCGCCTGCCTGGGCCATGCTCTGGCCGGCGGCCACCTGCTCGCTGGCGGCCAGCGCGATCGCGCGGCTCTCCTCGGCGACGCGCTCCGTGCTGCGGCTCAGCGCCTGCACGGCGGAGGACTGCTCGCCGGTGGCGCGCTCGATGTCGCCCACGCCGCGCCCGACCCCCTCGATCCCTTGCAGGATCGATCCCAGCGCCTTCTCGGCCTCGGACGCCAGGCGCGCCCCCTCGTCGGCGACCTTGAGGCCGTCGTTGGTGGCGGTGACCGCGTCGCGGGCCGTGCCCTGCAGGCCGCGGACGATCTTGGCGATGTCGGCGCTGGCCGCCGCGGCCCGGTCCGAGAGCGCCCGGATCTCCTCGGCGACGACCGCGAAGCCGCGGCCGTGCTCGCCGGCCCGCGCCGCTTCGATGCTGGCGTTCAGCGACAGGAGGTTCGTGCGGTCGGCGATCAGGTTGATGGTCTGGACGATGTCGCCGATCTCCTCCGTCCGCTTCCCCATCTCCTTGATGACCGACGAAGACTCCTGCATGGTCTGCCGGATTCCGGTCATGCCGGCGATCGAGCGCGCCACCACCGCTCCGCCACTGCGCGCCGCGCCGGTGACCTCGTCGGCGGTGCGGCGGGTGCCGGAGACCAGGTCGACGATCCGCCGGGACGTTCCCTCGGCCTGCACGGACGTCGACGCGCTGGCGGTGGCCAGCTGGCTGATCTGATCGGCGGACTTCGCCACCGCCGATACGGAGCGCGCCAGCTGCTCGATCCCCGCGGCGTTGGTCTCGATGACCTGCGCGTTCTTCTCGGCCGTCGAGGCCACCTCCTCGACCGAGGCCGCCAGCTCGGTCAGCAGGCTGGAGGTGTTGATGGTGCCTTCCTCGATCTCCTTGACCTGCTCGGCGACCCCCCGGGCGGTCCGCGCGATCTCTTCGGCGGTGGCCGACGTCTCCTCGATCGCCGAGGCCATCTCGGCCCCGTCCTTGGCCACGCGCTCGACCGCGGTGGCCGCGTCGACGATGGCAGCCGTCATGGCCGCCACGCGCTCGCCCGCCACGCCGGCGTCGGCGTTCAGCTTGCTGGTCCCCTTGGCCATGCTGGTGGCGGTGGCCGCCATCTGCTCGATGGAGGACGCCGTCGACTGGCCGCGCTCGGCGACCTCCTTGACGCTGGCGCTGGTCTCGGTGGCCGCCGCCAGCAGCTCCTCGCTGGCCGCCGCCAGATCCTCGGCGTTCACGGCGACGCCCTTGATCGACCGCGCCGTCTCTTCCAGCGTGGCGGCGGTGGACTCGACCGCCTGCGCCAGCGCCTCGCCGTCTCTCTTCACGCTCGCGACCGAGGTCGCCACCTCGCGCAGGCTGGTGCCGGCCGCTTCCTGGCCGCTCTGGACCTCGCGGGCGGTGTCGGCCACTTGCGCCTGCGATCGCGCCAGCGACTGCACGGAGAGCGCCACCGACTCGACGCCGGCGGCCAGCAGGTCGGCCGCGCCACGGGCCTCTTCACCCGCCGCGATCCGCTCGTTGCCGCCGGCCACCAGCCGGGCGGCCGCCTCTTCCACCGTCAGCGCGTCCTGCGCCAGTTGACGGGCGCCCTGTGCGGTTCGACCCGCGCTGGCCAGCGCCTCCTCCAGGGTGAACCGCCGGTTGCCGTTCGCTCCTGACTTCCCGTCACTCGTCTCCATGCGCGTGCTCCTCGCCGATCACCTTCGCGAGGTCGACCAGCATCAACAAACGTGTCCCGATCTGCGCCACGGCCTTCACCAATCCCTCGGTCTGATGCGCGACCACCGACGGCGGCGGCTTGAAGTCCTCGGCCGGGATCTTCAGCACCTCGCGCGCGCTGTCGACCAGCAGACCGACCGTGCGCGCGCCGCGGCTGGTCACCACCACCCGCGAGTCCAGCGTCGGCTCCCGGGCCGGGAGGCCGAACAGCAGCCGCAGGTCCAGCACCGGGATCACCTTGCCGCGGATCTGGACCAGCCCGGCGACCTCGGGCGAGGCGCCCGGCACCTTGGTGGCGCCCGAGAACGACTCCATCTGCAGGACGTCGGCCGCCGACACGACGTAGTCGGCGTCGGCCACCTTGCAGAGCACGTGGAGGTCGTTCACGCCCGGAGCTCCTTGGGTCCGCCGGCCATCAGCCCGTCGCCGAGCGAGGCCAGGTCCAGCACCAGCGTCGGCCGCCCGTCGCCCAGATCGGTCGTGCCGGCGACGCCCGCCACCCGTACGAACGGATCTTCGATGGGCCGCACCACGATCTCTTGCTGCCCGATCATGCGATCCACGACGAAGGCGAACGGCTCACCGTTGCGCCGGACGACGATGGCCTTGCGGTGATCGGCCGTGGCGGTCGGGAGCCCCAGCAGATCGTCCAGGCGCAATACCGGAACGGCCTCGCCCCGGCGCTCGATCATGTCGCTGGCGCGCGGGACACGGCGCCGGTCGGGCTGGCGGCGCGGCGTCTGCCGCCGGTCAGGGCCGCGCACCGTCTTGGTCAGATCGATGTCGCGGATCTCCTCGACGGTCGACACGGGAACGACGAACGTCTCGCCCCCGCAAGCGAACGAGAACGCGTCGACGATCGTGATGCTGAGGGGGATCCGCAGCGTGAAGGTCGTCCCCTGGCCGGGCGCGGTGGTCATCGACAGCTCGCCGCGCAGCTCCTCGACCGCCACCCTCTTCACCACGTCCATTCCCATGCCGCGGCCGCTCGTCTCGGTGACCTCGCTCTTGGTCGAGAGGCCAGGGCGGGTCAGGAGATCCAGCAGCGCCTCGGGCGTGGCCGGCAGGGCCGTGCCCGCCCGCCGCGCCACCGCCGCCGCGTCGATCCCGCGCCCGTCGTCGGAGACCGTCAGCTCCAGCTGGCTGTCCGAGCGCTCGAAGCACGCCACGCGCACCAACCCGACCTCGGGCTTGCCGGCCGCCCGCCGCTCCTCGGGCGGCTCCAGCGCGTGATCGACCGCGTTGCGCACCAAATGCACCACGGCTGGAAAGATCCGCTCCGCGACGGCTTTGTCCAGCTCGGCGTGGCCGGCGGACAGCTCCAGCCGTGCCGCCTTGCCGGTGGCCCGGCTGAGGCCGCGCACGATGAGGGGCACCCGCTCGAGCACCTCCGCCACCGAGACCATGCGCGCCCGCATGATGGCGGCCCGCAGATCGCGGAGCTGGCGCCCGTTCTCGGACACCACCTGCGCCAGCGCGCGCGTGTCGGCGCCCGCTTCGCGCAGGGCGGCGGCCGCGCGCACCAGACGAAATTGCGTGACCACCAGCGCGGACAGGCGCTCGAGGGCATCGTCGAGCCGCCTGACCTCGACCCGCACGAAACCGCGCCGGCGCAGATCTTCGTCGTCCACGCCGTCGATGCCCAGCATGGCCGAGGCGATCGGCGCGGGGGGCGCCTCCAGCCGGATCGGCGTCAGGTCATCCGGGGCGGCGGCCGTGGCCTCGGCGATCACCGCGTCGTCGACCGCGGACAGCACCACCAGCGCGAAGGCCAGCCCGGCCGGGGCGTCCGCGGTGGTCGGCTGCGATCGGGGCACGACCTTCACGATCTCCGCGACCTGCGCGACCCGTTCGCGGACCGTCGTGATGGTGGTCCCGGCAGCGGCGCGCTCGGGCGTCGGCCGGAACAGGACCAGCAGCGCGCGCCGCCCGGCCAGCAACCCTTGCACCAGCTGCTGGCGCGCGGCGGCGCTCAGCTTGGCCCAGAGATCGGCCGGCAGGGTGGTGTCGTCACCCGCGGCCGGCTGCTGGCCCTCGATCTTCTGAAGGTCGCCCAGCGCGGCCAGCAGCGCGGGCGGCGCCTCCGGCACGGGCTTCTTCTTGGCCAGCGCGCGCACGCCCTGCTCGATGACGCGGATCCCGTTCAGCAACAGCTCGACCGCGCCGCGCGGCAGGGTTCCCGCTGCTCGATCGGCGTCCCGCAGCACCGATTCCATGGCGTGCGCCACATCGACGATCGGGTCGACCCCCACCATGGCGGCCAGCCCCTTCAAGGTGTGAAAAGAACGAAACAGCTCACGCACCTGGCGGGGCGTCGGCTGCCCGTTGGCGGCGGCTTCTTCGGCCGAGAGCAGGTTGGCGTTGGCGGACGTCAGGTGCTCCTCGGCCTCCGCGATGAACCCGGCGATGAACTCGGCGGCGTCGAACCGATCGGTCATGCCGGGGCCCCTGGGCGCACGCCGATCAAGGCGCGAACCTCGCCCAGGAGCCCGGCCGGTGAAAACGGCTTGGTCATGAAGGTGTTGGCGCCCGCGGTCAGGGCGCGCTCGCGCGACCCTTCGTCACCACGGGTGGTCACGACCAGGATCGGTAAGCTGCGCAACTTGTCCTGGCCGCGAATGAACTCGATGACTTCGTAGCCCCCGATGTCCGGCATGTTGAGGTCCAGCACCACCACGTCGAAATGCTGGAGAGACAGTTTCTCCAGCGCTTCCAGCCCGCTGGCGGCGTGGGTGAACGCCAGATCCTCCTGTGCGCGAAGACAGGCGACCACCATCTCGCGCATGACCTTGCTATCGTCAACGATCAGCGCCTGCAACATGAATGATCCATGAATATGATCAACAGGGCTTGAACCGTAAGAATGCAGGCTTAGAGTGTCAAGCCGCACCGGTGATGATGCCTTTGATTGAAGCGCACTGATGCCTCACGCTCTGCCCAAGTCCGCGACGGTTTGGATCGTCGACGACAGCCCGCTGGATGCCGAGCGGGCCCGGCGGGTGCTGCACGACCAGTACGACGTTCGGCTGTTCGCCGACGGCTCGGCGTTGCTGGAGCACCTGGCGACGCATCCGCCGCCGGACGTGCTCGTGCTCGATTGGGTGATGCCGGGCGTGTCGGGTATCGAGGTGTGCCGGTTTCTCCGCTCGGCCGAGAGCCACCACGGCCAGCTGGCCATCCTGCTGCTGACGATGCAGACCCAGACCGAGCAGATCGTCGAAGGGCTGGGCGCGGGCGCGAACGACTACCTGGTCAAGCCCTACGCCGACCCGGAGCTGCGGGCGCGGGTGGACGCGCTGGTGCGCTGGTGCCGGCTGCGCGACCGCGCCCAGCGGGCCGAGGCCAGCGTGGTCGAGCTGGTCCAGCATGCGCCTGATCCTTTGATCGGGCTCGGCCCGGAGAACCGGATCACCTTCGTCAACGAAGAGGCGCAGCGTGTGCTGGGGCAGAGCGCGACGGCCCTGAAGTCCCAGACGCTCCTCGATGTCCTGCCGACGCTCGCGCCGCTGGACGAGGCCGCGCTGGCGGGTCCGGATGCGCGGCCGCTGCCCGACATTGAGATCGGCGAGGAGATCTTCTCACCCAGCGTCCGGTTCTTGCCGACGGAAGCCAACACCGAGCTGACGATCGCGCTGCGCAACGTGACGGTGCGCCGCCAGCGCGAGACGCGGCGGCTGGACTTCTACTCGATGATCGCGCACGACCTGCGCTCGCCGCTGTCGGCGATGTTGATGCGGACCGACCTGATCCTGCGCGGGCGGCGCGGGGTGCTGTCGTCGGAGCTGGTCAGCGACCTGCGCAAGATGGAAGTGAACATGCGCGGCCTGGTGGCGCTCATCAACGACTTCCTGGACTTTGCCCGGATGGAAGAGGGGGCGCACAAGATGGAGCGGTCGCGCTTCGACCTCACGGTCCTGCTCGGTGAGATCGTCGACGACTTCCGCCCGCTGATCGAGAGCACCCATCAGGAGCTGCGGATCGAGGCGGCGGTCGGTCAGATGCTGGTGCTGGGCGACCGCCGCCGGCTGCAGCAGGTGCTCACGAACCTGATCGCCAACGCGATCAAGTTCACCCCCGCGGGCGGCGTCATCGTGGTGCGCGCGGCCGCGGCCGGCCACTGGTGCGAGGTGCAAATCGAGGATACCGGCGCCGGCATCGACCCCGCCGTCCTGCCGACGCTGTTCCAGCGCTACACGCGCGCCCCGGGCGGAGACGCCGGCGGGACCGGCCTGGGCTTGATGATCGTGCGCGAGATCGTGGAAGCGCACGGCGGCTCGGTCGGCGTGGAGAGCGCGCCCGGGAAGGGGAGCCGGTTCTGGTTCCGCCTGCCGGGGTTAGAGGTCGTGCGCGCCGGGCGCGCCGACCTGGCGCCGCCTTCCGCGCTCTGAGAGACGACGGCGCGCGCCGCCGGAGAAAGTGATTCGACGGCCCTTGCCGCCTTCCGGGGGCGGCCTTACGAAATCATTTCCGACCGTGACCCCGCTCGAACGGATTCGCGTAGAGACCCGCCCGCTGCACGACTCGCTGGAGCGCGAGAGCTGGTTGCTGTCGCCGGCGCCGACGGTGGACGACTACCGGCGCTACCTGGAGAAGCTGCTTGGATTTCACGCCCCGCTGGAGCGGCGGCTGGCCCGCCTCGCGGACGATCACGATCTCACGGAGGCGTTCGCCCGCCGTCGGAAGACGCCGCTGCTGGTGAAGGACCTGGGCCGTCTCGGGCTGATGCCCGCCCGGCCGGACTCGGTCCCCTGGTCTCCCTGGTTGCCGGAACCGACCTGCCTGGGCGGCCTGCTCGGCTGCGCCTACGTGCTCGAAGGCGCCACGCTGGGCGGCAAGGTGCTGCTGCGCCGGCTGG
Source organism: uncultured Myxococcales bacterium (assembly GCA_964618005.1). Lineage (GTDB taxonomy): Bacteria > Myxococcota_A > Polyangia > Fen-1088 > Fen-1088 > JADGRB01. Next base: position 12,202 of record CAZTZM010000084.1, read on the forward strand.
CGCCACGCCTGCCGGCCGTCCTCGGCGCCGCGGGCTACCTCGACTGTTACGGCGAGCAGGTCGGCGAGCGCTGGAAGCAGATGCTGGCCCTGCTCGACACCCGCCTGGACACGCCGGCGGTCGAGGTCGCGGCGGTGCGCGCCGCCCGCGACACGTTCGCCACGCTGGGCCGCTGGCTGGGCGAATCGGCCGAGGCCAACGTTGCCTGACCCGGCGCTGGCGCCCGAGCCGCTGGCCGCCGAGATCGAGCGGCGCGTCCCGGCGCTCTCACGCCGGGTCATCGAGGAGATGTATCAGAACCCGTTCTGGGGCGAGCGGTTCGGTGACGGCGGTCGGGGCCACGCCAACGAGGACGGCGATTTCCACGTCCGCTACCTGGCCGAGGCGGCGCGCGCCGGCTCGCCCGCGGTGATGATCACTTACGCGCGCTGGCTGCGGTCGGTCCTGACCGCGCGTGGGATGTGCACGCGCCACCTGGCCGACAACTTCGCGCGCCTGGCCGCGGCGGTCGGCGCCGAGGAGATGCCCGGGCGAACGCAGGTGATCGATCTGCTGATCGAGGCGGAGGCCGGGCTGCTGTACGAGGCGCCCGAGCCGCGCGCGATCCAGGAGCGGGCGCCCGACCTGGCCGCCGCCGCGATCGGTCGCCTGCAGGCGGCGCACGCCGACTGGTATCAGGAGGGGCGCGGCTGGGGGCGCTGCCTGGACGACGCCCTCTATCATTTGTCATACCTGGCGGACGCGGTGGCGATGGGGCGCGCCGATCTGTTCATGGGTTACCTGACCTTCATCTCCAGGTTGTTCGCCCGCCGTGCCGTTCCGGCGCCGCACCTCACCGAGATGTTGAAGGCGCTCTCGGCGGCGCTGTCGGAGGGCGGCCTGGCGCTGGCGGACGCGCGGGCGATCGTGGACGCGGGCGCCGCGTCGCTCGAGCGCGGGGAGCCGGCGTGAGCGTCGCGGGCGTCGCGGTCCTGAGCGATGATGGCGTCCTGGCGGCGGCGCGCCACATCACGGCGCTGTTCTCCGGGAGCCGCCTCCTGCGTCCGTTCGATCTTCCGGCCGAGCTGGCCAGCCGCGCGGGCGTGTTTCGCGAGCAGCCGGTCGAGCTGAGCGCCCGCGCCTGGACCGGGCTGGACGTGGCGTTCGCGCGCATCGTGACCATCAGCGGGCCGGGCCTGGCGATCGTCAACGTCCTGGGCCTACCGGCCTGGCGCCGCGCCGCGCCGGATCACTGGGACGCGCCGACGATCCTGGGCGTCGACCTGGTGGCGGTCGCGGGCGCGCCGGTCGTCGTGGTGGCCGACCTGTCGCCCGTGCGCCCCGGCGCGCGGCCGGCCGCGGTGGACGGATCGAACAGCGCGGGCGGGAGGCTGGCGTCGATCCGACGTTCGCGCGGTCCGTTCCCCCCGGGCGGCCCGCTGCCCGCCTGGTGCGCCCGCTGGTTCTCGCCGCACCATCTGTTCACTCGGCTCCCGCCGACGGCGGTGGGGGCTGCTTCGGCAGCGGCGGTCGACTTCGCCCGGGTCTGGATGGAGACGGCGGTGCGCGCGCGCGTCGATCGCGCGGATCGCCCGAACGCGCACAGCGGCAGCGGCCGGTTCTCGCCCGAGGTGGCCGCCTACTGCGCCGATCACCGCGCGGCGGACGCGGGGCTGCGCCTGATGGATCGCCTGTTCGGGGTCGAATGGGCGGAGGCGTTCAAGCGCACCGTGCTGTTCCCCGAGGATCCGTCGACGCGGGTCGGCGACGTTCCGTAGGCATCTTGCGTACCGCGATCGTCGTCACCAACTTGCGGATCCGGGCGTCCGCTCAAGGGGCGCGCCTGCCCCAACTCGATGACGCAATTCAGCCAGCACGCGGCGTTCGACCTCGCCGACTTGAAACGCCGGTTCTTGTCGGCGCAGCTCGCCGGCCGGCGCGACGAAGGGCTGCGGATCATCGTCGAAGAGGGGCTGGGCGCCGGCGCCGCGGTCCCTGACCTGCACCTGCAGGTCATTCAGCAAGCCCAGTACGAGATCGGGCGCCTGTGGCAAGAGAACCGCTGCACGATCGCGCAGGAGCACGTCGCGACCGCGATCTCGCAGCTGGCGCTGGCGCGCCTCTACCAGCACCTGCCGCGCGCGCGGCGCAACGGCCGGCGGATCCTGCTCGCCTGCGTCGAGGGAGAGCTGCATGAGCTGGGGGCGCGGGTCGCCTCCGACTTCCTGGAAATGGGCGGCTTCGACGTCCAGTTCGTCGGCGCCAACACGCCGGTCGACAGCCTGGTCGCGCTGGCGCGGCTGGAGCGCCCCGACCTGGTGGCGCTCTCGGTCTCGCTGAGCTTTCACATGCCGGCGCTGCGCCGGACGGTCGAGCGGATTCGCGCGGCGCTGGGCGCGGACGTTCCGATCGCCGTCGGTGGCCACGCGGTCGACTGGGACCCGGACGCCGTGCGCGACCTGGGCGTCTCGCTGTTCGGCGGCGACGCCGCGGAGATGCTGACCAACGTGAAGCGCAGGCTGGGTGTGGCGTGAAGGCGGCCGCGCAGATCACGCCCCTGCGGCGCGAGCTGGCGGTGGTCTGCGACGGGGAGGGAATGATCCGCGAGGCCGATGACGCCGCTTACCTGCTGGCCGGCCTGACGCCGGGCAAGTCGCTGCTGTCGTTCGCGGTCACGGGGACCGAGGACAAGCTGATCGAGCTGCTGCGGCGCGCGGGGCAGAACCCGGTCGACGGCTGGGAGGCCTGCCTCACGGTGCGGGGGCTGCCGGCCACGCTCAACTTCCGCGCCGCCCCGGCGACCGACGGCGCGGGGATCGTTCTGGTCGCCGACCTGGTGCCGCAGGACTTCGGCGTGCTGATGTCGCAGCTGCAGGACGGCCTGAGCGAGCTGGCCTCGCTGCACCGTGAGACGGAACGGCAGCAGCGCGAGCTGCTCCGCCGCAACGAGGAGCTGGTCCGCCTCAACCACCAGATGGAGGACTCCTCGCGCGGAATGATCGCGCTGCACGCGGAGGTCGACGAGAAGAACGACTCGCTCCGCCGCCTGTCCGAGGTGAAGTCGCGCGTCATCAGCAACGTCAGCCACGAGTTCCGCACGCCGCTGAACTCGATCATCGGGCTGTCGAAGATGATGATGGACGAGACCGACGGTCCGCTCTCCGACGAGCAGCGCAAGCAGCTGACGTTCATCCGTACCTCCGCCGAGAGCCTGGCCGAGCTGGTCAACGACCTCCTGGACCTCTCCAAGATCGAGGCGGGGCGCGTCTCGCTGCGCCCGTCGCGGTTCACGGCCGACAGTCTGTTCGCCGCGCTACGCGGGATGATGCGGCCGCTGCTGACGAACGATAGCGTCGAGCTGGGGTTCGAGATCGCCGGCGACCCGGGCGACCTGGGCGAGCTGGACACCGACGAAGGGAAGGTCGCCCAGATCCTGAAGAACTTCCTGTCGAACGCGGTGAAGTTCACCGAGCAGGGGACGATCGTCGTCAGTGCGGCGCCGGCGGGCCAGGGGATGGTGCGGTTCGCGGTGAGGGACACCGGCGTGGGCATCGGCGCCGGCGATCAGGAGCGCGTGTTCGAGGAGTTCAACCAGATCGACAACCCGCTGCAGGAGCGGGTGAAGGGGACCGGGCTGGGCCTCTCGATCAGCCGCCACCTGGCGGGGATCCTGGGCGGGAAGGTCGGCGTGGAGAGCGCGCTGGGCAGCGGGTCGACGTTCTTCCTCGAGATCCCGGCGGTGCACGCCGAGGTCGAGGCGATGCAGACGCTGGTCGCCGGCAGCAAGACGCTGGATCCCGGCCGCGCGCCGGTGCTGGTGGTGGAGGACGATCGGCAGACGCTTTTCCTCTACGAGCGCTACCTGCGTCACTCCGGGTTCCAGGTCATCCCGGCGCGCACCATCGACGACGCGCGCGAGGCGATGAAGACGGTCCGCCCCGCCGCGGTGGTCCTCGACATCATGCTCGACGGCGAGACCAGCTGGAGCTTCCTCTCCGATCTGAAGAGCAACCCGGCCACCAGCTCGATCCCCGCGCTGGTCGTGACGGTCACCAACCGCGAGTCGAAGGCGCGGGCGCTGGGCGCCGACGAGTTCTTCGTCAAGCCGATCGACCAGGACTGGCTGGTGAAGAAGCTGTCGGATCTGGCGCGGCGCACGGGCCCGATCTCGACCATCCTGGTCATCGACGACGACGAGGTGGCGCGCTACCTGCTGCGGCGGGCCCTGGCGGACACGCCCTACCGCGTGCTGGAGGCCAGCGACGGCGCGGTGGGCGTCCGGCTGGCGCGCACCGCGATGCCGCAGGTGATCTTCCTGGACCTGGTGATGCCGGGGATGGCGGCCTTCGACGTCATCGACGAGCTGAAGCTGGATCCCCGCACCCGCAACATCCCGATCATCATCCACAGCTCGAAGACGCTGGGCGAGGACGAGCGCCTCCGGTTGGAGCAGGAGGCGGCGTCGATCTTGCCGAAGCAGAGCCTGAGCCGCGAGGTGGCGCTGGCCCGTATCCGCGATGCGCTGCTCACCGCCGGCGCCACCGCGGCGCCGATGTCGCCGGCCGGCAGCATCGTCGAGGGGACCGAATCGTGAACGGCGGGCGCGGCGAGCTGATCCTCTGCGTCAACGACGACGCCGCGACCCGCTACATGTTGACCCGCATCCTGAAGCGGGCCGGCTACCAGGTGCTGGAGGCGGTCAACGGCGTCGAGGCGCTGGAGATGGTCAACCAGAACCCGGCGCTGATCATCCTGGACATCAAGCTGCCCGACGTGAGCGGCCTGGACATCTGTCGCCGCCTGAAGGCCAAGCCGGAGACGGCGGCCATCCCGGTCCTGCAAACGTCGGCGACGTTCGTCAGCGCCGAGCGGCGCGTGGAGGGGCTCGACAGCGGCGCGGACGGCTACCTGGCGCAGCCGATCGAGCCGCCGGAGCTGCTGGCGACGGTGCGGGCGCTGCTGCGCACCAGCCGGGCCGAGCAGTCGGTGCGCGAGGCGGCGGGCGACTGGCAGCGGACGTTCGACGCGATCGCCGAGCCGGTGGCGCTGTTCGACAGGCAGGGGGCCCTGATCCGGGGCAACGCGGCGTTCGGTGTCTTCACCGGCACGCTGGCGGCGCCGGTCGCGACGTACGAAGACCTGGCGCGCGACGTCTTCGCCGGCAAGGCGCCACCGTTGAACCCGAACGCGCGCGAGAGCGTGGAGGCCGGCGTCGGCGCGCACTGCTACCGGCTGACAGTCGATCCGATCGCCGGCGTCGCGGGCGTCGCCGGCGTCGCGGGCGTCGCGGGCGCCGAGCCGTCCCGCTACATCTTCGTCTGCACGGACCTGACGGAGACCAAGCGGCTGGAGGAGCTGCACCGCAAGCGCGCCGAGGAGCTGTCCGAGGCGAACCGGCGCAAGGACGAGTTCCTGGCCATGCTGGCCCACGAGCTGCGCAACCCGCTGAACGCCATCGCGGCCGCGATCGCGCTGCACGATCGGATCTCGGGCAAGGACGACCGGACCGCCCGGCTGCGCGCGTCGGTCACGCGCCAGACCAAGAACCTGGCCCGCCTGGTCGACGATCTGCTGGACGTTTCGCGCCTGACCCGCGGCCGGATCGCGCTCAAGCGCGACACGATCGATCTGGTCGAGGTGGGTCGCAGCGTGGCGGCCAGCTGTCAGCCGATGCTGGAGTCGCGGCAGCAGACGCTGGTGGTGACGCTGCCCGAGCGCCCGTTGAACGTCGAGGCCGACGCGCTCCGCCTGGAGCAGGCGATCATGAACCTGCTCTCGAACGCCTCGAAGTTCAGCGACCTCGGCGCCGCCATCGAGCTCTGCGTCGAGCCGCGCGGGCAACTGGTGGACCTGCGCGTGCGGGACCACGGGATCGGCATCCCGCCCGAGGAGATCGACTCTGTGTTCGAGATGTTCTTCCAGGTCGATCCGACGCTGGCCCGGTCGCGCGGCGGGCTGGGGCTGGGGCTGACGGTGACGCGCCAGTTGATCGAGCTGCACGGCGGGACGGTGCGCGCCGAGAGCGCGGGCGTCGGCAAGGGGGCCGAGTTCGTGGTGACGCTGCCGTTGTCGACGGCCGTCAGCCAGCCTGCGGCGCGCGAGTCGGCCGCGGCGCCGCCGGCTGACGGTGCGCGGGGCGGCGATTCGCGCGCCGTTCTGGTGATCGAGGACGATCACGACACCGCCGACGTGCTGCGCGATCTGCTGGTCGACATGGGGCACCGCGTGTCGGCTCGCTATGACGGCAACAGCGGCCTCAGCGCCGCGCTGAACGGCCGCTTCGACGTGGCGTTCGTCGACATTGGCCTGCCGGGCCTCGACGGTTACGAGGTCGCGCGGACGCTGCGCGCCTCGCGCCGGTTCGAGACCCTCTTGCTGGTGGCGGTCACCGGCTACGGGCAGCCACAGGACCGCGCCCGCGCCCTGGAGGCCGGTTTCGACCTCCACATCGTCAAGCCGCTGCAGCCCGAGCAGCTGGCCGCCGTCTTCGCCCGCCACGAGTTCCGCCGCAGCGCCTGAGCCCGGCGAATTCGGGATCTGGCGGAATCGCCTCGCAAGTCTGTCTGATCCGCCACACGACCGGTCAGGGTCGTTCGGGCTAGCGTGACGGTGTCCTTGAAAGGAGGACCCGATGAGCCAGACAGCGACGTTTCACGGGAAGTGCTTCTGCGGCGCGGTCGAGCTCGCCGCCAGCGGCGAGCCGGCCGGGATGGGCTACTGCCATTGCAGCTCCTGCCGGGCGTGGAGCGCCAGCCCGGTCAACGAGTTCACGCTCTGGAAGCGCGACGACGTCCGGGTGGTGAAGGGCGGCGACCAGATCGGAACGTTCAACAAGAGCCCCAACAGCTTTCGGAAGTGGTGTCGAGCCTGCGGCGGTCACCTGATGACCGAACACCCGCAGTGGGGGCTGATCGACGTCTACGCGTCCGTGCTCCCCGAGCTCTCGTTTCGGCCCGGCGTTCACGTCAACTACCAGGAGACCGTGCTGCCGATCCGCGACGGTCTCCCCAAGCAGCGCGATCTCCCTCAGGAGATGGGCGGCTCCAACACGCTGATGACCGAGGCGTAACCGGCTTCGCGGGGCGAGGACAAACGGGTACCGGACTCCTCGCAGCGCCCCGCGCGGAACCTAGCGCAGGGCGCGGGCGACGGTGTCGAAGTGCAGGGTCAGGCCGGCGAAGCCGGCGATGCCGACGGTGATGCCCAGCGCGGCGAACAGCCAGGCCAGGTAGAGCAGCCGGCGTCGCTGGGTCAGCGCCGTGATGCCCAGCAGCGCGATCGCCACCGACGCGGTCGCCTCGGCCATGTCGAACTGGTCATCGCGCGACTCGAGGTGCTCGTACTCCGCCTCGTAGTCCTCGGCCTTGCGCTTGATCTCCTCTTTCTCGGCCTCGTAGTGCGCGATCTTCTGTTCGTACTGCACCAGCGTGCGGTCCATCAGGTCCTGCGCGGCGGGCTTCAGATCGGGCGCCAGCTCGCGCTGCAGGCGCAGGTTGTCGCGCGCCGCCTCGACGATGTTCAGCTTGGTCCCCTTGGCCTGGTAATAGGCCCAGGCGTCCACGCTCTGCGCCTGGACGTGCTGCATGTTCTCGCTGATGTTCTCGTCCTTGACGTGGAACAGCGCGCTGAAGGTGGCCGTGACGGCCACGCTGAGCGCGACCACGGCGTTCAGCGTGAAGCCGCGCCCGTGCTTTGGCTCTTCTTCCTCGTGCGAACGTTCGATCGCTTCGTTGACGGTATCGCCCAGCTCTTCGCTCATGCGCGCATCTTACTGGTTGTCGGTCGGGTCCAGCTCGATGAGCGGGATGTCCTCGTGCCGCTTGGGGCCCAGGCGCACGCCGATGGGCGGCCCGAACAGAGGCGGGACCACCGGCGAGGCGGCGGGGCTGGTCCAGTCGGCGATCGACACCCGCAGCCGGCGCGGCTCCAGCCGCGTCGCCCCGATCTCGCGCCCGCGGGCGACGGGGAGCGTGACGTGGTTGGCGCGGGCCGCCAGCTCGAGGAGAAAGCTGAGCGCGTTGTAGGAGTAGATCGTCTGGTTCGCCGGTAGGCCGGCCGCCTGCGACAGGCTGTCGTCCCAAAAGATGTAGGGGGCGATCGCGACCTGGTACAGCTGATGGCGCTCGGCCTCGCTCAGGCCGGAGAGCTCGCGCAGGCTGACGAAGTCGGCCTCGCGGTTGCGGTCCCCCCACTCGTGCCGGTGTCGGATCGCCAGCCGGCGCAGCGCCTGACGCCGATCGAGGTCGCCGCTCTTGAAGAACCGCGCCAGCTCGTCGGCGTCCAGCGCCTGGTCGCCGTTGGCGTCCTCGGGCGTGACCAGGTCGGCGCGCCGGACGACGGCGCCGTCGTCGGCCGCGTTGACGTAGTGGAAGGCGTGCCCGAACTCGCCCGGCAGCTTGTCGGTCGTGAAGATCTCGAAGTGGACCTCCGGCCCCTCCTCGGCGCCCCGGCTGACCGTGCCGACGTAGCCGACCACGTCACCGGCCTCCACCCGCTGATCGAGCAGCACGACCTTCCCGGCGTCGAGATCGGCGGCGGGCCCGCCCCCCGCCTGCGCCAGCGTTTGCAGCCAGGGGATGGTGGCCGCCTCGGGCGAGCTGGTGCCGGGCAGATCGAGGTGCGCCAGCAGCGAATAGAAGGTGACCGGGGTCTCGTCGACGTCGATCTCGTGCTTCATCAGCACGAATGACGTCGACGACGCCCCGGCCGTTCCGCGGCGGACGGCCATGATGCGGCCGCGCGTCGGGGCGTGGACCGGCGCCCCCAGCGCCGCCCGCAGGTGGACGCCCGAGTGCCAGAGGCGGCCGGGCGAGATCGGGAAGTACCCGGTGGCGCGCTCCTCGGCGTTGAAGAAGGCGGCGCGTCGGGCCGCCGACAGGTCGGCCTGGGTCCGCGGCATCTCCGTGTAGGACCGCACCTGCACCGGCAGGTCGAAGCCGTTCAGCGCGCGCAGGATGCGGTGCCAGTCGAGCGCGCCCGGGTCCCACTTCTTCTTCTCGATGTGCAGGTGCCCCATGATCCCCGAGAACGACAGCGGGTCGGACAGCGTGTCCATGATCGGCTGGCCGTTCACCTCCGGGATCACCGGCTTGATCTTGGGGAACACGCGCAGCAGCGTCCGCGTCAGCGCCACGATGGCGCGGTACTGCTCGGGGCGGAACTCATAGGCCTCGTGGTGATCGCCGTTGATGACCACCTCGTGCGTCGGGCGCGTGCGGTAGTCGGCGGGCAGCTTGGGCCACTCGCTGCGATCGACCCGCCCGCGGTTGCAGATCTCCACGCCGATCGAGTCCGAGTTGGCCTCCTCGGCGTGGTAGGCGCGCTCGACCAGGTCCAGCGTCTGGTAGATGGTGCCGTCGGCGTCGATCATGAAGTGCGCCGACAGGCCGCACCCGCTGCCGCTCGGCCGCGGGCGGTTGTGCATCGACTTGAAGCAGGAACGCGAGTTCACGCAGCCGTCGAAGTGCAGCACCAGCTGCGACACCTCGCCCTGCAGCTCGTCGAGCGTCCCGTGCTCGACCCCCTTGCGGACGCCGTAGCGCTTGGACTCGCCGTCGCAGCACCCGCCGTGCTGGTCGATGCAGCGGGTCTGGTAGGCGTCGAACCCTTGCGGCTCGCGCCACAGGACGACCGGGCTCCCGACCTCGAACGGCTGCCCCGCCACGATGATCGACGTTCCCTGCACCGGCGGCGCCTCCACGGCGACCGCCGTGGCCTTCGCGAACGCGAAGAGGCTGACCACGGCAGCCGTCGCATATCGAGCGCGATCGATCATTCACGATTCCCTACGCGGGTTTGACCCCCCGCGGGGCTGAACTTATGATGACGCGTCGGCGCGTGTTCGAAAAATTTAAAAAAGGCTCGTCCACCGGGCCACGGTCGGGTGCGGGGCCCCGGCGGCCCGCGCAGGCTCGCAAGCCGGGCCAGAAGGCGCCCGGCGGCGCCAGGACCGGGCGGCGTGAGCCCGAAAACCTGTTCGAGCCCGCGGCCAAGGCCCCCACGCCGCACGAGATCGCCTGCCCGAACTGCGGCGAGCCGATGCTGTCGGGGTGGGGGACGACCTGCGGCAACTGCCGGCCGAACCTGGTCGCGCCGAAGACCCTCTACCTGGCGCCCGGGCAGCTGGCCTCGCAGTCCCAGCAGGGGGGCGAGGGGCTCATCCTGGGGTGGTTGGTCGTCGTCAGCTCGGTCGACACCAAGCGCCAGGGGACGTTGATCGAGCTGGACCAGCCGACCACCGTCCTGTCGCGCGGCGACCAGCGCCAGCCGGGGCCGCCGGGGCTGTTCGAGTTCGAGGACATCTTCATGTCCAGCGGCCACGCCCAGGTGACCCGCCCGCGCAGCGGCAGCCGGAAGGCGGCGTTCGAGATCCGTGACCGGGACAGCACCCCGTCGGCGAACGGGACGTTCGTCAACTCACGCCGGCTGCAGCCGGGCGAGATCGTCTCGCTGGCGGACGGCGACATCATCAAGGTCGGCACGACAGAGATCGTCTTCAAGTCCCTCTGGCTGCCCGGCATCACGGCGCCGCTGTCATGAGCACCGGCCGCCGCCTCGGGTTGGCCGCCTGCGCGCTGGCCGGCGTCCTTTCCGCCCGTACCGCCGCGGCGGCGCCGACCGTGATCACCACGCCGCCGGAGCTGGACGCCGGCAAGCTCTCGTTCCTGATCGGCGGGCTGGACGAGAGCGGCCGCTCGCTCAAGACGTCCACCCTGGACCTGGCGATCGACGGCAATCCGGCGGGCTCGCCGGCGCTGCAGCCGTTCGCGGACTGGGCGGCGTCGTCGGCGGAGGCCAGCGCGACCTGGCGGCCGCCGTTCGCCGTCGGCCTGGTCTACCTCTGGATCGACGGCGTGCCGTCCGGCGTCCTGGACGGCATCCATGCCTTCTTCCAGCGCATCCCGTCGCGCACCGTCGTCTACCCGACCATCTACGGCCGGCTGCGGCAGGGGCGGGCGCGGCTGACCGCCGGCGACATCAGCCGACTGGACGAGGTGCCGTACCTGGACGGCTACCGCCCCAACATGATCGAGGCGATTCGCCTGAACCTGGCGGATCTGGCGGCCGACCCGGCGCCGCTGAAGATCCTGCTGCTGGTGACCGACGGGCGGGACTTTGCCGATCCCAAGGGCGACGCGCCCGGCAGCTTCGCCGAGATCGGGGCGCAACTGCGGCGCGCGGGGGTCACCACCCTGGTGGTCGGGTATCGACCCGAGGCCGACGCCGAGCAGGCCGCCGCCAACCTGCGCGACCTGCAGGAGGCGGCCGGTGGTTTTCTGAGCACGCGCGACCAGGCAGACGACCTGGAGAACACCCTGGAATCGCTGGGACAGGGGGTTGCCGACCTGCAGCGGGTCGAGGTGGAGCGCCCCTGGACCTGGCGCCTGTTCGGCGGCAGCCACCGCCTGTCGGTCCACCTGACCTCCAGCCGGGGCGAGCGGCTGACCGCCGATCTGGGCGCGGTGTCGGCGCCGGGCTCGGACGGCCTCCGGTGGTTGTCGGTTCTGTTGCTGGGGTCGGCGGCCTTGATCGCCGGTGTCGCGATCTTCAAGGCCCGCGGGCGATCGGCGCCCGCGCCGGCGGCGCGCATCGACACCGTCGTCGCCGCGGCGCACGACCTGATCCGGCGCGGCGCCTCGCCGTCGCGGGCGGTCGAGGAGCTGAACCGGCGGTTCCCCGGTGCCAGCGAGATGCTGGCCGAGATGGACGACGCGCTGCTGACGGATCCGCGCTTCCCCTACCTGCGCACCCGGCCGGGCCGGAAGCGCATGATGGAAATTCGCGAGATCGTCCATCACCGGAAGACGGACGATCACCCCGCGCTGGCGGGGGCGCTGGTGCGGATCCTGGCGGAGGCCGCCTCCGGCCAGCTGTCGCCCGAGGAGGCGGCGCGCAGCCTGAGCGCCCACACGTCGTCCGAGGAGCGGGAGGCCTTCGTCGCGCTCGACATGGACAAGCTGGCCAGCACGCTGCGGGCGTTCGCCGGCGCCAATCCGGTGCTGGGGACGCCGCGCGCGCGCGGCATCGCCGTGTCGGTCCAGGACGCCCTGCGCGCCGGCGAAGATCAGAAGTTTGGCGTCTCGCTGGCCTGGCTGGTGCGGGCCGGCGGTCCCGGGCGGCGCGGCGAGACGCTGCGGCTCGACGGCTCGCCGATCGTCATCGGCCGCGGTCCGGGCTGCGGGCTGCGGATCACCACCGACCCGTCGATGGCGCCCGAGCACGCCGAGATCTCGGTCGAGGACGGCGAGTACGCCATCGCGCCGATCGGCGGCCCGGTGAAGATCGAAGGGCAGGACGTCACCGGTCGCCAGGCGCTGGTCGACGGTGAGACCATCGATCTGGGCGGCGGGATCTACGTCTTCAAGTCGGCCAGCGTGCGCAGCCTGACCGGGAACCACCGGACCGGCCGGTATTCGAACCCGGCGTAAAGCCGGCCAGGCGTTCAGTCGTCGTCGTCGTTGTCGTCGCCGTGCGGCGCGTCGCCGACGGTGACCCGGGCGTAGGCGCGGGCGAACTCGGGCCCGAACAGCAGCGCGTGCAGCTCTTGATCGTCGGTCAGCGCCTGGTCGAAGCGATCCAGGTACTCGCGCCACTGGCCCTTGGACTTCGCACCCGAGAACAGGCGTCCGCCGCCCGGGTCGAGATCGTTCGCGCGCGGGTCGAGGGCCTGCAGGACGGCGCGGGCGCCGGCGGTCACGGCCTCCATCATGGCGATCTGGTGGATCCCGAAGTCGGCGAAGATGGCGGTCAGGTCGCGCGTCACGGCGGCGAGGTCGCTGCCCGGGCGCACCAGGTAGTCGAGGACCTCGCGTCCGCTGCGCGCGCGGTGCAGCGGCGTCCGCCCGTTGATGGTTCGGACGCCAACCTCCGCGCCGAACTGCTCGTACCCCTTCCGCAAGCCGACGAACGACTCGCAGAACGCCTCCAGAATCTTCTGCGGGCGCTGTGCGGCCGCTGGCGCGGCCCCTTGATCAACAGGCGGTTTTTCGCCGCGCTCCGCTTCTCCGGTGGCGACGGGCGCCTTGCGCTGCGCGTCGGCGCGGGCGGGCTCCCGCTTTTCGGGCCGAGCGGCCGCCCGCGGGGGCGGGGTCGCGCCCGGATTGCGCGGCCCGAGCTCCGGCCGCATCCACGCCTTGGTTCGGCCCGCCTCTTTGACCGGCCGCGAAACGGTGATCTCAATCCGCCCCAACAAGATGCGGGAATTCTCGGTCAAAGGCGCGGGGACGTTCTTGGCCAGGCGGACGCCGTCCAGCGCGCTGCCGTTCGTCGAACCGAGGTCCGAGTAGGAGATGCTCTCGTCACCGAAGCGGATCAGGCCGTGCCACTCGGAGACGAACGGGTCCTCGAGGGCGATCTCGTTCAGCTGGTTACGGCCGATCCGGACCGGCGAGGCCGAAAACAACAGCGTCCGCTTGGTGGTCGACCCTGGATCCGAAATCGTTATTTCGAGCTGCATGGGCGCCGGTGAGCTTGGGAGCGTAGCATAAGGGCGATCACACCTCGCGCCGGGCCGCTTGTCCTCGGAACCCGCCAACTCTCGGCCACACTCCATTTGACAAGGGGTGCCGTGTGACGGGTAAGCTGCAGGGGCTCGTTCCATGCCGCTTGCCAGCCTTGACACATTTCTCGCCCCGATCAGCGGCCCCGACCCTTGCGGGCCCAACATGGAGAACGATCCGGCGTTCGTCGAGTTCGAGATTTCCACCCGGGGAAAGCCCGAGCGGCAGATGGGCAAGACGATCCAGCCGGCGGAGGATCCCGACTGGAAGGCGCTGACCCGCAACGCGACCGGGCTGTTCGCGCATACAAAGGATCTGCGGGTCTGCGTTCACCTGGCGCGCGCGCTGCTGCGCACCGATGGACTGACCGGCCTCTCGCAAGGGCTGACGCTGGTCTCGGGGATCGTTCAGGGCTACTGGGACGGCGTTCACCCGCGGCTCGATCCCGAGGACGGGAACGACCCGACGATGCGGATCAGCATCCTGGCGATGCTGGCGGCGCCCGACGTGATCGCGGCGATCCGCACCACGCCGATCGTCAGCTCGCGCCGGGTCGGCCGGTTTTCGTTCAAAGAAATCGAGGCGCTGCAGGCCAAGGCCAACGGCGGCTCCAGTCCCAACGTCGAGGCGGCGATCATGGACTGCGAGCTGGAGCCGCTGCAGGCCGACGCGGCGGCGGCGGCGGGCGCGCTGGCCGCGGTCAAGAACCTGGAGGCGGCCGTCGCCCAGCGGGTCACCGACGGCAGCTTCACCGACGTCGAGCCGCTCCGAACTCTGTTACAGAAGGTCGCCGGATTTCTGGAAGTGGCGCTGGCCCGGCGCGCCCCGCCGGTGGTCGCCGGCCCCGCCACGGCAGAAGGTAGTCCCGAAGCCGGCAAAGAAGCAGGCCAGGAGGTCCCCGCCATGCCATCCCCCAGCGTTCCAGGCGAGATCAGGTCTCGCGAGGACGTCCTTCAGGCGCTCTCCCGGATTTCCGGCTACTACCAGCAGCACGAGCCCTCGAGCCCGGTCCCTCTGTTCATCGAGCGCTGCAAGCGTCTCGTCACGATGAGCTTCATCGACATCGTGAAGGACCTGGTCCCCGACGCGGTCAAGCAGGTCGAAGTCCTCAAGGGCAAAAGCGAATAAAGTCGTCGTCCAGTCGTTAGGTCATTTCACAGGAGGCAGGTGGTCACATGAGCAGTCAAAAGTTCGTCGCGCGCAACCGGGCGCCCCGCGTCCAGATCGAGTACGACGTCGAGGTCTACGGCGCGCAAAAGAAGGTTCAACTCCCCTTCGTCATGGGCGTCCTCTCGGACCTGTCGGGGAATCCGTCCGAGCCGCTGCCCGAGGTCTCGGAGCGAAAGTTCCTGGAGATCGACGCCGACAACTTTGACGAGCGCCTCAAGGCGATGAAGCCGCGGGTCGCGTTCGCGGTTCCCAACACCTTGACCGGTGAGGGGAATTTGAGCGTCGACATCACGTTCGAGAACATGGAGGACTTCTCGCCGGGGGCGATCGCGCGCAAGGTCGGCGCCCTCAACGAGCTCCTCAAGGCCCGGCAACAATTGGCGAATCTGGTGACCTACATGGACGGCAAGAGCGGCGCCGAGACGCTCATCGGCCAGGTCATGCGTGACCCGGCCCTGCTGCAGCAGCTGGCCGCGGCGCCCAAGCCGCAGGCCGGCGAAGGCGAGAAGGACAAGTAGTCATGGCCGAGGCAGAGCAGACAAAAGCCCAGGAAGCCGGGGTCGCCACCGCCGAAGGCGGCGACTTCGCCTCCCTGCTTCAGAAGCAGTTCAAGCCGCAATCCGACCGCGCGAAGGACGAGGTCGAGGCGGCCGTCCGGACGCTGGCCCAGCAGGCGCTCGAAAAAAGCGCATTAATCGGCAACGACGTCATCGAATCAGTCAACTCAATGATCGCCGCGATCGATAAGAAGCTCACAGAGCAGATCAACGCGATCATGCACCACAAGAACTTCCAGTCGCTCGAGAGCTCCTGGCGCGGGCTCCACCACCTCGTCAACAACACCGAGACTGACGAGCAGTTGAAGATCCGCGTCATGAACATCTCGAAGAAGGATCTCCACACCACCCTGCGCAAGTTCAAGGGGACGAAGTGGGATCAAAGCCCGATTTTCAAGCGGATCTACGAAGAAGAGTTCGGGCAGCTGGGCGGCCAGCCGTACGGCTGCTTGGTGGGCGACTACTACTTCGACCACCAGCCCCCCGACGTCGAGCTCCTGGGTGAGATGGCGAAGATCTCGGCCGCCGCGCACGCGCCGTTCATCGCGGGCGCCGGTCCGTCGCTGCTCGGGATGGAGTCGTGGCAGGAGCTGTCCAACCCGCGCGACATCACCAACCTGTTCACGACGCCCGACAAGGCCGCCTGGCGGTCGCTGCGTGAGTCAGACGACGCCCGCTACCTCGGGCTGGCGCTGCCCCGGTTTCTGGCCCGGCAGCCGTATGGGGCCAAGTCGAACCCGGTCGAGGAGTTCGACTTCGAAGAAGACACGGCGGGCGCCGCCAGCGAGAAATACACCTGGGCCAACGCGGCCTACGCGATGGCCGTCAACATCAACCGCTCGTTCAAGCTCTATGGCTGGTGCTCGCGGATTCGCGGCATCGAGTCCGGGGGCGCGGTCGAGGGGTTGCCGACCCACACCTTCCCCACCGACGACGGCGGGGTCGACATGAAGTGCCCGACCGAGATCGCGATCAGCGACCGGCGAGAAGCGGAGCTGGCGAAGAACGGTTTCATGCCGTTGATTCACAGGAAGAACTCCGATTTCGCAGCGTTCATTGGAGCACAGTCGCTGCAGAAGCCGGCTGTCTACGACGATGCTGATGCCACCGCGAACGCCAATCTGTCGGCCCGCCTGCCGTACATGTTCGCGATGTGCCGGTTCGCGCACTACCTCAAGTGCATCGTCCGCGACAAGATCGGATCGTTCAAAGAGCGCGACGACATGCAGAAGTGGTTGCAGAGCTGGATCATGAAGTACGTCGACGGGGATCCCGCGCACTCGACCGAGAACGTGAAGGCGAGCAAGCCTCTGGCCGCGGCGGAAGTCGTCGTGGAAGAGGTCGAGGGGAATCCCGGTTACTACACCTCGAAGTTCTTCCTTCGACCGCACTACCAGCTTGAGGGGTTGACCGTGTCTTTGCGGCTGACCTCGAAGCTCCCCTCCGCAAAGGGTGGCGGTTAAAGGAAGCCAATCAAGAGACGCGCTCGCCCTCGTCGTGGTGACGGAGGCGGGACAAAACGGTGACGCGACAAGGAGACAGGGGCCATGGCGGTCGATATTTTTATGGTGATTGACACGATCAAGGGCGAATCAACCGACGCTGGCTTCGCCGGCGCCATCCACGTGAGCTCCTGGAACTGGGGCATGACCCAGTCCGGGAACACCCACACCAGCACCGGCAGCGGCATGGGCAAGGTGAGCGTGGGCGACCTTTCCTTCGTGAAGGCCGTCGACTCCACCAGCCCCACGCTGACTCAGGCCTGCTGCAACGGGACGGCGTTCAAGACGGCGACGCTCTCGATGCGGAAGGCCGGTGGTACGGCGCTCGTTTACCTGGTCATCACCTTGAAGAACGTCATCATCTCCAGCGTTCAGCTCGGCTCGTCCTCCTCGGACGAGACGCAGATGGAGACGATCACCTTCAACTTCGGTGAGTTCTCCTACGAGTACACCTCGCAGGCCTCGGCAGGCACCGCCGGTGCGACGACCTCGGTCACCTGGAACATCCCGGGCAACAGCCCGAACCTGAGCTAGGTCGTCTGACCAGCTCTTCAGTCGCCGCGTCTCCGTGGACGGGGACGCGGCGATCAGGGAGGCATACGTGACGGCGGAGGAACATCTTCGGGGGGGACGGCTGCAGGAGGCTCTCAAGGAGCTGCAGTCGGAGATCAAAAAGAAGCCCGCAGATTCGCGCCTGCGCGTATTTCTGTTTCAGATCCTCGCCGTGACCGGCGAGTGGGATCGGGCCCTCACCCAGCTCGAGGTGGCGGCGGGTTTGAACGCCGACGCGCTGGCGATGAAGGCCACGTATCAAGACGTCCTCCGGTGCGAGGCCCAGCGGAAGCGGATCTTCGCTGGTCAGGGCTCACCGCTGATCTTCGGCGAGCCGGCCGAGTGGATCGCGCTTCTCGTCCAAGCCTTGCAGCTCACGGCCCAGGAGCGGTTCGAGGAGGCGGCACGCCTGCGTGACATGGCGTTCGAATCCGCGCCGACGACGTCCGGGCAGATCGACGGTCAGCCGTTCGAGTGGATAGCCGACGCGGACAGCCGGATGGGACCGATGCTCGAGGCCATCATGGACGGGCGGTATTACTGGATTCCGTTCATGCGCCTGCGGGCGATCAAGATCGAGAAGCCCGTCGACCTGCGCGACGTCGCCTGGACGCCCGCCACGGTGACGTTCGTGAACGGCGGCGAGAAGATCGTGATGATCCCGACGCGCTACCCCGGCTCCGAGGTCGCAGCTGATCCGCGGGTCGTGCTGGCGCGGTTGACCGAATGGATCGAGCGGCCGGCCGACGCCCATCTGGGGCTCGGGCAGCGGCTGCTGAACACCGACGCCGGCGAATTTCCGCTCATGGACGTGCGAAGCATCGACCTCGGCTCGCCGCCGGGCGAACCGACGCCGGCGAATCCAAGCTGACAGCATGGCGGAGCTCAGTCAGAAAGAACGACTGCAGCCGTCGCTTTTGGATCGGCTGACCGACGACGAACCGGGACAGCGCCAGGAGTCGCGCGACAAGCGGGTTCTTTCGCCTGCCCGGCTGCGCGAGTGTGTGCGGCGGGATCTGACGTGGTTGCTCAACACCACGCACCTGGCGACGCTGGAAGACCTCAAGGAGTATCCGGAGGTCGAACGGTCGGTGCTGAATTACGGCATGCCCGATCTGGCTGGCCGCACGGCGTCCAGCGTCGACGTCCGCGCGCTGGAGCGCCTGCTGGCCCGGGTCATCGCCGACTTTGAACCGCGCTTGCTGCGGAATTCGATCAAGGTGCAGGTGGTGCCCGACCCCGAGCAAGTGGGGCACAACGCCATGTGCTTCCGGATCGAGGCGGAGCTCTGGGCCCAGCCGATTCCGCTGCGGCTGTTCTTGCGCACGGAGATCGATCTCGAGGATGGCACCGTCAACGTGTCCGATCTGGGCCAGGACGGCTGACGCGCGATGGATCCGCGCTTGCTGCAGTACTACGGACGTGAGCTCAACTACGTCCGCGAGATGGGCGCCGAGTTCGCCCGCGAGTTCCCCAAGATAGCGGGCCGGCTGGGGCTCGAGACCTTCGAGTGCGCCGATCCCTACGTCGAGCGGCTGCTGGAGGGGTTCGCGTTTCTCGCCGCGCGGGTGCACCTCAAGATCGACGACGAATTCCCGCGCTTCACCCAGCACCTGCTGGAGATCGTCTACCCGCACTACCTGGCGCCCACGCCGTCGATGGCCGTGATGCAGCTGCAGCCGAACCTGAGCGAGGCGGCGCTGGCGCAGGGGTTTCCGGTCCCGCGTGGCACGGTGCTGCGGAGCGTGCTGGGGCGGGGCGAGCAGACCGCCTGCGAATACCGGACGGCGCACGAGGTGACGCTGTGGCCGCTGGAGATCGTCCGGGCGGAGTACACCGGCTACGTCGGCGACCTGGGCAACCTGGAAGAGACGGCGCGCCGGCCGCGGGCGGCGTTGCGGCTTCAGCTGCGGGCGACCGCCGGGTTGAAGATCTCCGAGCTCAACCTGGACGAGCTGCCGCTGTTCCTGCGCGGCAGCGACGAGATCCCCGCGCGGCTCTACGAGCAGCTCCTCGGGCACGTCTTCACCGTGATCGCCCGGCCGGCCCAGAGCCCGGTCCCCTGGCAGCACGTCGTCGACGAGCAGCCCATTGAGCCCGTCGGCTTCGACGACGAGGATGCGCTGCTGCCTTACGGGCCGCGTTCGTTCCAGGGCTACCGGCTTTTGCAGGAGTATTTCGCGTTCCCGGCGCGGTTTCTGTTCGCGCGCGTTCGCGGGCTGCGCGAGGCGGTTCGCCGCTGCACCGACTCGGATCTCGAGCTGCTCCTGGTCAGCGACACGGACGACCGGCAGCTGAACGGCACGGTCAACGCCCAGAACTTTGCCCTGTTCTCGACGCCGGCGGTGAACCTGTTCCCCCGCCGCGCCGACCGCATCCACCTGACGGAGGACAACAGCGAGTACCACGTGGTCCCCGATCGCACCCGGCCGATGGACTTCGAGATCCATTCGGTCAGCCAGGTCGTCGGTCACGGCGCCACCGGCGACGAGAAGCAGGTCTTCCGCCCCTTCTTCGCCTGGAACGACCAGACGCCCGACGGTGAAGGCACGGCCTACTACACCGTCCAGCGCCAGCCGCGGCTGCTCTCGGCCCGCCAGAAATCCCGCGGCCCGCGTTCCAGCTACGTCGGCAGCGAGATGTTCGTCTCGCTGGTCGACACCGACGAACGCCCGTACCGTTCGGAGCTGCGGCAGCTGGCGGTGGAGGCGCTGTGCACGAACCGTGATCTGCCGCTCCACATCTCGCTCGGCCAGGGGCGGTCGGACTTCACCGTCGATTCGGGGGCGCCGATCGAGGTCGTTCGCTGCCTGTCCGGGCCCACGGCGCCGCTGGCCTCGCACGCGCCCGGCGACACGAGCTGGCGGCTGATCAGCCACCTCTCGCTCAACTACCTCTCGCTGGTCGACCCGGCGGGGCAGCCGGGCGAGAGCGGCGCGGCGCTGCGCGAGCTGCTCACGCTCTACGCCGATCTCGCCGACTCGGGGGCCCGCAAGCAGATCGACGGTCTGCGCGGGGCGACCTCGGCCGGGGTGACGCGCGCGCTGCCGATCCCGGGGCCGACCACGTTCGGCCGGGGACTGGAGATCAGCCTCACCTGCAATGAGGCCGCGTTCGAGGGGGCCGGGGTTTTTCTGTTCGGCGCCGTGCTCGAGCGGTTTCTGGCCAAGTACGTGTCGATCAATTCGTTCACGGAGACGGTCCTCAAGACCGTTCAGCGCGGCGAGATCATGCGATGGCGACCGAGAACGGGACAGCGGAAGGCCATCTGACGCCCGCCAGCCCGGAGGACGTCGCGGAGCGGCGCCGGACGCTGGCGCGCTTCGTCGAATCGCTGGTTCGCGAACCCTACAAGTTCGACTTCTTTCAGACGCTGCGGCGACTGGAGGCGCTGAACGGTGCGGGCGGCGAGAAACCCCGGTTCGGCGACGCCTCGCGCCCGGCGGACGAGCCGCTCCGCCTGGGGCAGGAGCCGGACCTGTCGTTCGCGGCGTCGACGCTGGCGCGGGTGCTGCCCGGCGGCGAGGGGGGAACGCCGCGCCTGTGGGTGAACTTCTTCGGTCTCCTCGGGCCGAACGGGCCGCTGCCGTTGCACCTGACCGAGTACGCGCGCGAGCGGCTGCGGAACTCGGACGATCCGACCATGAGTCGGTTCTTCGACGTCTTTCACCACCGCATGCTGCTGTTCTTCTACCGCGCCTGGGCCAGCAGCCAGCCCACGGTCGGGCGGGCGTTGCGGGCGCGCGATCGCTTCGAGCTCTACGTCGGCGCGCTGGCCGGCTTCGGCCTGGAGGCGATCCGGTCGCGCGACGCGTTCCCCGACGTCGCCAAGCTGTTCTACGCGGGCCGGCTCGGGGTGCAGAGCCGCAACGCGGAGGGGCTGGCGGGCGTGGTGAGCGACTTCTTCTCGATGCCCACCCGCCTGGAGCCGTTCCAGGGCGAGTGGTTGGATCTTCCGGTGGAGAACCGATGGCGGCTCGGGACCTCGCGCCACGGGTTGCGCCTGGGCGTGTCGGCGATGCTCGGGAAGAAGACCTGGGCGCGACAGCAGAAGTTTCGATTGGTGCTGGGGCCGCTCGATCGCGGGCAGTTCCAGCGGATGTTGCCGGGCGGCGCCAGCCTGCCGAAGCTGGCGGCGCTGGTCCGCAATTACATCGGCGACGAGCTGCAATGGGATCTGCGGCTGTTCCTGGAGGACAAAGTCGAGGAGCCGTGGCATCTTGGCGGCTCTCGTCTCTCCTGGACCACCTGGCTCGGCCGGTCGGCGTCTGGGCGGCGAGAGGATCTGGTCCTCGATCCGCAGGTCGAGGCGGCCCGTTTGGCGACTTGAGTGATGTGAGGAGGCGTTATGTCGGAGATCAACAGGACCGCGCTGTTCGGGAAGCTCAACACCCTCGGTTACAAAACGATCGAGGGCGCAACGATGTTCTGCAAGTTGCGCGGCAATCCCTACGTCGAGCTGGTGCACTGGTTCAGCCAGATCCTGCAGCAGCAGGACTCTGACCTGCACCACATCCTGACCACGTTTCAGATCGACCTCGGGCGGCTGGCCAAGAACATGACGGAGGCGCTGGATCGCCTTCCGCGCGGCGCCACGTCGATCTCCGATCTCTCCTCGCAGGTCGAGGAGGCGGTCGAGCGCGGGTGGGTCTACGGCAGCCTGATGTTCGGCGACACCAAGGTCCGCACGGGCCACCTGCTCGTCGGCGCGTTGAAGACGCACACGCTGCGCAACGCGCTGTTGGCGATGTCGCGCGAGTTCGAGAAGATCAAGGCTGACCGCCTGACCGAGGAGTTCGCCGCGATCGTCGAGGGCTCTCCGGAGATGTCGCAGCGGAGCGCCGGCGGCGGCGAGGAGGCGGCGCCGGCGGCTGGCGGGCAGGGCGCGCCGTTCGGCCGCAACGAGGCGCTGGCCAAGTTCTCGGTCGACCTGACCGAGAAGGCCCGCAACGGCGAGATCGACCCCATCTCCGGCCGCGACGACGAGATCCGTCAGATCGTCGACATCCTGATGCGCCGGCGTCAGAACAACCCGATCCTGACCGGCGAGGCCGGTGTCGGGAAGACGGCGGTCGTGGAGGGGTTCGCGCGGCGGATCGCGGCCGGGCAGGTCCCGCCGCCGCTCAAGGGCGTGAGCCTGCGCGCGCTGGACGTGGGCCTCCTGCAGGCGGGCGCCAGCATGAAGGGCGAGTTCGAGAACCGGCTGCGCCAGGTCATCGAAGAGGTGCAGTCGTCGCCGACGCCGATCATCCTGTTCATCGACGAGGCGCACACCCTGGTCGGCGCCGGCGGCGCGGCCGGGACGGGCGACGCCGCCAACCTGCTGAAGCCGGCGCTGGCGCGCGGCAAGCTGCGGACCATCGCGGCCACCACCTGGGCCGAGTACAAGAAGCACATCGAGAAGGACCCGGCGCTGACCCGCCGGTTCCAGGTCGTGCAGGTGCCGGAGCCCGACGAGGACAAGGCGCTGGGCATGATGCGCGGCGTGGCCTCGACGCTGGAGGCGCACCACGGCATCTCGATCCTGGACGAGGCGCTGCAGGCGGCGGTGAAGCTGTCGCACCGCTACATCCCGGCCCGCCAGCTGCCCGACAAGGCGGTCAGCCTGCTGGACACGGCCTGCGCGCGCGTCGCGGTGAGCCACAACGCGGTGCCGGCCGAGGTCGAGGACAGCCGCAGCCGGATCGCGGGACTGGACATCGAGCTGGAGATCATCGGGCGCGAGCGCGCCGCCGGCTGGGACACCGGCGACCGCGAGGCCAAGGTCAAGACCAAGCTGGAGGCCGAGAAGGCGCGCCTGAAAGAGCTGGAGGCGCGTTGGGCTTCCGAGCAGGAGCTGGTCAACAAGATCCTCGAGATCCGCCGCGACAAGCGGGGCGAGAAAGAGGCCGACCGGCTGCGCGGGCTGGAGCGCGACCTGGCGAAGGTGCAGGGCGAGGCGCCGCTGATCTTCCCGGCCGTCGACAGCCAGGCCGTCGCTTCCGTGGTCGGCGACTGGACCGGCATCCCGGTCGGGCGGATGGTGAAGGACGAGATCCAGACGGTGCTGAACCTGGCCGACTCGCTGGAGAAGCGCGTCATCGGCCAGCGCCACGCGCTGGACATGATCGCCCGGCGCATCCAGACGTCGCGCGCCAACCTCTCGGACACGCGCAAGCCGATCGGGGTTTTCCTGCTGGCCGGGCCGTCGGGCGTCGGCAAGACGGAGACCGCGCTGACGCTGGCCGAGTCGCTCTACGGCGGTGAGCAGAACCTGATCACCATCAACATGAGCGAGTTCCAGGAGTCGCACACCGTCTCCACGCTGAAGGGGGCGCCTCCCGGCTATGTGGGCTACGGCGAGGGTGGCGTGCTCACCGAGGCCGTGCGGCGGCGGCCGTACAGCGTCGTGCTGCTGGACGAGGTCGAGAAGGCCCACCCGGACGTCCACGAGATCTTCTTCCAGGTGTTCGACAAGGGGATGATGGAGGACGGTGAGGGGCGCCTCATCGACTTCAAGAACACGCTGATCCTCCTGACCTCGAACGTGGGCAGCGATCTGATCGCCAACATGTGCAAGGACCCGGAGCTGAAGCCCGAGCCCGAGGGGATCGCCGCCGCGCTGCGGGCGCCGTTGCTGAAGGTGTTCCCGGCCGCGCTGCTGGGCCGCCTGGTGACCATCCCGTACTACCCGCTCAGCGATTCGATGATCGGCAGCATCGTCAAGCTGCAACTCGGCCGCGTCTCCAAGCGCGTGAGCGACGCCCACGGCGTTCCGTTCGAGTACGACGACGGCGTCGTCAAGCTGATCGTCAGCCGCTGCACCGAGCTGGAGAGCGGCGGGCGCATGATCGACGCCATCCTGACCAACACGCTGCTCCCCCGCGTCAGTCAGGAGATCCTGACCCGGCTGGGCGAGGGGCGCCCGGTCACCCGCGTGTCCATCACCGCCCCGGGCGAGGACTTCGAATACAAGTTCGATTGAGGCGGTGGATGGTCACGAGCTCCCTGTTGCGCCGACGGACGGTTTCCTGGCAATCTGCCCGACGCGGTCGAGGAATGGTCGTGAAGCGCAGTAACTCCGCTTGGTTAGGCGTGCGCTCGGTGGTGGCGGGCGTCCTCGCCGGGCTGGCCGCGTCCTGCGCCCACCCGGCGGTGCCGCCGGGGCCGTGCCCGTCGCCCGAGCCACTGAAGATCAACCTGCGGGCGAGCGCGCGCCTCAACCCGAATGAACGGGGCGAGGCGCTGGCGACCGTGGTGCGCGTGTATCAGCTGAAGGGAACCGGCAAGATCGGGGGCGCGTCGTTCGACGATCTGCTCGATCACGACAAGGAGACGCTGGGCGAGGACTTCGTGGCGGTGCAGGAGGTGACGGTCTCGCCCGGGGCGACGATGGACCCGCCGCTGGTCCGCAACGGCGACGCGACCCACGTGGCGGTGGTGGCGCTGTTCCGGCGGCCGGTCAGCACCACCTGGCGCGCCATCGAGAAGCTGCCGCCCGCCGATCCGCAGTACTGTCACACGCCGCCGGCGGGGGCGAAGGGGCCGCCGCCCAAGGACTCCACGCTGCGATTCCGTCTGGACGACAGCCTCATCGCCACGGTGAAAAACTCATGAAAGCGCCGCAGAGAGTCGTCTGGTCGGAAGGGATGCTGGTCTCTCCCCAGCACCTGCAGCAGCAGGACCTCTATCACGAACGGTTGATGGACGAGCGGATCGCGGCGGTCACGCCGTACCGCTGGGGCGTCGTCTCGGTCGAGATCGACGCCGGCGCGCTGGGGTCCGATCAACTGCGGGTCACGAAGTTCGTCGGCATCCTGCCGGACGGCCTGTACATGGCGTTCGAAGGAAAGGATCCCGAGGCGCCGCCGGTGCGCCCCATCGGCGCGCACTTCGGTCCCTCGCAGGCGGCCTGCGAGATCTATCTGGGCGTCCCGAAGGAGCGCGAGGGGGTCCCGAGCGTCGCCACCGAGCAGGGGACCAGCGCGGGCGGGCCGGAGTCGACGAAGAAAGCGCGGGCGCGGTTTCGCGCCGCCACCCGTTCGGTGGCCGACCTGACCGGCAACGCCGCCGATCTGGAGATGTCCTTCGCGCACCGCAACACCGTCGTCCTGTTCGGCGACGAGGGGCGCGACGACTTCGAGACGATCAAGATCGCCGAGATCGTGCGCGACGGAACGGGCGCGCTGATCCCGAACGAGGCGTACATCCCGCCGGCCCTGCGGGTCGACAGCTCGGCGTTCCTGATGGCCGGCATCCGCCGGCTGTTGTCAGTGATGGTCTCCAAGCAGCGCCAGCTGTCCGGTGATCGGCGCCAGCGCGACGGGGCGTCGATCGAGTTCAACGCCGCCGACGTGACGCGCTTCCTGCAGTTGAGCGCCATCAACGGCGCGATCCCGCTGCTGGCGTTCGCCGGGTCGAACGGCGAGGTCAGCCCGACGCAGCTCTACCTGTGCCTGATCCAGGTGGTCGGGCAGCTGGCGACGTTCTCGTCGGACATCGAGCCCTGGAAGCTGCCGGTGTTCGCGCACACCGACCTGCGCGGGACGTTCGAGGAGCTGTTCGCGCGCGTGACCGCGCTGCTGCGCACGATCCGTGAGACGTACATCTCCGTCCCGCTGGAGCTGAACCAGTCCGTCTACGTCGCGCGGCTGGACGAGGATCGCCTGCTCAAGGCCACCCACTACGTGCTGGCCGTGCGCTCGGAGCTGCCGGAGGACCAGCTGCTCCAGCGGCTGCCCGGGCTGTGCAAGATCGCCTCGCAGACGCAGCTGGCCCAGGTGCTGCGGTCGGCGGCCACGCCGGGCGTCGCCATCCAGGCGACGCACCGCCCGCCGGTCGAGATCCCCGTGCGGGCCGGCGTCACCTACTTCCAGCTCAACCTGCAGAACGACTACTGGCGCACCATCCTGCAGGAGAAGGTGGCCGCCATCTACCTTCCGCCGCCGTTCGACCCGGCGCACGTGAAGCTGGAGCTTCTGGCCGTGCCGCGGCCGAGCTAGCGGGGACCGACAGCGAGGGCCGAGAGCCAGGACCGAGGAGTATCGAGGGGATGGACAAGATCAACGAGTCGACATCGGAGTGCTTCATCGCGCTCAGCCAGCTGCGAGAGATCGACAGCCCGTCGATCTCGCCCGAGCTCATTCACGATCGCCTGCGCGGGTTCATCGAATCGATGCGGGCGCGCGTGCGCGAGACCGCCAGCTCCAGCCGGGACGCTGACGACATCGCCTACGCCGTCGTGGCGCTGGCCGACGAGATCGCGATGGGCAAGCCCGAGCCGCTGCGCGGCTACTGGATGGGGCGGCCGCTGCAGCTGGTGATCTTCAACGAGACGCTGGCGGGCGAGGGGTTCTTCACCCGCCTGCAGGATCTGCGGCGGGATCCCCGGCGGGCGGACGCGCTGCGGATCTACTACCAGTGCCTGCTGCTCGGCTTTCAGGGGAAGTACAGCATC
>CAZTZM010000085.1:0-10314 GCA_964618005.1 uncultured Myxococcales bacterium
GGGGGCGAGGTGGCGCTGTTCGCGCGCGGGGTGGTGATCGCGCGCCGTGAGGACATGGTGGCGCGCGACCGCGGCGACCTGGCGCTGGCCGCGCAGCTCGGGCCGCGGTTCTCGCGCGGCAAGCGGATGGCCACGGTGGCCCCAACGCTGGACCCGGTGCGGGCGCTGTTCGCCGGAAAGCAGGAGATGGACTGGATCGAGGCGCCGGATCCGATCGACTGGCTGGCGCGCAACCTCCAGCCGACCGATCTGCCGCTCTTCGTCGGCCTGGCGGCGGCGCGGGAGGCGTTGCGGCGCGTGCCGTCGCTGGTCGACGGGCGTTGCCTGGCGATCCAGGGGCCGGCGCGCGCGCCGGCGCGCCAGCGGCCAGGGTTCGTCGTGAGCCCGATCATCGCCGGCCGCAGCCTCAAGCCGCGCCCGGCGTAGCCTCAGCGGGCGCTCAGGGAGAAGACCTGGTGGCCCCAGGCGGGGAGGTCGAGGTAGAGGCCGTTGCCGGTGAGGCCGTCGCCTTCGCGCTGGTAGACGGCGTCGCCGAGCAGGTCGCGCAACTCGAAGCTCCGGCCGGCCAGACCGGGGAGGCCGACCGTGACGTAGCACTGGCCCTGCGTCGGACCGTAGTTCACGACGGTCAACAGGCGATCGTCGCCGGACTGCCACGACGACACGATGAATTGCGTGTGCGTCGGGTTGCCCGCCCAGGCGGGGCGACAGTTCCAGAGTCGCCACTCGCCGTCACGCACCTCGGGGCGCTTCAGGCAGGCGAGCAGCCGCGCGTAGAACGCGCGCAGGTCCTGATCGAGCGGCTCCGCCGGGCGCCGGCCGAGGTGCATCGACACGTGGACCTGGCGTCCCTCCAGCTGCCCTTCGTGGACGAAACGCATGCCGCGCGCCAGCAGCGCCACCACCGCCGCTGCCTTGTGCACCGGCGCGGGGAACGTGGCCGCCGCTCGCGGCTCGTCGTGGTTCTCCAGGAAGCGCATCGATCGATCCTGAAACGCCGGGTCGGCGCACAGGTGCTCGCGCACGGGCGTGGCGACCTTGGCGACCAAGCGATCGTAGAGTCGCTTGTCATAGGTGTAGTTGAACCCGGCCTGTTGCAGCGACCACTCCATGTCCCAGTAGACCTCGGCCAGGAACAGGAACGGGTCGTGCCGCCGCTTGATGATCGGGATCGCCTCGCGCCAGAACGGGTTGTCCTTGGGCGGCGAGCCATCGGCCGGCAGCGAGCGGTCGCCCCAGGTCCGCTGGATGATCTCCGGCTCCAGCAGCATCGCCATGTCGCAGCGGACGCCGTCGCAGCGGTCGGCGATCGAGCCGAGCTCCGCGATGCGGGCCTCCCGAAAGCCGGCGTGGCGATAGTTGAGCTGGAAGGTGTCGGGCCAGCCGTCGAAGTAGGGGTCGCGTCCGTAGGCCAGGACGGTCGGGACGCGCGCCCCCTTCACGCGCGCGTAGTTCTGCGGCTGGCGCGCCAGGTCGTCCTCGCTGCCGTGGATGTAGTACTCGGGGTGCTGCACCACCCAGGGATGATCGGGCGCGGTGTGGTTGGGGACGAAGTCGAGCAGCAGCTTGATCCCCCGGCGCGCCAGCCGCTGGCGAAAGCTGGCCAGCGCCGGGTCGCCGCCGAAGTCACGGTTCGTCTGGTACGAGACGATCGCGAACGGCGAGCCGCAGATGTCGTCGGCGCGGAGGTCGGGGAGCACGCGCTTGCACGCCTCGACCAGCCTGGGGTTCGAGCGCGAGATGGCGCGCGCGGCCGGCCCGGTCTGCCAGATTCCCAGCAGCCAGACCCACTCGAACCCCTTCTCCGCGATGTCGTCGAGGAAGTGGTCCTCGAAGTCGTCCAGCGTCGCCGGACGTCCCAGGGCGACGCCGCGCTCTTGCAGCAGGACGCGCGTGTTCAGCTGGTAGATCGACGGGTTGCTCACGGCCAGTGCCTCCGATCAGGGAGACGCCCCCGGCGCCTCGAGGCCGCGGGCGCGTCCCAGATCCGCCAGCGTGCTCTCCGCGTCGAGCAGCATCTCGGGTGTCAGCCGCGCGAACAGGTCCATCAGCGCGGGGATGACGGCCGTCCAGCCCGTCTGGTGGCTGGCGCCCAGCCCGGCGCCGTTGTCGCCGTGGAAGTACTCGCTGAACAGGATCAGGTCGCGCCAGTGGGGATCCTCCTGGAACTTGCGCGTGCCGCCGTAGACCGGGCGGCGCCCCTGCGCGTCGCGCAGGAACAGCGCCGCCAGTCGGTTCGACAGCTCCTGCGCGACCTGGAACAGCGTCAGGTAGACGCCCGAACCGGTCGGGCACTCGACCTTGAACGCGTCGCCGTAGTAGCCGTACATCGAGACCAGCGCGCGGATCAGCAGCGCGTTCATGGGCGCCCAGATCGGCCCGCGCCAGTTCGAGTTGCCGCCGAACATCCCGCTGTCGGACTCGGCCGGCAGGTAACCGACGCGGAACTGCTGCTGCCCCGCCCAGAAGATGTACGGGTGGTCGAGGTGATAGCGCGACAGCGAGCGGATGCCGTGGTCGCCCAGGAACTCCGCCGGGTCCAGCATCTTGGCCAGCACCCGCCGCAGCTTCTCCTCGTCGAGCAGCGACAGCATGAAGCGGCCGGCCACGCCCGGGCGCGCCGGTTGGCTGAGGTTGGTGAACAGCTCGGGGCGGTTCTCGTTGAACCACTTCACGCGCTCCATGAAGCGCGGCAGGCGCGCCACCACCTCGGGGCGATAGACCGAGACCGCGCACAGGGGCAGCAGGCCCACGATCGATCGCACCTTGAGCCGGGTCGTGAACTGCCCGGGGACGCGCAGCACGTCGTAGAAGAAGCCGTCCTCGTCGTCCCACAGGGAGTCGTGCGTCCCGGTGCGGTTGGTGGCGGCGGCGATGGTGATGACGTGCTTGTAGAACTTGATCGCCAGCTCTTCGTAGGTCGGATCGACCAGCGCCAGCTCCAGCGCGATGTCCAGCATGTTCTGCGCGTAGAACGCCATCCAGGCCGTGCCGTCGGCCTGCTCCAGGTAGCCGCCGGTCGGCAGCGGCGAGCTGCGATCGAAGACGCCGATGTTGTCGAGGCCCAGGAAGCCGCCTTCGAAGAGGTTGCGGCCGTCGCGGTCCTTGCGGTTCAGCCACCAGGTGAAGTTGGCGACCAGCATGTTGAACGTTTGCTTCAGGAACGGGATGGCCTGATCGCCCAGGCTGTCCCGGTTCAAGCGGTAGTTGAACAGCGCCGCCCAGGCGTGGACGGGCGGGTTCACGTCGTCGAAGTTCCACTCGTAGGCGGGAAGCTGGCCGTTGGGGTGCTGGTAGCGATCGAGCAGCATCAACCCGAGCTGCTCGCGCGCGAAGTCCGGGTCGACGAACGCCAGCGACACCGCGTGAAAGGCCAGATCCCAGGCGGCGAACCAGGGGTACTCCCACTTGTCGGGCATCGAGATGATGTCGGCGCTGAACATGTGGAACCAGTGCTGGTTGCGGCTGCTGGTCGCCGAGTCGCGGTGGATGCCGCGCTCGTTCAGCCAGTGCTCCACGTCGTAGACGTAGGCCTGCTTGGTCCACAGCAGGCCCGAGTAGCCCTGCCGGATCACGGCGGCGGCGTCGGCGCTCAGCGAGGCCGGCGTGATCGCCGCGTAGAACTCGTCCGCCTCGCGCAGGCGGTCGGCGAAGGTTTGATCGGCGTCGGCGAACGGCTCGGGCAGCATAGCGGGGGACCGGTCAGTCAGCCGCAGGCGCACGCTGGCGCTCTGCCCGGGGCCGACGTTGAGGAAGGCGTGCGCGGCCGACTTGGTCCCGCGCCGTTCCGGGTTGATGCCGTTCTCTCGCCCCTGGACGATGTAGTCGTTGATCCCGTCCTTCTGGTACATCGTCGGGTTGGGCTGGCCCCACAGCCGGTAGCGGTTGGTCTCGTTGTCCGCGAACAGCAGATCGACCGCGCCTTCGCAGTAGAGGAATCGCTCGCCCAGCGTCGTGTGACGGGCCTCGATGACGGCGCACTGCGGGTGCTGGCCGGCCGCCAGCGCCGGGCGGGGCGCCTGCTCGTCGACCCACCAGGTGTTGCGGAACCAGAGCTGCGGCAGGACGTGCAGCGTGGCCGCCGCCGACGACCGGTTGACCGCCGTGATCTTGATGAAGATGTCCTCGGGCGCCGCCTTGGCGAACTCGACGAACACGTCCCAGTAGCGATCCTGATCGAAGATGCCCGTGTCCAGCAGCTCGTACTCGAACTCGGTGCGCGAGCGGCGGCCGTTCGTGGCCACCAGGTCGTCGTAGGGGTAGGCCGCCTGCGGATACTTGTAGAGCATCTTCGCGTAGGCGTGGGTGGGGGTGCTGTCGAGGTAGAAGTAATACTCCTTCACGTCCTCGCCGTGGTTCCCCTCGCTGTTGGTGAGCCCGAACAGGCGCTCCTTCATGATCGGGTCGCGGCCGTTCCACAGCCCGAGCGCGAAGCAGAGCAGCATGTTCTCGTCGCAGAAGCCGGCGATGCCGTCCTCGCCGCTGTGGTAGGCGCGCGAGCGCGCCTGGTCATGCGTGAAGTCGTTCCAGGCCTCGACGTTGGGGTTCTCGTTCTCGCGCACGCTCCCCCACTGCCGCTCGCTCAGGTAGGGACCCCACTTCTTCCAGGGGACCTTTTGACTGCGGACCTCTTCCAGTCGGGCGTGCTCGCGCGTCGGGCGGGACGGTTTGCTCATGGGGCCGGTCCTCCTCGGGATCGTCCCGGAAACCTGTGGTCAGCCGCTCCGCGGCGGGTGTAGTGATCGCTCTGAAAGGGATCAGCCCCGGCGGGCTTCGCCCTCCTTGCGCAGCACCAGCGCCTTGGGAAGCGCGGGCACGAACAGCAAGACGGCGGCGGTGGTCGCGGCGTTCACCACCACCAGCGTGTTGAAGCTCAGGTGCGCCTGGTCCATCAGCTTGGAGCCGACGACGTCACTCATGGCGATGCCGAAGTTCCGCACGCTCATCATCAGCGCGAAGCCCAGCGCCTCGCACCCGGGCGGCGTCGAGCGGACCGCCAGGTCCATCAGCGCCAGCTCGGACATCACGCCGATGGCGCCGCTGGCCAGGTGGACCGCGTAGGCGGTCGAGGCGTCGTATCCCAGGAACAGCAGCGTCCCGGCCGCGTTCGCGATGATGGAGAAGATGATCAGCGTCCGCAGGTTGAAGCGGGCGCAGATGACGGCGTAGAGGAGCGCGAAGACGACGCCCGTGGCTCCCTCCAGGCTGGCCAGCCGGCCGATGAAGTCCTTGCTGAAGTGCAGCTCGTCGGTCTGCCGGTAGGTGAGCGCCGTGTTGAGGCCGGGGACGACGTAGACGAGGAACAGCATCCCCACCGCCAGCCAGAGCGTGCGCGAGCGGAGGATCTGCGAGAGCTGCTTCTGCGCCTGGAACAGCACCGGGTTCCGCACCCGCGCCACCGCCAGCCCCAGCACCATGAGGAAGATCGCCAGCAGCGCGTAGAGCGAAAACCCGACGTTCAGCATCCCGCGGATGAGCACGCTGATCGTGGCCGCCGTCGCGATGACCGCGATCCCGATCCAGATCGTGGGTGTCGGGCGATAGCGGGGCGCCGTCAGATCGCGCTCGGTCAGGGGCGGCGGGCGCGGCAGCGGGGTCTCGTGGAACCCCACCAGCGCGAACCCCGCCAGCGACAGCATGACGAACGCCCCGATGCCGGCGGTGTAACCGAAGGCGTGCCGGGCCAGCCATCCGCCGATGAGCGGCCCGACGATCTGAGCGATCGACATGACGATCTGCCGCAGCGACGACACGCGCCCCGACAGCCCGAAGATCTGGCCCGCCTCGACCTGCAGGCCGCCCATCGCCGTGCTGGCCAGCACCAGGCCGGCGTTGAGCAGGATCGACGTGGCGAGAAACGCCGGGTAGCTGTCCCGCACCACGTCCAGCGCCCCCCAGCACCCGCCGGCCAGCAGGCCGCCCAGGATCATGTAGACGCGCCGGCGCGAGCCGCGGATGGGGAAGGCGTCGGTCAGCACGCCCGCCAGCGGCTTCAGGTTCCAGGCGAAGGTGGCCCACATGAAGAACTCGCTGACCTGCTCCTTGGTGAAGTGCAGGCGGTCCTTCAGGTGAAAGAGGATCGGGTAGTTGCCCAGCGTGACGCGCTGCTGGGCGAACGTGGTGGCGAACGCGCCCACCGCCACGATCGCCAGGTAGGCGCGCAGCGAGGTGGCGGGCGCGGTGGGGATGGCCGCGGCGCCGCGGCCGGGCTCGTCGGTCGGTGCGGCGCTGCTCATGCCAGGGCCCAACCGGCGGGATCGGCGCCCAGCGCCCGCAACGTCTTGCGGCCGAAGGCGAGGGCCCCGGCTTGCAGCAGCGCGCGGTCGGTGGTCATCCGTTGCACGGCCTCATCGTCGTTGGTGCAGATGGTGGCGATGTTCACGCCGGCGGGAACCGGCGCGCGGCCGAAGGCCAGGTTGCGCTGGGCGGCGTCCTGCTCGTGCCGGAGGGCGTAGGCGCGCGTCAGCTTGGTGTTGCCGCGCGCGCAGAGCGCGCCGAACAGCCAGCGGGTGAGACGGCCCGCCATCGGCCGGCGATAGCCGAGCGGCCGGGTCAACATGACCAGGATGTCGGTGCACCCCGCGGCGACCGCGTCGGCGACCGGGAAGGCGTTCACCACGCCCGCGTCCAGGCAACGGTGTCCGTCCACCGTCGTCGGCTTGTTGTAGAGCAAGGGGACGGCGGTGGCCGCCCGCAGCGCCTCCAGCAGCCGCTCGGGCGTTCCCAGCGCCTGCGCGTCGAACAGCCGACCGGTGGCGGCTTCGGCGTCCAGCGCCGCGATGTACAGCCGCGAGCGCGCCGCCAGCACCGCGTCCAGCTGCAGCCGCTTGCTGCCGAGGATCGCCTGCGCGAACAGGCGATCCAGGTCCAGGATGTTCCAGAACCGCCAGGGGTTCACGATCTCCCGGCGGTTCATGTCCTCGTAGTAAATGCGGATGCCCAGGCTGGCCTGGCCGGCGACGAAGTAGCTGGCGTTCATCACCCCCGCCGACGTGCCGTAGACCTGATCGAAGACGTCCGTCATCCCCAGGTGCTCCAGCGCGACCACGCCGCCCGCCGAACAGACGCCGCGCAGCGCGCCGCCTTCGATCACCAGCGCCAGCTTGCGTCCGTCGGGCGTGCGGTCGCCCGCCTTGAAGCGCGCCGCGCGCGCGTTGATGGCGGCCACCGCCGCCTGCGGGTTCACCCCGTGCAGGTCCATGCCTCCGGGGGAGAATACTCCAGGAAGGTCCGGCCGCTGCCGCGGCGGCCGTCAGTCGGACCTCTTGCGCCAGCTGCGCGCGGCGCGCTCTATCACCCGCCAGGACTTGCCGGGACCTTTGCTGCCCACCACGCGGAAGCGCGCGTCGCCGGCGGCGTGCGCGGCGACGAAGAACCGGTCCAGCTCGCCCAGCACGCCGGGCGCCAGATCATCGATGTGCTGGAGGTCGCCGAATCGGTGGCTGGGGATGGCCACCGCCACCAGGCGATCGTCCCGGACCCACTTCTTGCCTCTGTGCCGCTCGCCCTGGACGACGCCGATGGGCTGGCACTCGACCACCACGCCGGTCACGGCCGGCTCGTCCATCAGCACCACGACGCCCAGCGGCCCGCCGTCATCGGCGCGCGTCGAGGGGACGAATCCCAGGTCGTAGGGGAAGCTCAGCCCCTCCGGCAGCACGTTCTCCAGGCGAAAGGTGCCCAGGCCCGGGTCGAACGCCAGCTGGTTGCGACCGCCGCGGCCCGTCTCCACCACCACGCGCAGGCGGCGCTTGCCCTCGCTGGTCTTGGACCAGGGGGAGAGCGCGAACGGATTGGCCAGGAACTTGGCTTCGTGGCTCAGGACCGGCACCGCCCGAGAATGTAGCCACAGCCCGCCGCGCGCGTAGCTCGGCCAAAGACCCACCGCCGCTGAGTTTGCCTTCGCCCCTAACGACGCCACCTTGGAGCGGAAGGAGGGCGAGATGGCGCAAACTGGCTCCAGAGAGGGCTCCACACGCGGAACAATTGCCTGCCTGCTGGCGGGCGACTTCGAGGACTCCGAGTTTCGAATCCCCGTCGACCGGCTGCGCGCCGCGGGCTACGCCGTGGAGGTCATCGGCACCCGCGCCGGCGAGATGCTGCGCGGGAAGAAGGGTAAGGAATCGGCCGTCGCCGATCTGGGGATCGAGGACGCCGACGTCAACGAGTACGAGGGGCTGCTGATTCCGGGCGGGTACTCGCCCGATCACCTGCGCGCCGACCAGCGGTTCCTCGAGTTCGTGCGGGCCTTCGACGCCACCCGGCGTCCGCTGGCGGCCGTCTGCCACGGGCCGCAGCTGCTG
Organism: uncultured Myxococcales bacterium; assembly: GCA_964618005.1. GTDB lineage: Bacteria > Myxococcota_A > Polyangia > Fen-1088 > Fen-1088 > JADGRB01. The sequence goes on from CAZTZM010000085.1 coordinate 8,304, forward strand.
CTCAGCGCCGAGCTGCAACGCGGCCGGACGTTGACGGCCTGGAAGACGGTGCAGGACGATCTGCGCCAGGCCGGCGCCACGGTGCGCGACCAGCAGGTCGTCGTCGACGGCAACTGGATCACCAGCCGTCAGCCCGACGACCTGGAAGCCTTCAGCGCCAAGCTGATCGAGGAGCTGGGCGAGCTGGAGGGGCGGGGCCAGTGGCACGCCACTTCGGGCGCCGCGCCGCCCGCGCCCTAGGAATCAATCGCCAGGACGCCAGGGCGCCATCTTCCCGGCGCCCCCGGCGTCGTGGCGATTTCTGCTCTCGGTTTGCCCGCGAAGGTGAATGTGGAGTAGACCTCGCGCCTTCGTGAACTTCGTCGACCTGCCTCTACAGTCCGTTCTCCAACAGGCGCTGGCCGCGCGTGGCTACGAGACCGCCACCCCGGTCCAGGCCGCCGTCCTCGATCCCGCGCTGCTGGAGCGCGACCTGCTGGTCTCGTCCGAGACGGGCTCGGGGAAGACGGTCGCGTTCGGGGGCGCGCTGGCCGAGACGCTGCTGGCCGCGGCGACGCCGGCCCGCGGGCGCGGGGCCACGCCGGTCGCGCTGGTCGTCGTGCCCACGCGCGAGCTGGCGGCGCAGGTGCGGACCGAGCTGACCTGGCTGCTGCACGGGACCGGCTGGCGGCTGGCGGCATTCACGGGCGGCACGCCGGTGGGCGGCGACCTGAAGGCGCTCGAGCGCGGCGTGGAGATCGCGATCGGCACGCCCGGGCGTCTGGTCGATCTGCTGCGCCGCGAGCGTCTGGTGCTGGGCGAGTTGAAGGGGCTGGTCCTCGACGAGGCCGACGAGATGCTGGACCTCGGCTTTCGCGAGGATCTGGAGACGATTCTCAAGGCGGCGCCGGTGGCGCGCCGGACGTTGCTGCTGTCGGCCACGATGCCGCCCGAGATCCGCACCCTGGCCCGCAAGTACCAGCAGGACGCGGTGACCGTCGATACGCGCCGCGGGACGGACGGCGCGGGCGGGGCGGTGCGCGGAGCCGCGCACGGCGACATCACGTACGTCGCGCACCTGATCGCCGGCGGCGACCGGCTGGGCGCGGTGGTCAACGTGCTGCGGGCGGCGGGCGACGCGCGCGCGATCGTCTTTTGCACCCGGCGCGATGCGGTCGGCGAGCTGCACGGGGCGCTGGCGGCGCGCGGGTTTTCGGCGACGGCGATCTCGGGCGACCGCGCGCAGGCCGAGCGCGACCGCGCGCTGGAACAGCTGCGGCGGGGTGACGTGCAGCTGCTGGTGGCCACCAACGTGGCCGCGCGCGGATTGCACCTGCCCGACATCGATCTGATCGTCCACGCCGACCTGCCGCTGAACGCCGAGTCGCTCACCCACCGCAGCGGGCGGACCGGCCGGGCGGGGCGCAAGGGGACGGCGGTCGTGCTGGCCACGCTGTCCGAGCGGCGCAAGGCCGAGCGGCTGCTGGAGAGCGCGCACGTCAAGCCGGTCTGGACCCCAGTTCCCTCGGCGGACTCGATCGCGGCGGCGGCGCGCGAGCGCCTGCTCCGCACCCTGGTGGAGGACGAGGCGCCGGTCGAGCCGGCCGTCGACGAGCTCTTGCGGCGCTTCGACGGCCAGCTGGAGGCGAGCGAGCTGGCGCGCCGGCTGCTGGCGCGGGAGCTGGCGCGGATGCCGGTGGGTGAGCCGGTGTCGCCGCTGACGCCGCCGGTCGAGCGGGCGCCGGGACCGCGCGGGTCGGCGCGCGGCGGCACCGTGTTCCGCGTGAACCTGGGCGCCAAGGACAACGCCGATCCGCGCTGGTTGCTGCCGCTCATCTGCCGCCGCGGCGGCGTCACGCGCCACGACGTGGGCGCGATCCGGATCGGGCCGCACGAGACGCTGTTCGAGATCGCGCCCGGTGCCGCGGAGGACTTCGCGCGGTCGGCGGCCGAGATCGATCCACGCGCGCGCCATGTCCGCATCGAGCCCGCCGACGGACCGTCGGGGCCTGCCGCGCGACCCGACCGTTCA
>CAZTZM010000086.1:0-9185 GCA_964618005.1 uncultured Myxococcales bacterium
ACCGGCGCCGCCGCCAGCCTGCCGGGCGAGTCTGTCTTCGACCTCGACATGGCACAGGGACTCGTGTTGCTGCAGGGGGTGAACGGTGGCGCGCCTGTCCTGCTGGCCTTCCAGCGGACGGCCGGAGACTTCCTCACGCCGCTCGGAGAGGTTCCGGTGGGAACGCCGCTCGCGGCGGGCGCGCTGTTGCTACCCGCCATTCATCGCTGAGGCGGGCTGGCGAAGCTCGGCTCCCCCGCCCGACGCGGCTGAGCCTTCGATTGCAGGACAGCCCGTTGAGGCGACTTCCCCTTCGAGGGGCGGTGACTAGCTTCGGACCACTGTGAACAGGAGAAGTTCGTTCCCGGCGCTCCTGTTCTGCGCGATCGTTGCGATCGGCGGCGGGCTGGCCTACGCGCTTCACGACTCGCGCACAGGCGGCATCCTCATCGTCTGCGCCGCAATCGCTGTGGCCTTGCTGGTGTCGAGCGCCATCAAGGAATATCGAGAAGCTCCCCTGGGCGTCGACGTTTCGTTTGCCCGCGCGATCCCGCGGTAAATACGCTTGCGTCTGCGTGATCCGATGCCCCGCGTCGATCCCCTGCCCGTCTCGTCGCCGGCCAAGTCTGGCCTGTCCAGCGAGGAAGCCGGCCGCCGGTTGCGGGAGCTCGGGCCGAACTCAATGCCGGACGCGTCTGTCCATCCGATCCGCAGCGCCCTGGGAAAATTCTGGGCGCCTGTTCCATGGATGCTCGAGGTCGTCATCATCATCGAGCTCGTTCTCCGCGACTACGTCGAAGCCACGGTCATTGCGGTCCTCCTGATATTCAACGCCGTCCTCGGCTTTCTACAGCAGAGCCACGCGCAAGCTACGCTGGCGGCCCTCAAGTCACGGCTCGCGCTGACGGCCTCCGTCCGTCGGGACGGCGTCTGGAGGACTGTCCCCGCCGCCGAGCTGGTGGTCGGCGACATCGTCAAGCTCTCGCTCGGTGGCGTTGTCGCAGCCGACGTGCACCTCCTGGAGGGCTCCGTCTTGATCGATCAGTCGATGCTCACCGGCGAGTCCGTGCCGATCGAAGGCGTGCCGGGCCTGCCGACGTATGCAGGGGCGCTCGTGCGCCGCGGCGAAGCGGTGGCGGAGGTCAGTGCCACGGGCATCCGGACGAAGTTTGGACGGACCGCCGAGCTTGTTCGCACCGCTCACGTCACGAGCACTCAACAAAAAGTCGTGTTCAAGGTGGTCCGCAACCTCGCCATCTTCAACAGCGGGGTCATCGTGTTGCTGGCGTCCTACGCCTTGTTACACGCGATGCCGCTGCGGGAGATGGTCCCGCTGCTCCTCACGGCGGTTCTTTCTTCGGTTCCCGTCGCGCTGCCGGCGACGTTCACTCTTGCCGCCGCGATCGGCGCGAAGGTGCTGGCCAAGCAGGGGATCCTTCCGACCCGCCTCTCGGCCGTCGATGAGGCGGCGACCATGGATGTGCTCTGTGTCGACAAGACCGGGACTCTGACGCAGAACGCGTTGACGGTCACGGTCGTCCGGGCGCTGGATGGCTCGGCCGAGGCGCGCGTTCTCGGGCTCGCCGCGCTGGCGAGCTCTGACGGCGGGCAGGATTCGGTGGATGCGGCGATCCGCTCGGCAGCGTCCCGCCAAAACGCCGCCGATCTGCCGAAGCTGATCCGGTTTGCCCCGTTTGATCCGGCGAGCAAGAGGTCCGAGGCGGAGGCGACGGGCGCGGATGGCGTTCGATGGCGAATCGTCAAAGGAGCTTTCAGCGTCGTGCAGGGCCTCGCGCTGGCTGATCGCGATGCGGCGAGCGTCGCCGGCGAGTTGGAAACGAAGGGATACCGGGTCCTGGCTCTGGCGGCGGGGCCCGAGAAGTCGATGCGTCTGGCAGGCCTTATCGCGCTCAGCGATCCGCCGCGCGCCGATTCAGCCGGGCTGATCACGCAGCTTAAGACCTTGGGGGTTCGTACAGTCATGGTGACCGGCGATGCGCCGGTCACGGCGGGCATCGTCGCCCATGCGGTCGGCTTGGACGGAGCGGTCTGCCCCTCTGGAACGATTCCGGCAGGGCTACGGCCGGACAGCTTCAGCGTCTTCGCCGGCGTCCTTCCCGAGGACAAGTACCACCTGGTCCAGGAGTTTCAGAAAACCGGTCACACCGTCGGAATGTGTGGTGACGGAGCCAACGACGCCCCCGCGCTCCGGCAAGCCCAAATGGGGATCGCTGTCTCGACGGCCACGGACGTTGCCAAGTCTGCGGCTGGAATCGTCCTGACCGAGCCGGGCCTAGGTGGAATCGTCGCGTCGGTCAAAGAGGGACGGACCATCTTCCAGCGCATCCTGACCTACGTTCTCAAGTCCGTGACGCATAAATTCCTGGGGGCGCTCTTTCTGCTGGCCGGGATTCTCATGACCGGACACGCCGTCCTCACCCCGTTGCTGTTGGTGATCTCGATGATCACGGGAGACTTCCTATCGATGCTCGCGACGACGGACAACGTACATATCTCCACGAAGCCCAGCGTCTGGAACGTCGGACATTTGACCGTCGGCGGTATCTGCCTCGGGGGCTGCGATCTGGCGTTTTGCACAGGCGTCCTGGCCGTCGGAAAATATCGCCTGGGCCTTGACCTTCGAGAGTTGCAAACGCTATCGATCGTGACGCTCATTTTCAGCGGGCAAGCCATCCTGTACTCCGTCCGCGAGCGGCGGCATCTCTGGAGCTCGCGTCCGAGCACCTGGCTGATGGCTGCCTCGGTTGCCGATCTGCTCGTCATCGGGACCCTCGCCACCCGTGGGATCCTCATGAAGCCGTTGCCCCTTGCCCTGGTGGCAATCCTTCTCGCGCTGACGGTTGCCTTCTGTCTCCTCCTGGATCTGATCAAGGTTCGAGTATTTCGCCGTCTGCAGATCGTGTGAGCCACCCCATCGTCCGCGCCAAGCGGACTTCTGGTTGAACCGATAGTTCACGGGGCGGCCATCCCCGGCACGAACGCGAAGACCGACGGTGCGGCCATGCGGGTGCCGGCGTCCGACGCCCACGTCGTCGACCAGGGATCCGCCGCCTCCGGCGCTTGCAGCGTCGGGACGGTGACCCCGTCGTCCGCATCTTGGGCCGGGCAGAACTCCCCGACGTGGAACGCGTGCGCGTCGAAGTGGAGGTAGTGGATGAGTTGGCCGCCGGCGGCGGTGAAGGCGGGTTGGGCGCGGCGGACCACCTCCTTCGCGGTCGCGAAGGGGGCGGCGGCGTTGGAGTAGGTGTAGTCCACGCGGCCTGTCTCACGCATGAGGACGCGCGCGGCGACGAGGGCGTTCAGGTCGCCGGGGTCGTAGTAGTCGCGGGCGTCGCCGCGTTGCCAGTTCCAGCAGGGGTGGTTGCCGTGCAGGCGCATGACGGCGAGGTCGGAGGGGTTACCGGTCGCGAAGGCCACGCCGATGCGGGGATCCATGGCGGCGACCCAGTCGGTGATCTCGCCGCCCATCGAGAGTCCCACGGCGACGACATTCTTCGGGTTCACGTCGGAGCGACCGAGCGCGTAGTCGAGCGCGCGCATCACGTCCCAGGCGCGCTCGCCGTCTTCTTCCCAGTCTGAGCTCATCCCCGCTTCTTCGATCGCGGGATGGGTTCCGTTGCCGGTGCCGGGGTCGTCTCCGTCCTGGTAGTCGCTGTAGATCGTTGCGCGATCGGCCAGGGGGCGGTGTCCGATGTCGACCGCGGCCACCACGAACCCGCGCCGGGCGAATGAGTCGCCGTACCAGTAGAGGCCCTGCGGATCGAACACGTCGTAGGCGCTGCCACCGTGGCCGTTCATGGCCACGGCCACCGGGTAGCCGCCCGCGGGGGCCGGCGTCGTCGGAACGGCGAGGTAGCCGTGTGCCTGGCGGGTCAAGGCCTGGCCGCCCCACGGGCTCGGAACCGAACTGTTGAACGAGAGCTCGTACAGCTCGTAGGCCTGGGGCCAGCTCGACATGTCGTCGTCGCGGTCCGGTATGGCGCCGTCGACCGGGATGGGATCGTCGAGACCAAGCGTCGACACTTGCATCGTCGCCGGGCGCGGGTTGCCACCGAACGCGAGCAGCCCGAGGCGAGCCCGGGTGCGGGTCTGCCAGTCGGCCACCTCTGGCGCCGATTTGGCGCCCAGGCCGTGCGTGAGCACCTCGACGCGCGTGCCGCTCCACGCGACCGGCGCGCCGCCGTCGCCCGAGACGGTGCCTGACACCACTCGTCCCGAGGCGACGCCTGTATAAGTCGGCGCTCCCGGTGCCGCCGGTCGGGTGAAAGAGAGGTTCTGACCGTCCCACTGTTGAACGGACACGTCCTCCGACGGCTGCTCGTCGAGCTGACCGTCGAGTGCGTAGGGCTTGAGCGTCCCGATGAAGGTGGTGCCTCCCGAAGACGCCCGATCGACCCTGAGCACCGCTTGGGTGTGCCCATCGAGAGAGATGTCCCACACGCGTGCCTCGTTCTCGAAGGTCTCGCTGCGCCAGCCCGTGATCCGGCCGACATAGTCGCCGGGCTGGCTGGGCGCGCCGCTCGCGGAGACCGCGTAGCGCCCGCCCAACACCCCGTCGGCAGTTTGAACCTGGTGGTCGACGGCGCCGCTGGACTCGACGACCCGGAATCGCAAGACGCCGCTTGCGTCCACGGCGGCTTCGGTGACCGCGTTCGGGGTCGCGCCAGCCGCCTCCGACAGACTGGTCCCGGCCAGCGCTCCGGTGCCCGAATCCCACGTGAGGGTCAGGGTCAGCCGTTCCCCGTCGCGGTTCACGTACCAGGTCCCGGCGATCTCGTTGCGTCCGTCGGACAGGTGGCCCGTCTTGGCCGACGCCTGCCGGCTGGGTGGGGAGGTCGGCGGCGATCCGCTCGCGTCGGCGCAGGCCGGAAGGACGACGATCAAGATCACACAGAGTCGTCCTCGCCGTGTCACGCCGTGTGACGGGGTCATCGGTCGATGGGTGACACCCCTTGATCGCCGATCGTAAGGTAGCGAAAGTCGTCCCGAGATGGGTGAGACGATAGCCAGACTGGTCCAGGTCCTTCTGTTGGCGCTGGCGATCGGCGGCTGCACCTCGTTCAGCGGCGGCGACGCGGGGACCAGCTCCGGCGGGATGACGGGAAACGCCGGCGGCACCGACGGTGGTTCGGTCGTGACCTTCTCGTGCTACGTCTCCGGCGAGTTCTGCTCCCAGTTGCAGGTGCAGCCGGCGGGTGTGGCCTCTGCGCAGCAGGACTGCGCGAACCTGCAGAACGGCGCCTCCGGAACCGGCTGCCCGACCGCCGGCCTTCTCGGGTGCTGCCAGCCCAACGCCAGCGACAGCACCCACGAAGAGCAGTGCTACTACGATCCGGCCGAGCTCTCCGCCGCGATGAGCACGTGCCAGACGACCTGGACGACCACGATGTGAGCGCTCTCGCTACGGCGCCGTGGCCGGCTTGCGAAAGAAGCGCGGGCCGGGCGTCACCAGCCAGGTGGAGTCGGGCTCGCCGCCCACGAAGGTGAACGTCGTGGTGCCGTCGCCGGCGCGCGCGGCGTCCGGCGCGGTGGGGTCGAGGCTCCAGGTCGCTCCGTCGAAGTGGGCGACGTCGTTGCCGCCGGCCCAGATGTCGCCGGCGCCGCGGCCCCACAGGGTGATGAACGAGAGCTGCTTGCCCGTGATCGAGAAGCCGGTGATCGGGGGCGGAAACGGGCTCTGGCTGTCGCTCGGGAACGGGAAGATGCTGGTGCCGTCGGGCTCGAGGCCGTTCGCCACCCACAGCGTGGCGCCCGAACGCCACATCGCCGTCGCGACGCTGAGCCCTTGGCCGATGGCTGGCCCCCAGGTGGTGCCGTCGAAGTTCTTGATGATTCCCGGCGACATCGTGTTGCCGACCTGATCGACCGCGCCCGAGACCCACACGCTGGTCGGCGAATCGATCCAGATGTCGCGGAAGCTGTAGGCCACCGCGGCGGGGACGTTCGGGTAGTCCGGGTCGTCGAAGTTGAACGTGGTCCAGGCGCCGTTCGACCAATGCATGACGTTCCCGATCTCGTTGACCCAGACGTCGTTGCTGGCGACGTCGCGCACGCGCATCAACGTCGGACCGGGCGGGTTGGCGAAGTCCCGTGGGGTCAGGCTGATCTTGCCGCGCCAGCTGTCGTCAAACGGCTGCCAGCCGGTGCCGTCGTCGTGCAAGAGGAGATCGCCGCCCGCCGCCCAGAGGTCGTTGGGCCCGGTGCCGTGAACGCTGGCCGTGGAGGCGCTCGGGTCGATCGGCAACGACAGCTCGAGCGTCCAGCATCCCTTGGTCCAGCGCACCACGCGCAGCTGATTCCCGGTCGAGCCGGGCGCGGTCGTCCCCGCGAACAGGATGTCGTCGGCGGCGACACCGAATGAGTCGGTCACCGCGAGGCCATTGTCGCCGGCCCGCGGGGCGACCTCTGTCCAGATCCCGGCGGGCGCCGGCGACGACACGCAGGGCGGCGGGGACACCGCGTCCGCGGTTGGTCCCGGCGGCGTGCCGGTGGTGGGTGGCGGCGGGCTCACCGCCGTCGACCCGGCGTCCGCGGCGCGCGCGTCGGCCGAGGTCGCGTCCCTGTCGGCGACGGGGTCTCTGACGATCGCGCCGGTGTAGGCCGGTCCGCTGCAGGCCGCGGCACCACCCAGAATCACCCCGGACAGCCCCACGATGCCTCTTCCCCATCCCCCCCAGGTGCTCGTCATCGTTCCCTCCTTCAACATCCCAGAACCTGACGACAGGGCCCAGACTGTCAACGACGGAAGGCACAATGTGACCCACCATCGGTTACTGCTTTACGCGGAGGGCGGGCGCCCGCCCGCACGACTCGCGCGAAAGATCTGGTACAAGCTGAGCTGATGAGCGGCGACGTCGAGGTGGTCAGAGAGGACGGGGTATTGCGCGTCACCCTGAACCGGCCGGCCAAGAAGAACGCCATCACCCGCGCGATGTACGCGACGCTCGCCGCGGCGTTGGCCGACGCCGAAGCGGATCCGGCGCTACGGGCGGTGCTGTTCTCGGGCGGCTCCGAGACGTTCACGGCGGGAAACGATCTGGGCGATTTTCTGGCCGCCGATCGGGACATCACGGCGGTGACGGCGTTCATCACGGGGCTCTCGCGCGCGACGAAGCCGTTGATCGCGGCGGTCAGCGGGATGGCGGTCGGGATCGGCGCCACGATGTTGCTTCACTGCGACCTGGTCTACGTGGGGCGGACGGCGAGCCTCTCGTTCCCGTTCCTGAACCTGGCGCTGATTCCCGAGTGCGGATCGACGGCGCTGCTGCCGGCGGCGATCGGCCTGCCGCGGGCGACGAAGCTGCTGTATTTCGGCGAGAAGATCTCCGGCGAGGAGGCGGCGCGGGCCGGAATCGTCACCGAGGCGGTCGACGACGACCAGGTGCAGGCGCACGCCGCGCGGCAAGCCCGGCTGCTGGTCCAGCGTCCCCGTCAGGCCTTGATGCTGACCCGGTCACTGCTTCGCCGGCCGTTCGCGGGCGCCCTTGCCGAGGCGATCCAGGGAGAGATCGAAGGATTCATGCGCATGCTCGACTCGCCGGAGGCGCGCGAGGCCGTGACGGCGGTGGCCCAGAAGCGGCCGCCCGATTTTTCGAAGCTCTGAGCCGCGTGGCCGCTCAGGCCAGGGTCAAGACGATCTTGCCGCCGGCCTGGCTCGACTCCATCAGTCGGTGTCAGGGCATCGGCACGACGAAGGTCGTGATCGTCGACGCGGGGACCGTGGCGACGAAGCTCCAGCCCTGGATCGGCACGGCTGCCAGCGCCGCGAGGTTCTCGGTCTTCGAGGTGCGGAGCGCCTGCGCCGTGGCGCCGACCGTCGGCAGCGACGTCAGGTCGAAGGTGAAGCCGTGGCTGGTGGTGTCGCCGTTGCGGACCACCATCGTCAACGTATGGCCGTCGGGGCTGACGGCCGCGACCATGTCGGTCTCGTTGATGTCGACGAAGGTGGAGCCGGGGCGGATGTAGCGGCTGAAGCCGGCGTGCATGTAGAAGCGCTTGAGCGGGCTGAACGTCTGCTGGGTGTCATTCAGGGTGAAGCTGGCCCAGTTGGTGCTGGGGTCGCCGGACTGCCAGTCGACCCAGGCTTCGGCCTGCAGGTCGCGCAGGTCGGTGATGATCCGGCCGGCCATGAACAGCGCCGCCGCGGTGTCATCGGCCAGGGTCTGGTTCAGCGGGCCGGACTCGGACTGCCAGAGGCGCTTGCCTTTGCTGGTCGCCAGCGCGCGCAGGTTGGTGCGCATGCTGCCGGCGTAGGTGTGCGTGTTCATCTGGCTCATCACGGCCAGCGTCGCGGCGTCGAACGCGCGGATGTTGTTGTAGGCGTCGTCGATGCTGTTCTCGTCGGAGGCGCTGACCGTCGTGCCGCTCAGGCCCTTGGCCGCCAGCGCGGCGCCGACGGCCTTGATGATCGTCTGCTGGTTCGACGGCGCGAAGTGGCAGCCCTCCTGGCCGCCGAGGGCGGTCCACCAGCTCGCGTTCGGCTCGTTGAGGGGCTCCAGCGTGCGGAAGGTGATCCCCCAGGTGTCGCGGTAATGCTTGACCACCTCGGTCAGATAGTCGGCGAAGGCGTCGTACGAATCGTCGTTCAGGTTGTTCGACCCGTCGGTGTTTCCCGACGCGCAGCTGCTCTTGGTCATCCAGTAGGGCGGCGAGTTGGAGAAGGCCTCGACGATCACGCCGGTGCCGCTCTGGACGATCCGCTGCAGGATCGCGCGCTGGTTCGCGTCGGCGGTCCAGTCCCACGTGCCCGACGACGGCTCGAACCCGGGCATCTGCTTGTACTGGCCCATGTGGTTGTGGGTCGGGTTCTCGCCGCCGCCGATGTTGTAACGGAACACGTTGTAGCCGAGGCCGGTGGTCGGGTTGACGAGCGCGTCGACCACGGCGTTGCGGCCTGTCGTCCCCCAGCCGCCGACATGGTTGGCCCACCAGCAGAGGCTGGTCCCCCAGCCTTCGAAGGTCTGGTGGTGAATACCGGTGTTCACCTTCACCAGCGTGGTTCCCGAGGCGGCCGTGACGGTCGGGCGCGCACCACCGGCGCCCCCACCACCCGGCATTCCGCCGGTCCCCCCGGTCCCCGGCGCGCCCGCGGCGCCGCCGTGGCCGCCCGCGCCTGCGCCGCCTCCCCCGTGTCCGCCGCCGGTGGCTGTCGAACCACCGCCGCCCGTCGCGCCACCGGTCCCCCC
>CAZTZM010000087.1:0-4500 GCA_964618005.1 uncultured Myxococcales bacterium
GGCGCGCGCCCAGGGCCAGCATCGCCCGCAAATCAGCCACCGCCCGATCGGCGCCGTCGCGATCGCCCTTGTTCACCACCAGGACGTCCGCGATCTCCAGCAGGCCGGCCTTCAGCGCTTGCACCTCGTCGCCCAGCCCCGGCGCCGTCGCGACCACCACCGCGTCGGCGGCGTCGGCCACGTCGATCTCCGCCTGGCCGGCGCCCACGGTCTCGACGAAGATCACCGGGAAGCCGACCGCGTCCAGGACCGCGACGGTGGCCGACGTGGCGCGCGACAGGCCGCCCTGCTGGCCGCGCGTCGCCAGCGAGCGGATGAACACCCCGTCATCGGTGGCGTGGCGGTTCATGCGCACGCGATCGCCCAGCAGCGCGCCGCCCGAGAAGGGGCTGGAGGGATCGACCGCCACCACCGCCACCCGCTCGCCGCGGGCCCGGTAGGCGGCCACCAGCGCGCCGACCAGCGTCGACTTGCCGACGCCGGCGCTGCCGGTCACGCCGACCACGAAGGCCTGGCCACCGCGGGGGTAGATCGCCCGCAGCGCCTCGCGCGCGCCCGGGAGCTCGTCGTCGAGCGCCCGCATCAGCGTCGCGGCGGCGCGCAGGTCGCCGCCCAGCGCGCGTTCGACCAGATCGCCGCCCGCCACCCCCGCGCGTCCGCCCTACGCCTGCTCGGCCGCCGTGCGCAGCAGCTCGCGCGCGATGACCATCTTCTGGACCTCGTTGGTCCCCTCGCCGATCTCGGCCAGCTTGGCGTCGCGCAGGTAGCGCTCGACGTCGAACTCACGCGTGTAGCCGTAGCCGCCGTGGATCTGCACCGCGGCGTTGCAGGCCCGCACGGTGGCGCGCGCGGCGTAGTACTTGGCGATCGACGACTCCAGCGTGGTGCGCTGGCCGTTGTCCTGCATCCAGGCCGCCCGCCAGACCAGCAGGCGCGCGGCGTCCAGCTCCGTCGCCATGTCGGCCAGCATGTGCTGGATGGCCTGGAACTCGCCCAGCGCCTTGCCGAACTGCACGCGGTCCTTGGCGTAGCGGCGCGCCGCCTCGAAAGCGCCGCGGCCGATGCCGACCGACCAGGCGCCGATGCCGATGCGCCCCTTGTCCAGCACCTTCAGCGTGTCGAAGAAGCCGTTGTCGATGTCGCCCAGGCGCTGCTCGTCACCGACGGTCACGTCCTCGAACACCAGCTCGGTGGTGTCGGAGGCGCGCAGCCCCATCTTCTGGATCTTCTTGCCGGTGCGGAAGCCGGGCATGCCGCGCTCGATGATGAACGCGGTCAGCCCCTTGGCCTTCTTCTCGGGGCTGGTCGAGGCCATCACGACGAACACGCCGCCCACGGAGCCCTGGGTGATGAACGTCTTCGTGCCGTTGATGACCCACCTGTCGCCGCGTCGCTCGGCCCGCGTCCGCGCCGCGCCCGCGTCAGAGCCGGAGCCCGGCTCGGTCAACCCCCAGCCGCCCAGCGCCTGGCCGGTCGCCAGCCGCGGCAGGTACTTCTGCTTCTGCGCCTCGCTGCCGGCCAGCAGGATGTGCCCGGTGCAGAGCGAGTTGTGGGACGCCATGGTCAGCCCGACGGAGGCGTCGGCGCGCGCGACCTCCTCCAGCGCCACCACGAAATCATGGAACTTCATGCCGGCGCCGCCGTACTTCTCGGGCACCTGCATCCCGAACAGGCCCATCTCGCCCATCGGGGCGACGACCTCGTGCGGGAAGCGCTCCTCCTCGTCCCAGGCGCGGGCCTGGGGGACGATCAGCCGCTGACAGAGCTCGCGCACGGAGCTCTGCAGGACCCGCTGGTCGTCGGTCAGCTCTAGATCGATCATGGTTGGCCTTTACTACGCTCTTCGGGGCCGGCCGGCGCGAAGATCTGCACCAGCTCGGCCTTGTCGGTCCCGGTGAACTTGGCGGCGTGCGGCTGCCCGGCTGGAATGTAGAGCGCCTCCGGCGCCTCGAACGGGAATTTTTCGCTGCCGACGGTCAGCTCGCCCGCGCCGGCCGCCACGAAGACGATCTCATCCGAGCCGGCGTGGCTGGTGCGCGGGACCTGCACGCCCGGCTCGGCGTCCAGCCGGCCGAGATAGAACGCCTTCGTCCCCGTGTGGGCCGGATCGAGCAGCGGCGTCGCCTTGGCCTTGCCGCCGAAGACCGGCGCCGACGGCCCCCCCGGGCCCGCCACCACGAACTTGGCGCCCGGCGGCGAGGCGGCCTTCGGATCGTGAATCACCTCGAAGGCGGCGCGTCCGGCGGGATCCTTCGGGTCGCGGTAGACCTTCTCCGGGCCGGGCGGCACGAACAGATCCAGGAGCACGGCCGCCGACTGCCTCCCCATGTTCTCGATCGCGTGCGGCATCGAGGCCGGGATGTAGATGGCCATCCCCTCGTCCAGCTTCTCCGGCGCGACGCCGCTCCCGCCCAGCACGCGCGCGTGGCCGTGCAGGACGTAGAGCACCTCGGCGCCGGGGTGGCGGTGGAGCGCGATCCGATTGGCGGGCGCCACGGTGAGCTGCGCCAGCGCCGCCTTCTGCGCGTGCATCGTCGCCTCGTCGACCAGCAGCTTGACGGAGAACGGCGGCCCTTGCGGCGCGGCGCCGCGGTGCTTGCCCGCGGCGGGCGTGGGCGGCCCGTGGTCGGGCGCGTCGTTGACCTTGATCGTGAACTGCGCCGCCTGCCCCTCGAACGTCAGCGGCACGACCACCGTGCTGCCGGGGTCCAGGCCCGCGAACGTCCAGGTCAGCGCGCTCGCTTGTAGACAAGCCAGCAGCACGGGCGAATTGACCTCGTCGCGCGCCGGCACGGCCTTGGTGACCTTGCCGCCGTCACCGACGTCGACGGAGAGCTCGATCGTGCCCGACACGTCGAGCGTGTCGGCCAGCGCCCGCTCGAAGCAGCGGTTCACCTCCGCGCCATGGGCGGCCAGCGCCGACTGCAGCACGTCGGCCACCCGCCCCTCCTCGGTCTCTACCCCCGCTTGCGCGCGCGCGGCCGCCGACACGACGGCCAGCGCGGCGACGACGAGACCCGACAGCTTCCGGCTCAAGCGGCCGCTCCTTCCACGCGCGGCCGCAGGTCGCGCTCGATCCAGTCGACGATGGCCTGGGTGGACGTGCCCGGCGTGAAGATGGCGGCCACGCCGGCCGCCTTCAGCGCGGCGGCGTCGTCGTCGGGGACGATGCCGCCGCCGAACAGGACGATCTCACGCGCGCCGCGGGCGTCCAGCGCCGCCCGCACGGCAGGGAAATGGGTCATGTGCGCTCCCGACATGATGGACAGGCCGACGGCGTCGACCGACTCTTGCACCGCCGCGGCCGCCACCATCTCGGGCGTCTGGTGCAGCCCGCTGTAGATGACCTCGTAGCCCGCGTCGGCCAGGCCCCGCGCCACCACCTTGGCCCCGCGGTCGTGCCCGTCGAGCCCGACCTTGGCGACCAGGATGCGCAGCTTGCGTGGCTTTCGCTCCACGACGAAAATTCTATCATGGAGCCCCCGGCCGAACGGCGCGTCCCCGACCCGATCCGCGTCATCAACCCGGCCACCGGCCAGCCGATCGCCGAGGTCCCCGCCGCCGACGCGGCCGCGGTCCAGGCCGCCGTCGACCGCGCGCGCGCGGCGCAGCCCGGCTGGGGCCGATTGCCGTTCCGCGAACGGGGCCGCCGGCTGCGCCGGTTCGCGCGCATCCTGCGCGACGACGGCGCGCTGATGGACACGCTGGTCGCCGAGAACGGCAAGTCCCGTTATGAGGCCGAGCTGTTCGAGCTCTTCTACACGCTGGAGCTGACCCGCTATTACACCGGGCGCGTGGGGCGGCGCGCGCTGGGCGATGACATGCGCCAGCCGCTCATCTTCGCGAACAAGCGGGCGCGGGTGATCCGCCACCCGCGCGGCGTGGTGGGCGTGATCGGGCCCTGGAACTTTCCGCTGCTCAACAACTATGCCGACTGCGTCGCGCCGCTGGTGGCCGGCAACGCCGTGGTGCTGAAGCCGTCCGACCGCACGCCGCTGACGTCGCTGCGAATCGGCGAGCTCTGGAAGCGGCACGGCATGCCGGAGGGCGTGCTGGAGGTGGTGGCCGGGCGGGGCGACGCGGGCGCCGCGCTGGCCGACGCGGCCGACATGATCTTCTTCACCGGCAGCCCGGGCGTCGGCAGGCAGGTGGCGGCCGCCGCGGCGGCGCGCCTGATCCCGGCGGTGCTGGAGCTGGGCGGCAAGTCGGCCATGATCATCCTCGCCGACGCCGATCTGCCGCGCGCCGCGCGCGCCGCCGTCTGGAGCGGGTTCGCCGGCAGCGGCCAGGTCTGCATCCGCACCGAGCGCGTCCTGGTCGAGGCGCCGGCGGCCGAGAGGTTCCTGGCGCTGTGCGTGGAGGAGATCGGGCGCCTGCGACAAGCGCCGCCGGCCGGCGATCGTCCCGGCGAAGCGACAGTCGGCGAAGCGACAGTCGGCGAAGCGACAGCCGACGGAGCGATGGTCGACGTCGGCGCCGTCACCTTCGCGCCGCAGATCG
>CAZTZM010000088.1:0-5016 GCA_964618005.1 uncultured Myxococcales bacterium
CGAAGCAGCCGCGGGTGGAGTTGCCGGCGGCGCGGCGGGCGCCGCCACGGCTGGCGGCGGTGTCGGCGGAGACTGCGCCGCGGCCGGCGCGGAGAGCGCGACGCCGATCAGCGCGATGATCCCGCAGGCGCACGTTCGCCCGGCGCGTGGCGCCCGGCTCGCGATGTCGGGGAGGTGCAGGGTGTCGGTCGAAGGTTCGGGAAGGGAGGCGCTCTGACGTTTGTTCACGGATCCTCGTTGGCAGCTCGTTCGGTCAAAAAGAGCGGGACGACGAGGGCCCGTAGCACGCCGCGGGCCAGCCTCGAACCTGGTGAATCCACGTGGCGATTGCGCTCCGGTCCAGCCCGACTGCTGCCTGGCCAGCAGCGCCGGGGCTCGAATGCGTGGCCATCAGCACCGACCGGTCCGCGATCACGCGAAATCCGTGGCACGCGCCGTGCTCCAAGCACCGGACGTGAACAATGTCGAACAGGCCATCGCGGCGATCGCCCGCGGCGAAATGGTCGTCGTGGCCGACGACCCGGGGCGAGAGAACGAAGGCGACCTCATCATGGCCGCCCAGAAGGTCACGCCTGAAGCGGTGGCGTTCATGCTTCGGCACACGAGCGGCGTCATCTGCGCGGCGATGACCGCCGCCGATCTCCGGCGGCTGCAGCTCCCGCTGATGGTCGCGGACAACACCGAGACGCAGCGGACGGCGTTCACCGTCACCGTCGACGCCCGACAGGGAACGACCACCGGGATCTCGGCGGCCGACCGGGCGGCCACGTTGCGGGCGCTGGCCGATCCCGGCGCCCAGGCCGACGACTTCGTCCGCCCCGGACACGTGTTTCCGCTCCGCGCCGCCGAGAGCGGCGTCCTCGGCCGGCGCGGCCACACCGAGGCCGCGGTCGATCTGGCCAGACTGGCCGGCCTGTCAGCGGCGGGTGTCCTCTGCGAGCTGATGAATGACGACGGGACGATGGCCCGCGGAAGCCAGCTGGCCGCCTTCGCGGCGCGCCACCGGCTGGCCTTCATCGAGATGGCCGAGCTGGTGGCCCACCGCCGGCGGGTCGAGCGCCTGGTCACCGCCGTGGCCGAGGCGCGCCTGCCCACCCGACACGGTGCATTTCACGCCCGCGTCTACCGAGACCACGCCGGCAACGAGCACGTGGCGCTGGTGCTGGGAGAGGTGCGCGGGCTTGCCGACGTGCTGGTGCGCGTCCACTCCGAGTGCCTGACCGGCGATGTCTTCGGCTCCCTGCGCTGCGACTGCGGCGGCCAGCTCGACGCCGCGATGGCGCGCGTCGCGGCCGAGGGGCGCGGCGTCATCGTCTATCTGCGCGGTCAGGAGGGGCGCGGGATCGGGCTGGCCCAGAAGCTCCACGCCTACGCGCTCCAGGACCGGGGGCGCGACACCGTCGAGGCCAACCTGGACCTGGGCCTGCCGATCGACGCGCGCACGTATGACGTGGGCGCGCAGATCCTCGTCGACCTGGGCGTGACGACGCTGCGCCTGATGAGCAACAATCCCGCCAAGTTCGTCGAGCTGGAGGGATACGACCTGCGCATCGTCGGCCGCGTCCCCCTCCTGGTGACGCCGAACCAAGAAAACATCGCCTATCTTCGGACCAAACAGCTCAAGCTGGGACATCAACTAGAGATAGTCTGAGGATCCCGAGGAGAATCATGTCTCTCATCGTCACCATCACCGGAAGCCCCTCGGCGGGCTCCCGAACCGCACGGCTGGCGCAGGACGTGGGCGCCACGCTGGCCGCGCAGGGATTCGAGGTCGGCGCGATCAACGTCCGCGATCTGCCGGCGGTCGATCTGCTGCGCGCCCAGGTTGACTCCCCGCCCATCTCGGCGGCCTTGGGGCTGGTCGAGCGGGCGCGCGGCGTGGTCGTCTGCTCACCCGTGTACAAGGCGGCGTACAGCGGGGTGCTGAAGTCGTTCCTGGACCTGCTGCCGCAGACGGGGCTCGGCGGCAAGGTGGCGCTGCCGCTCATGACGGGCGGGACCGTGGCCCACGTGCTGGCGCTCGACTATGCCCTGCGACCGGTGCTGGCGGCGCTGGGCGCCTTGCATGTCGTCGCCGGTCTGTTTCTTCTCGACAAGACCGTCGGCACGCGCGCCGACGGCGGCCTCGAGCTCGAAGGCGATCTCCGCGCGCGTCTCGACGCCGTGCTGGCCGACTTCGCCGCCAGCGTGCGGCGCCTCGACGGCACGGGCTGACCGGCCGCAGTCCGTAATAAAAGATTTTTGTCTTGTTTCGCGGCGAGCGCTCCGGTAGCCTGAGCTCTGTCATGGCGATCCGCGACACCGGACGAGGCGCACCCTCGGTCGTTCCAGCCTGTTGAACCGGCGACTGCCCCCGCAGCCGCTCTTTCTCACTGGAAACGAGGTGAAATCGTGCCAATCCTGACGTTGCCGCAGGGCGAGAAGCTGTCGCTGTCGGTCCGCGCGAAGGCGCTGGTGTTCGAGGATCCGCGGTCGCGGGTCCTTCTCTCGCGCATCCGACAGGTCGCGCCGAGCAACGCCACCGTGCTGATCGCGGGCGAGACCGGCACCGGCAAGGAGATCGTCGCCCGCCACATCCATGAGCTGTCGCACCGGGCCCGGCGGCCCTTCGTGGCGGTGAACTGCGGCGCCTTCTCGGAATCGCTCATCGAGAGCGACCTGTTCGGGCACGAGAAGGGGGCCTTCACGGGCGCGGCCATCGGCAAGGCCGGCTGGTTCGAGGCGGCCGACGGGGGCACGCTGTTCCTCGACGAGATCGGCGATCTGCCGCTGGGCGCCCAGGTCAAGCTGCTGCGCGTCCTGCAAGAGCAGGAGGTCGTGCGCCTCGGGTCGCGGAGCCCGATCCCGGTCGACGTCCGGCTGATCGCCGCCACCAACGTGCGGCTGGAGGAGGCCGTGGCCGCCGGGCACTTCCGCGAGGACCTCTTCTACCGGCTGGCCGTGGCGCGGGTCTCCGTCGACGGGCTCCGCGATCGCCCCGGCGACATCCTGCCGCTGGCGCGCTATTTCCTGGAGGTGTACGCGGCCAAGCTGGGCACCGGCGGGAATGTCCCGCGGCTCAGCGCGCAGGCCGAGCGCAGCCTGCTGGGGCACGCCTGGATGGGGAACATCCGCGAGCTCGAGAACGCCATTCACCACGCGTTGCTGGTCTGCCGGGGCGACGAGATCACCCCGGAGGATCTGCCGCTCATCACCTTGCCGCCCCGCCGGCAGACGGGCTCGTTCGCCCCTCTGGGCGCCGATCCGGTCGCGCCCCGAACCGCCGAGCCGGTGGCGCCGCCTGCCGCGCTCCCGCCCCCCGATCCGCGCCAGTCGCTGCGGGCGGCCTTGAAGGAGATCTACGACGAAGGCGGCCCCAACCTCTGGAGCGAGATCGAGCAGATGGTCATCCAGTCCGCTTACGAACACGCCCGGGAGAACCAGCTCCGGACCGCGCGGCTGCTCGGCATCAGCCGCAACGTCGTCCGCGCCCGCCTGCTCCAGTTCGGCGTGCTCACCAGCGGATCCCGGGACGGCGACGGAGCCGATGACGGCGAAGACCTCGATCGCCCGGCGGACGCCGCGCGCCGCGGGTCGAGCGCGGCAGCCGCCGGCTGAATGGCGCGGCGGCGCCGGCGGCTCTACTCGCTGACCGTCAGGACCGAGAGCTTCGTGACGCCGGCCTGGTTGACGGCGGTCATCGCCTTGGCGACCAGGCCGTAGCTCACGACCCGGTCGGCGTTGAGGTGCACGATCAGGTCGTGATAGCCGGCGTGCAGGGTGGCCAGCTTGGGCTCGAGGCCCGCCAGGCCCACGGGTTGCCGATCGATGTACACGTTCCCGCCGGCGTCGATGCTCACGTTGACCGACTTCTTCTGATCGGGGCCGGCCGCGGCGACCTTCGCTGTCTCGGGGAGGTTGACCCGGATGGTGTTGGTGAGCAGCGGCGCCGTCACCAGGAACACCACCAGCAAGACCAGCATCACGTCGACCAGCGGCGTGACGTTGATTTCGCTCAGGACCTCTTCGCCACCTCCCGAAACCTGGAAGGCCATCAGACGCTGGCCTCGCGCGCGGCGCCCTGGACCGTTCCTGCTTCGCTCCGTCGCAGGCGGACGGGGCCGTCACCGTCGGCCAGCGCGCCGGTGATCGGCAGGCGATCGTGGTGCGCCAGCGCCGCCAGGAGCGCGCCGGCCAGCTGCGCGTGCTGCGCCGCCTGCACCTTCAGCCGTCGCAAGAAGAAGTTGTAGGCCAGGACGGCCGGGACCGCGACCGCGATCCCGATCGCCGTCGCCACCAGCGCCTCGCCGATGGGACCGGCCACCACCTCCAGGCTGGCCGAGCCGGAACGGCCGATCGCGCGCAGCGCGTGGATGATCCCCCCCACGGTTCCAAACAGGCCGACGAACGGCGCCGTGCTCCCGATGCTGGCCAGGACCACCAGGCCGCCCTCGGCCGTGCGGCGTTCGTTCTCGATCTGCTCTTGCAAGGCCAGCTCCACGGTCTCGCGCGGATCCGCGTCGGTCGCGGCGCGCTCGTGCTCGGCCAGCGCAAACAGGCCCGCACGCGCCACCCGCGCGGCGGACCCGCGCTGCCCCTCCGTCACCTTCAGAGCCGCGAGACGCAGCGGGCGCGGCAGCGCGCCGAAGAAGCGCCGATCTCCTCGGCTGGTCACCCATCGCTGCCGGCCCTTCACGAAGACCAGCGCCCAGGTGATCACGGACCCGAGCAGGAGGAGACCGAAGGTCCCCTTGACGATGAGATTCGTGGCGTAGTCGGACATGACGATCACTCTCCCTGTTGCAGACGAAAGACGATGGGTACGCTGACCCAACCTGAAAGCGCGACGCCGCCCTGGCGCGACGGCACGAACGCCCAGCCGCGGACGGCCTCGACGGCCGCCTCGTCGAGCACGTCGTGCCCGCTCGAACGCTCGATCTGGATCGTGTCGGCGCGGCCGCTCGGCGAGACCCGCACGCGCAGCAAGACCTCGCCCTGCCAGTCGTGCCGCATCGCCACCTCGGGGTAAGGCGGGCG
>CAZTZM010000089.1:0-9710 GCA_964618005.1 uncultured Myxococcales bacterium
CGCCTGTCGCGTGACCGCCCGCGCCGGCTGAACCGCCGCCCGCGCCGCCCACGGAGGTTCCGCCCGAACCGGCCGTCGCGCTGCCGCCGGCGCCGCCCGTTCCGGACTGACCGGCAACGCCCGTCGAGGTGCCGCCCGTGCCGGGGTGCCCGGCCGATCCGCCGCCGGAGCCCGCTTCACCACCACCGGCGCCGCCGGTTCCGGTTCCGCCGGAGCTTCCGCATCCGAAGCCCGCGGTGGAAATGAGTGCCAGGGCAGCTACTGCCCGCTTCAGGTTTGACATGCATCACCCTTAAGGGATCCGCGAATCGCGACGTCCAACATCCCGGTTACGTTTGCGCTTCGGTTCCGAAAACCGGCGTTCGCGTTTCGTACCGGTCAAGCCGGCGGCGCGCGGGACGGGCCGACCGGACGCACCGCCACGGCGTGGTAGATCAGATCGATGTCCGACGCCACCGATTCGATCGCGACCATCGATCGCGCCGCGCTGCAGGCCAAGCTGACGCGCGGCGATCGCTTCAAGCTGGTCATGGCGGCCAGCGACTGGGCCTTCCGCGCCAAGCACATCCCGGGCTCCGTGCACTACTCACGCACGGAGGACCTCTTCGCGGCGGTGGGCCTGGACGAGGAGATCGTCGTCTACTGCTCGAACGTCGACTGCCACGCCAGCCTGGGGCTGATCCAGAAGCTGCGCGCGCACGGCTACCACCACGTCCTCCACTACGCGGGCGGCCTCATCGACTGGGAGGGGGCTGATCTCCCGATCGAAGGAGACTGGGCCGGCGAGGCGCGCCATGACTGACCCCGCGCCCGACCTCTACCTCAGTCGAAAGGCGCAGATGTTTCCCACGCTGACGCCGGCGCAGATCGGTCGGATCGCGCAGCACGGGCAACACCGTCGGATGAAGGTCGACGAGTCGCTGTTCGAGGTCGGCGATCGCGACACGCCGTTCTACGTGTCGGTCGACGCCGACATGGAGATCCTGCGCCCCGACGCCCACGGCGAGGAGCGGGTGGTGCTGCACGGGCCGGGCGAGTTCACGGGCGAGATCAACATGCTCTCCGGCCGCCGCGCCCTGGTGCGCGGGCGCATCGCGCGCGAGGGCGACGTCGTGGTGCTGGATCGTGAGCGCCTGCGCGATCTCGTGCAACGCGACTCCGAGCTGAGCGAGATCCTGATGCGCGCCTTCATCCTCCGCCGCGCCGGTCTGATCTCGGAGGGCGGCGAGATGGTGCTGATCGGCTCGCGCCACTCGGCCGGGACGATGCAGCTGCGCGAGTTCCTGACCCGCAACGCGCACCCCTTCACCTATCAAGAGCTGGAGACGGAGCCGGGGGTGCAGGAGTTCCTCGACCGCTTCCACGTCGGCGTGAACGAGATCCCGCTGGTGGTCTGCCGCGGCGGCAAGCTGCTGCGGAACCCGTCGATCGATCTCCTCGCCGAACACCTGGGGCTGTCGTCCGACCTGCGCGGCGAGGTCACGCGCGACGTCGTGATCGTCGGCGCCGGCCCGGCCGGGCTGGCGGCCGCGGTGTACGCGGCCTCGGAGGGGCTGAACGTCCTGGTCATCGAAAGCACGGCGCCCGGCGGCCAGGCCGGGACCAGCTCGCGGATCGAGAACTACCTGGGATTCCCGACCGGGATCTCGGGACAGGCGCTGGCCGGGCGCGCGTTCACGCAGGCCGAGAAGTTCGGCGCCGACATCGCGATCGCGCGGCGGGTGGTCCGGCTGGACTGCGACAGCCAGCCCTACCGGCTGCACCTGGACAACGGCCAGACGATCCAGACGCGCTCGATCATCATCGCCACGGGCGCGCGCTACCGGAAGCCGGACTTGCCGGAGCTGGCGCGGTTCGAGGGGCTGGGCGTGTTCTACGCCGCCACCCACCTCGAGGCGCAGCTCTGCAAGGCCGAAGAGGTGGCGGTGGTCGGCGGCGGCAACTCGGCCGGCCAGGCCGCGGTGTTCCTGTCGGAGATCGCCCGGCAGGTGCACGTGCTGGTGCGCGGCGAAGGGCTGGCCGACAGCATGTCGCGCTACCTGATCCAGCGCGTGACCACCACGCCCAACATCACGCTGCGGCCGCGGACGCGGGTGGAGGCGCTGGAGGGCCAAGACGGGCTCGAGTCGATCCGCTGCCGGCAGCTGGAGACCGACACGGTGCAGACGTTCCCGGTGCGGCATCTGTTCCTGATGACCGGCGCCGACCCGCACACCGACTGGCTGCAGGGCTGTGTGCAGCTGGATGACAAGGGGTTCATCAAGACCGGCGCCGACCTCACGACCGACGAGGTGAACGGCCCCTGGCGGCGCCTGGCGCGCCGGCCGTTCCTGCTCGAGACCAGCATCCCGGGCGTGTTCGCGGTGGGCGACGCGCGCGCCGGCAACGTGAAACGCGTCGCCTCCGCGGTCGGCGAAGGGTCGATCTGCGTGCAGCTCGTTCACCGCGCGCTGCAGGCGCTATAGCGGATCACGACGGCCAGGCCGCGCAGCGGCCAGGTGGCGGTTCGGTTGTCCTTCAAGACTCATCCAGCATAAGGACGCGCGTCACGAAGCCGATCCATCCGGGTGTTGAGCGGGCAACGAGCCTGTGAAGGTTTGACGATCGGAGGTTGGCGCTTACTGTCGCCGGACGGCCGTGTGGCGGACGCCCACGTCCGACGAAACACCCGCCGGGAGCTGATGGCCTCGGCGAAAGGAGAGGTCATGTTGAACAACGTCGCCAAGCTGAGACGGGCCGACGACTCGGCCTTGTTGGATGCCTATTCGCAGACGGTCACCTCGGTGGCCGAGCAGGTGAGCCCGTCCGTCGTCCGCCTGGACGTCGAAGGGGCGCCCGCGCCGGCCGGGTCGCGCCGCCCGGACAAGACCGCCGGCAGCGGCTCCGGGTTCGTGTTCACGCCCGACGGGTACGTGCTGACCAACAGCCACGTGGTCAGCGGCGCCAAGCGCATCACGCTGACCACGCTCGACGGCCGCAAGCTGCCGGCCGAGCTGATCGGCGACGACCCCGACACGGATCTGGCGGTCGTACGCCCCTACGCGCCGGAGCTGCCGCCGCTGGAGTTCGGCGATTCATCCGCGTTGCGCGTGGGGCAGATCGCCGTCGCCGTCGGCAACCCCTACGGGTTCGACTGCACGGTCACCGCCGGCGTGGTCAGCGCGCTCGGCCGCTCGCTGCGCACGCAGACCGGCCGTCTGATCGACGACGTCATCCAGACCGACGCCGCGTTGAACCCGGGCAACTCCGGCGGACCGCTCTGCGACGCGCGCGGCCGGGTCATCGGCGTCAACACGGCGGTGATCCTACCCGCGCAGGGGATCTGCTTCGCCATCGCCATCAACACGGTCGCCTTCGTGGTCGGGGCGCTGATCCACGAAGGGCGCATCCGCCGCGCCTACCTGGGCGTGGGCGGACAGACCGTTCCGCTGCACCGGCGCGTGGTCCGCTATCACGAGCTGGGGATCGAGAGCGCGATCTTCGTCGCCTCGGTCGAGGCCGACGGACCGGCCGCGCGCGCCGGGCTGCGCGACGGCGACCTCATCGTGGCGTTCGCCGATCAGCCGACGGCGGGAATCGACGACCTGCACCGCTTCCTGACCGAGGACCGGGCCGGCAAGGTCGCGCCCCTCTCGGTGCTGCGCGGGACGGAGCGCCTCACGCTTCAGGTCGCGCCGACGATTCGCGGCGGCTGACCTTGGTGGGCGGCTTCGCCGCGGTGGCAGCTCGACCGTCGCGGAGCCGCTTCTGGTGGCGGGCCTCGTCCGTCCAGGCCCGCGCGAAGAACCAGCACAGCGCGGCCATGACCGTCGACCACTCCGCCATGCGCCAGAGCGCCCCACGCATCTTCTTCAGAGCCGACATGGTTCCCCGATCTCCTGCTTGGAAAATAGATCCTGTCGGTCGAATATTCCTGCCCGGAATCGGTCGAGCTCGGTCAGCCGCTGCCGTGTCAGCCACCGTCGTATAGACTTCGACCGTGTCCACGGCTCTGCTGGCCGCCGCCAGGCCCGCTGACATCGACGCGCTGGCGGCGCTGCTGGCGGGCCGCCGCTTCGTCGCGCTGACCGGCGCCGGCTGCAGCACCGAATCCGGCATCCCGGATTACCGCGGCGGCGGGCGCGCGGGGCCCAAGAACCCGATCCAGCACGACGCTTTCTTGAAGCGCCCGGACGTCCGGCGTCGTTACTGGGCCCGCGCCACGCTGGGGTGGGCCCGCTTCCGCGGCGCCGAGCCGAACGCGGCGCACCACGCGCTGGCGGCGATGGAGACCGACGGGCCGCTGGCGGGCGTCATCACCCAGAACGTCGATCGCCTGCACCGCGCCGCCGGAAGCCGGCGGGTGATCGAGCTGCACGGCGCGCTGGAAGAGGTCCGTTGCCTCGCCTGCCGCGAGATCGAATCGCGGACCAGCGTCCACCAGCGCCTGCTGGCGGCCAACCCAGGGTGGCTGGATCGCGTGTCGGGCGAGGCGCGCCCCGACGGCGACGCGGATCTGCCCGAGGAGGCGGTCGCCCAGCTGCGCGAGGTCGACTGCCGGCTGTGCGACGGCGTGCTCAAACCGGACGTCGTCTTCTTCGGCGGCAACGTCCCCGAACTGACGCTGAACGCGGCCTGGACGCTGTTCGACGAGGCGGAGGCGCTGCTGGTGGTCGGCTCGTCGCTGACCGTCTGGTCCGGCTATCGGTTCGTGCGGCGCGCCGGCGAGCGCGGGATCCCGGTGGCCATCGTCAACGTCGGGCCGACGCGCGCCGACGCCGAGGTGGCCTTGCGGGTGGCGGCGCGAGCGGGCGACGCGCTGCCGCGCCTCGCTCAGGCGCTGGCCGGAACGGCGGCTGCCGCCGCGTCGGGCTGATCGCCCAGCGCCAGCCACGAAGCCCAGGCCAGGAGTCCCATGTTCCGCAGCAGCACCAGCGCCGCGGCCCACGGGACCAGCGACTTCACCGCCGCGTAGGCGAACGGGTAGATGAGCTGGGTCGCCGCCAGCAGCGCCAGTCCCGCCCAGCGCCAGCGCGCCGGGCGGTCGCGTGCGAACGCCGCCACCAGCCCGAACGGCAGTAGCCAGATCAGGTACTGCGGGCAGAACACCTTGCCGCTGGTGAGCTGCACCGACAGCACCAGGACGACCCCTTCGATCAGCGCCAGCAGCCGCGCCCGATCGTCCGCTCGGGCGCGCAGACGCCAGAGCCGCGCCACGACCAGCAGGATCGTCAGGCCGGTCGCCGCGGCCGACAGCAGCGGCACGATCGCCGCCAGGGCGGTGACCGGAGAGCCACTCAGGTTGCTCGAGCCGAAGCTGTAGACGACCGAGACCAGCCCGGGCCGCAGCCAGGCGAGCAGCGCCAGCACGGCGCTGGGCGTGCTCTCGACCTGCAGCGGGCGATCGCGCTGATACGACAGCCCGTCGAGAAGGGCGCCGCCGCACCAGAGCCAGGCGGCACCGAACAGCCCGATCACCGTCACGCCGGCCGCGGCGGCCATCCGCGCGGCCGCGCGCCAGCCGTACTGGGCCTGAAGATAGGCGGCGACCGGCGGAATGATCAGCAGCGGAACGCCCTTGATCAAGACGCCGATGCCCAGGAGCGCGCCGGCCAGCGCGGGACGCGCGCCCGCCGACGCCAGCACCGCGCCGACCAGGCAGACCGCCACCATGACGTCGAACCGGTGCGTGCAGACGATCCCCAGCGCGAACACCGCCGCGGCGAACGCCCGCGGCAAGCGCGGGACCGGCTCCCCGACGGCGCGCGCCAACCGCTCCATCTGGACCAGCAGCAAGAGCAGCAAGAGCGCCATCGTCAGCTTGAAGGCCCGCTCGTATCCATCGGCGGTGGTCGCGACCAGCGCGGGCGGCAGGATGGCCGCCAGCGCGCCCGGCGGGTACTCGATCAAGAAATCGCGGTACGGGCGCAGCGCCTGCGGCGGCTGGATCAGGGGCGGGCCGTCGGGATCCTCTTGCACGCCGCGCGCAAAGGCTGCCTGCCACCCATCGCGCGAACGAATGAAGAACGACTTGTACGGCCGCCCGAAGGTCGCCTGCGCGTAGGCATGAAAGTGGTACATGTCGTCGTCGTTGGTCAGGAGGCCGCGCACCGCGCGGAGCGCCCAGGCCGGGGTCAGACGGTAGTGGCCGGTCTTGAACTCGCGTTCGACGACGCGCCGGTCCTCGTGCCCGAGCCCGCCGAACACGAACAGCGCCAGGATCAAGAGCAGCGGCAGCCGCAGCCGGACCGACGACACGGCGCGACTGTATCCGGTTCAGGTTTCAGCCCGGTCACGTTTTGGCGGCGTCCGCGAAAACGCGGCGCGCCCGCGACGACCCGAGGCACACTACCGCCACCGTGAACCGACTGTGGCGTCGACTGGCCATCCTTCAGACCCGTCGGCCGGGCCTGTTCGTGCTGGCGCTGGTGGCGCTCGGCGCGCTGGGCGCGTGGCGCGCCACCAAGCTGCGCCTGGTGACCGACTTCGCGGATCTGCTGCCGGCCAACCAGCCGAGCGTGCTGGAGCTGAACCGCATCCTGCCGCGCACGCGCGGGCTCTCGAACGTGTTCGTCGTGATGGAGGGGGGCGATCCGGCCGCGCTGCGCCGGGCGGCCGACGCGCTGGTTCCGCCATTGCGCGCCATCGGCGGCCCCTACGTGGAGAGCGCGCGCAGCGGCGTGCAAGCGGCGCGACGGTTCCTGATGCCGCGCGCCGGCCTGTACCTGACCGACGCGGACCTCGACGCGCTGGACGACGACATCAAGGATCGCGAGCGGGCGGCGTTCCGGCGCGGCATCGGCGCCGACCTCGACGACGAGGCTCAGAAGCCAGCCGGTGACGACGACCAGACGCTGGACATCGAGAAGCGGCTGCGCGACAAGGTCGGCGCGGCGGCGCGCTACCCCGACGGTTATTACCTGGCCCAGACCGACACCGGCTGGGCGCAGGTCGTGATGGTCAAGGCCGCCGTCGCCAACGGCGATCTCTCTCGCGCGCGGGAGACGCTGGCGCGGGTGAAGGCGGTCGTCACGCCCACGCTGGCGGCGGGCGGGTTCACGCCGGCCATTCGCGTCGGGTACGCCGGCGATCTGGTCACCGGCATGGCCGAGTACGACATGGTCGTGCGCGACATCGTCGACGTCGGCGGCGTGGGGATCGGGTTTGTGCTGGCGGTGCTGCTGATCTTCTTCCGCAGCCCCAAGGCGCTGCTGGCGCTGGGCATCACCATCGCGGTCGGCTGCTCGCTGACGTTCGGCGTGACCGAGCTGCTGATCGGCCACCTCAACATCGCCACCGCCTTCCTGTTCAGCATCGTGGCCGGCAACGGCATCAACTTCGGCATCATCTGGCTGGGACGCTTCTTCGAGGAGCGGCGCGCCGGGCGCCAGCTGGTGACGTCCGTGGCGCGCGCGCTGGACCGCACCTACGCGGCGACGCTGACCGCGGCGGGCGCGGCGGCCACCGCATACGGCGCGCTGGGGATCGGGCGGTTCCGCGGGTTCCAGCACTTCGCCGTCATCGGCGCCTCCGGCATGGTGCTGTGCTGGATCACCAGCTACCTGCTGCTGCCGCCGCTCATCGTCCTGCTGGATCGCCAGCGGCTGCCGCGCGTGCGGATCGTGCGGGACGACGTCACCGTCCCGTTCACCCACTTCGAGCGTCCGTTCGTCAGCCTGGTCGGGCGCGCGCCGGGCACCGTGCTGGGCGCTTGCCTGACGCTGGGGCTGGCCGCGGCCGTCGCCGGCGGTCACTACCTGGCGCGGGGCGCGCTGGAGTACGACATGCGCCACCTGCGCAGCGATCCGGACACGACCACCGACCTCTACCGCGTCTCGCACCTGGCGACGCAGGTGCTGGGCAGCAGCGGCTCGGCGGGGATGATCGTGATGACCGATCGCCCGTCCGACACGCCGGTCGTGGCGCGCCTCCTGCGCGGCGTGCGCGATCGCGCCCCCGCCGATCTGAAGCCGTTCGAGGACGTCCATTCGCTGGACGATCTGGTCCCCCCCGATCAGGCGGCGCACCTGGGGCGCGTGCGCGAGCTGGCGCGGCGGCTGAACCGCGACCACGACCGCGGCGCGATCGACGACAAGACCTGGGCCCGGCTGGCGCCGCTGCTGCCGCCCCCCGATCTGCGGCCGTTCACGGCCGCCGAGTTGCCCGCCGAGCTGCTGGCGCCGTTCACCGAGAAGGACGGCACGCGTGGGCGGATCCTCTACATCGAGGCGACGGCCGGGCAGAGCGACTCCGACCTGCACTACCTGCTCCGCTGGGCCGACGCGTTCCGCAGCACGCGGCTGCCCGACGGCCGGGTCGTGAACGGCTCGGGCTACGCCGTCATCTTCGCCGACCTGCTGCACGCCTCGCTGGTCGACATGCCGCGCTCGGTGCTGCTGTCGCTGGCGCTGACCGCGCTGGCGGTGGTGCTGTTCTTCCGCCGCTGCAAGTCGATCACGATCGTGCTGGGGACGCTGGGCCTGGCGCTGGTCTGGATGATCGGCGCCATGGCGGCCGGCAACGTCCGTCTCAGCTTCATCAACTTCATCGCCTTGCCGATCACGTTCGGCATCGGCGTCGACTACCCGGTCAACGTGTACGGCCGCTACTTGCAGGACCCGGGCCGCGGCATGCTGGCCGCCGTCTCGGGCGCGGGCGGGCCGGTGATCCTGTGCAGCCTGACCACGTCGCTCGGCTACCTGGCGCTGCTGCGCGCGCACAACCAGGCGGTGCGCAGCCTGGGCGCGGTGGCGGTGCTGGGCGAGCTCACCTGTCTGTCGGCGGCGCTGCTGTTTCTACCGGCGGCCGTAACCTGGCGAGAGCGGCGCCGCGCCGATGCGCCGCACCTGCCGGGGCTCTCGGCGCAGAAGTCGCCGTGACCACCGCGTCGTAGGCCTCCTCCAGCGCAGCGACGCGCTCGCGGTTGTCGTACTCGGCCAGCATCTTGGCGCGCGCGGCCGCGCCCAGCCGCCGGCGCAGCGTCGGATCGCCCAGCAGCGCGCGCAGCCGCGCCGCCAGCGCGCCCACGTCGCGTTCGGGGACCAGGTAGCCGGTGCGCCCGTCCTCGACGATCTCGGGCAGGCCGCCGTGCCAGGTCCCGAGCGGCACGGCGCCCGCGGCGCTCGCCTCCTTGACCACGATCGTCCCCGACTCGCGGTCGCCGTCGGCGGTGGTGCAGCTGGGCGCCAGCAGCACGTCGGCGCGCGCCAGCAGCGCGGCGACCGCGTCGTGCGGCAGCGCGCCCGCGAACGTCACCGCGCCGGTGAGGCCCTCATCGCGGACCGCCGCTTCCAGCTGCGGCCGCAGCGGACCGTCGCCGGCGATGGACAACCGCCCCGGCGCGCCGGCGCGCCGGGCCTCGGCGAACGCGCGCACGCCGTAGACGAGCCCCTTCTTGGGGACGAAGCGCCCCACCATGACCACCGACGGCTCGGCGTGGTCGTCGCGGGCGCCGGGCGTGAAGCGGTCGACGTCGATCCCGATCCGGTGGACGCGCAGGCGCGCGGCGGGCACGCCCAGCTCGCGCACCATCTCAAAGAGCTCGATCGACGCGCACAGCCCCAGCGTCAGGTGCCGCAACACCGACGGGCCGAGCAGCGCGTAGGGCCAGTACTTCGGGTACAGGCGCTCGCCGCTGCCCAGCAGCGGCACGTCGAAGCCGTGGAACGTCACCACCAGTGGCAGGTTGTGCCGGCGCGCGAACGGCACCGCGTACACGGCGCCGGTGCCGA
>CAZTZM010000090.1:0-21575 GCA_964618005.1 uncultured Myxococcales bacterium
ATCCCAAGTGCGGCGGCCAGGAGCGCCGCGAAGAGGACGCGTCTCATTGGAGACGTCATCGTACCGCGAATGCGTTATATACGCCCCATGGCGCTCAACCGAGAGCTCATCGACATCCTGGCCTGCCCCAAGTGCAAGGGGGCCCTGAAGCTGCGCGAGGACGAATCGGCCTTCGAGTGCCTGGTCTGCAAGCTGGCCTACCTGGTCGTCGACGACATCCCGAACTTCATCGTCGAAGAGGCGGAGCCTCTCCGGTAAGAAGAGGCGGAACCTCTCCGGTAAGAAGAGGCGGAGCTTCTCCGGCAAGAAGCCGCGGAGCCTCTCAGATAGGGGGTCGCGGAACCTCTCCGATAGGGTCGCGGCTGAGCCGGCAGGCTCAGCCACGCGGTTTTTTTGCGCTCGGCCGAGGGGGCCTTACTATCCCTGTTATGAGCGCGGATCGACGTCGAGCCCCCCATGAACGTCGTCGGAGCGACCGTGTGCCGGCCGTCTTCGCCGTGAAGAAATCGATCACCGCCGAGGGGCATGCCGGTAACCGGTTCCAGCTTTGCCAGGCCGAGGACATCGCGGAGGCTGGAATGACCATCAAGCGCCCGAAGGGCGGGGCGGTGCCGCCGCGCACCGAAGTGGCGCTCTCCTTCGCGCTCCCCGGCACCCAGGCGGAGATCTCCGCGCGCGGCGTGGTCGTCAGCGACGCACACGCCGGGTCGTTTCGCCGGACCGGCGTTCGCTTCATCGCGATCGGTCCGGCCGAGGCGCAGCTCATCGCCGGCTATTGCCGGCGCCAAACCTAACCGCCGAACAGCGTCCGCCGGCGGAGCGAGACCCGGCGGAGCGGCGCCGGGCCGACCAGGCGGGCGGCCCCCCAGCCGGACACCAGCTCGCCTTCCAGGCCCAGGCCCGGCAGGTTCTCGCGGCCGACCAGCAGCAGGTTCTTCACGCTCGTGGCGTGCGGCAGGCCGGTCACGTCGAGCGGGCCGGGCGCCGCGCGCTCGTACAGCGCGGGGGGCAGGACCGCCGCCGACGGGGCGACGCCCTTCCCGTCGACGCCGTCGGCGGCCGGACCCCGCTGCGGCGGCAGCCCGTCGTAGGGCGAGGCGACCACCGCGATCTGCTTGCCCAGCTCCGGGTAGAGGCGCTCCAGCGTGTGCAGCAGCCGCCCGCGCAGCGCCCGCAGGTAGCTGGGCCCCGCGTCGACCAGGTGCGCGGGGACGGCGCACTCGACCCAGAGGGGAACCCGATCCGCCTCGCGCGCCGAGGGGCGGCCGACGGTGAGCGCCAGCGCGTTGTCCTCGACCAGCGGGCGGGTGGGGTCGCCGATCGCCAGCACGCGCGAAGGCGTCCCGGCCGGCAGCGCCTTCGCGCCCACCAGCAGCGCCAGCGCGTACCGGTAGCCGGCCAGGCGCAGCGGCGCCGGCCGACCGCGCGCGGGCGGCGCGGGGGCGTCTTCGCCCAGCGCCTCGCGCAGCCCCGCCATCGGTCCGGCCCACAAGAGCCAGCGGCAGCCGATCGTCTCGTCGCGCCCGCGCGGACGCAGGCCGATGGCGCGCCCGCGCCGCACCACCACCACCGGGTCGAGGCGCCGCCGCCGATCGCCGCCGAACGTCTCGATCCGCTGCAAGAGCAGCTCCTGCAGCGCCGCCAGCCCGCCGTCGAGGACCGCGACGCCGCGGCGGACCAGCGCCAGCGCGCGCGCCTCGGCCAGCGGGCCGACGCCGCCGGGGGCCAGCGCGGTCGAGAGCGCCGCGGGCGCCATCGCCACGGTCCGGAACGGATGATCGGCGGCCAGCGGCGCCATCGGATCGGTCCCCGGACGCGGCAGCAGCGACTCCAGCCGCCCCACCTCGCGACGTTCCCAGAAGCCGTGCGGCGGCAGCGTGATGGCGGTGGCCAACAGCGGATCGATGAGGCGCCCCAGCGCGTCCAGCCGCTCCAGCGCCCCGATCGCCGGTCCCGCCCCGGGGCCGAACGCGCGCCCCAGCTCGCGCTCGCCGGCGGCGGCGTCGGTGGTCAGATCCACCCGCTGCTGCCCGAACATCACCCGCAGCGCGGGCGCCGGCTCGGCGCGGCGGCGGAGCGTGGTGCCGCAGTCGAGCTCCTTGTACACGCGCGCCGACTGCGGGTCGTCGAGGGGCGGCAGCACGGCCGGCGCCCGCGACAGCGGCGCGACGCCGGTCTCGAACGACGCCTGAGCGGTCTCGTCGCCGACCAGCAGGACCCGGAAACCGCGGCGCGCCAGCAGCGCCGCCGCCACCAGCCCGGCCGTCTCGCCGCCGCAGACGACGACGTCGTAGAAGCTGGTGTCGGCCATGGGCGGACCCGGCTAGAGGCTGCGCAGAGGCTCGCTGCCCGGTGCCGCGCCCAGGACGCGCACGCGCCGCCCCTCCACGACCACCCGATGCTCGGCGATGGCGCGCACCACGGCCGGCAGCAGGCGGTGCTCCTCGGCCAGGATGCGGGCGCGCAGCGCCTCGTCGTCGTCGTCGTCCTGCACCAGCACCGCCGCCTGCGCGATGACCGGGCCGGTATCGACGCCGCGGTCGACGAAGTGGACCGTGCAGCCGGTCACCTTGACGCCCGCGTCGTAGGCCTGCTTCTGCGCGTGGACGCCCGGGAACGCCGGCGCCAGCGCCGGGTGGATGTTGATCACCCGGCCCGGGAACGCGTCCAGCAGCTCGCCCGACAGGACGCGCATGAAGCCCGCCAGCACGACCAGGTCGACCTGGTGGGAGCGCAGCGACGCGGCCAGCGCGCGATCGAAGTCGGCCCGCTGGGCGTAATCGCGGTGGTCGACGACGAAGTGGGGGAGGCCGGCCAGGCGCGCGCGCGCCAGCGCCGGGCAGTCGGGGACGTTGCCGCCGACCACGACCAGGCGCGCGGGCCCCAGCTCCTGCCGGGCGGCGCGATCGATCAGGGCCTGCAGGTTGGTGCCACCGCCCGAGACGAGGACGCCGACGTTCATCGCGCGACGAACTCCACCGGCGCGTCCGGCGCATCCGACGCCGCCACCTCACCGACGGAGAACACCCGCTCGCCGCAGCGCTCGAGGAGGGCCTTCGCCTCCGCTTCGCGCTCGACCGGCACGCAAACCAGCATGCCGAGGCCCATGTTGAAGGTCCGGCGCATCTCTTCGGGCGCCACGCCGCCGCCGCGCGCCAGCAGCTCGAAGACGGGCGGGATCTCCCAGCTGCCCAGCCACAGCCGCAGCTTCAGGCGCGCGCCGTCGGGGATCATGCGCGGCGGGTTATCGAGCAGCCCGCCGCCCGTGATGTGCGCGGCCCCGCGCAGCAGGTCGGCGTCGGCCAGCTGTCGCATCGACTGCACGTAGATCCGGGTCGGGGCCAGCAGCACCTCGCCCAGCGGCCGGGCCAGACCGGCCGGGATGGCGCCGAGATCGAGCTTCATCGTCTCCAGGAACACCTTGCGGACCAGCGAGTAGCCGTTCGAGTGGAACCCGGACGACGCCAGGCCCAGCAGCCGATCGCCGGCGCGGATGGCGGTGCCGTCGATGCGGCGGCTCTTCTCGACCACGCCGACGCAGAAGCCGGCCAGGTCGTACTCGCCGTCGGCGTAGAAGCCCGGGAGCTCGGCGGTCTCGCCGCCCAGCAGCGCGCAGCCGGCTGTCTGGCAGCCGTCGGCGATGCCGGAGATCACCCGCTCGGCGACGCCGACCTCCAGCTTGCCGGAGGCGAAGTAGTCCAGGAAGAACAGCGGCTCGCCGCCGCAGACGACCAGGTCGTTCACGTTCATGGCGACCAGATCGATCCCCACCGTGTCGTGCCGCCCGGTGAGAAAGGCCAGCTTGAGCTTGGTGCCCACGCCGTCGGTGCAGGAGACCAGCAGCGGCTCCTTGTACCGCCCCGGGATCGCGCACAGCCCCGCGAAGCCGCCCAGACCGCCCAGGACCTCGGGCCGCTGGGTGCGCCGGACGTGCCCCTTGATGCGCTCGACCAGCGCGTCGCCGGCGTCGATGTCGACGCCCGCGTCGCGGTAGCTGAGGCCCGCTCGCTTGGTGTCGGTCACGCGCGTTCGTCGCCTGCCGCCGCGGCCCCGCGCCGGCTGGTCGCGTTGCTGATCGGCAATGAGCCGAACCGCTCCACGAACCCCTTGAGAAGACGGTCGAGCTCGTCCTGCGGCTGAGCCGCTTCGGCGAACCGGATCCACCGGGCGCCCGCGCTGACCGCGCGCTCGAGCTGCCGCGCGCCGCGTCCCGTCACGAACCCCCGTAGGGTCTCGTCCGGATCCGAGCAAGCGTACATCACCATTGCGCTGCGGCCGACGCGGTAATCCATGACCCCTTCGGCCCGCGTCTGGAGGACGCCGGCCGCTTCGGGGGCAGCTGTTCGCGCATCCGCGATCTTGTGCCAGGCACCGAAATGCACGGCGGCAGCATAACAAACCAGGCGCCGCCTCGCTCAGTGTATTCTCGGTGTCCGCACACGATGGCCTGGTACAAACGAGAAGAGCGGGAAGACGATCTCTCCGAGGAGAAACGCAGCGTCCCGGCCGGGGTCTTCACCAAGTGCCCGGGCTGCCGGGCGGCCCTGCTGACGGCCGACCTGGAGAAGAACGACGGGGTCTGCCCGCAATGCGAGCACCACTTCCCGCTCTCGGCCGCCCGGCGGCTGGAGGTCCTCCTCGACCCCGGCAGCTTCGTCGAGGCCGACGGCTCGATCGAGAGCGTCGACCCGCTCGGCTTCCGGGACAGCAAGCGCTACAGCGACCGCCTGCGCGCGGCCCGGCGCAGCGCCGGGAACGCCGACGCGCTGCTGGCCGGCTCGGGCCGGATCGAGACCATCCCGGTCGAGCTGGGGATCTTCGTGTTCGAGTTCATGGGCGGCTCGATGGGGTCGGTGGTCGGCGAGAAGATAACCCGCGTGTTCGAGCGGGCGCTGGAGCGGCGCGCCCCGGCGCTGGTGTTCTCTTCGTCAGGCGGGGCCCGCATGCAGGAGGGCGTCCTGTCCCTCATGCAGATGGCCAAGACGTCGTCGGCGCTGGGGCGGCTGCGCGAGGCCGGGCTGCCGTACTTCTCGATCCTGCTGCACCCGACCACCGGCGGCGTGGCGGCCAGCTTCGCCATGCTGGGCGACGTCATCATCGCCGAGCCGAAGGCGCTGATCGGCTTCGCCGGCGCGCGCGTCATCCAGAACACCATCCGCCAGCGGCTGCCCCCGGGCTTCCAGCGCGCCGAGTTCCTGCTGGAGCACGGCTTTCTGGACGCGATCGTGCACCGGAAAGAGATGCGGACCACCCTGGCCCGGCTGCTGCGCTTCCTCGGTCCGCGCACGGCGGCCTGACGCGCTTCGAATGAGCTACGCCGACCTGCTGGCGCGGCTCGACGTCGCGGCCCAAGCCCGCGGCGTCGAGATGGGCCTCGACCGCGTGCGCGCGGCGCTGGCGCGGCTGGGCGATCCTCAGCGTCGCCTCGCCGCCGTGCAGATCGCCGGCACCAACGGCAAGGGCTCGACCGCCGCGATGACCGAGGCGATCCTGCGCGCGGCCGGCGTCCGCACCGGCCTCTACACCTCGCCGCACCTGGCCCGGTTCACCGAGCGGATCCGGATCGGCGGCCGCGAGGTCGACGGCGAGCGGCTCGACGCGCTCGAGCGCCGGATCGCCGCCACCGGCGTGCCGCTGACCTACTTCGAGATCGCCACGGCGCTGGCCTTTCTCTGCTTCGCCGAGGACGGCGTCGAGCTGGCGGTGCTGGAGACCGGCCTCGGCGGTCGCCTGGACGCGGTCACCACCGCCGAGCCGCTGGCCACCGCCATCACCTCGATCGGCTTCGATCACATGGCCTACCTGGGCGATTCGCTGCGGGCGATCGCCTTCGAGAAGGCCGGGATCCTGAAGCCCGGCGTCCCGTGCTTCCTGGGGCGGTTGCCCGACGAGGCCGAGGCCGCGATCGCCGGCGTGGCGGCGGCGGTCGGGGCGCCGCTGACGCAGCTGGGGCGCGACTTCGCGTTGTTCCGCGGGCCGCTGGCGCTGGCCGGCGTGCATCAGCGCGGGAACGCGGCCATCGCGCTCCAGCTGGCGGGCGCGGCCGCGCGCAGCCTGGGACGCGCGTTCGACCCGGCGGCCGCGGCCGCCGCGCTGGCCCAGGTGGCCTGGCCGGGCCGGCTAGAGCGAATCGGCAGCGACCTGCTGCTCGACTGCGCCCACAACGAAGAGGGCGCGCGGGCGCTGGCGGCGGCGCTGCCCGCGCTGGCGGCCAGGCGCCGCGTGGTCCTGCTGATGTCGGTCGCGCACGACAAGGATCCCGCCTGCATCCTGCGTGCGCTGGCGCCGGTGGCCGGCGCGCTGGTGGCCACACGAGCGGAGAGCCCGCGCGCGCTGCCGCCGGCGGAGCTGGCCGCGCTGGCGGCGCCGCTGTTCAAGGAGACGGCCACCGTCGACGACCCGTCCGCCGCGCTGGACGAGGCGCGCCGCCTGGCGAGGGGCGGTCTGGTGGTGGTCTGCGGCTCGATGTTCCTGGTCGGCCCTCTACGGGCGAAGCTCCTGGGCGAAGCCGTCGACCCGCAGTGGACCGCGGACCCGGTGTCCGGCGCGCCGCGGTAGCCTTTACCAGCCGGCGACGTGGAGGCCGCGGGGGACGTCCTTGCGGCGGGGCTCGACGGGCTTGCCGTACCAGGCGGCCTGGGCCTGGGGCGTCGGCGAGGTCTCGACGGTGAAATAGAAGACCCGCAGGAAGTTGTGGCGGCCGATCCGCTCGTGACCGACCAGGCCGCCCAGGACTTCCCACATGAAGTCGCCGGGGCGCTTCACGCCCGAGTCGTAGAACGGGAAGACGAACGTGCGGTAGGTGCCGTCGGGGTGGCCGTCGGGGCCGAGCCCTTCGCGCGTGTAATAGAACGGGAAGAAGTAGGTGCTGACGTGGTCGGCGCGCTGCCAGCGGTAATAGAAGGGCGCCACCACCGTCGTCCGGTCCTGCCCGCGCTTGAAGTCCCACACCAGCGGGAACCCGACCATCGAGACCGTGGTCGGCGTGGTGTGCCGGTAGAAGAGCGGAAAGACGATCGTCGTCGCGGTCTTCTCCTCCTCGTTCGCGTAGCGGAAGAAGAGCGGCAGGAACATCGTCGTCCGGTACTGCTTGAACTCGTGGACGTCGTAGTAGAGCGGCACCCCGACCCAGGTCGAGCTGGAGATGTCGCGGTGGTGCCAGAACAGCACCAGCGTGCTCGACAGCCCCGACTCCGGGTTGCCGCGCGACACGTGCAAGAGCGGCGGAATCACCGTGGTGGTCGTCTCGGTGACCTTGTTCGTGTGCGTGAACACCAGCGGCACCAGCATCGAGAACGAGCTGGTCACGCTGCTGGTGTGCAGGAACGGGACGACGTACCAGAAGCTCGACGGCCCGGCGTGGTGATAGCCGGCCAGCAGCGTGTAGAACGACCCGCTGTCGCGCCCGCGGCCCGCGTAGAAGAGCGGGATGATCCCGCCCGAGGTCTCACCCTTGGTCTGATCGCGCCGGAACCAGGCCAGCGGCAGCAGCCCGCCGGTCCGGGCGGTGGCCGTCTTGGCCCAGAACAGCGGGCCGAGGATCGTCGTCGACGTCCCCTCGGCGTAGTTGGCGCCGTGCCAGTAGAGCGGGAACAGCATGGCGCTCTCGCCCGTCTTCGAGACGTGCGAGTAATAGAGGGGGAAGATGGCGGTGGTGGTGCCGTCCGGCGTGCGGTTGGCGTAGAAGAGCAGCAGCGAGAGCACGCCGCTGCGGCCGTCGCGGTCCTGCCGGTTGTAATAGAGCAGCGGCAGGAAGGCGGTCAGGCTCCGCTGGGCGTTCACGTCGTGCACGAACAGCGGGAACAGGCCGTAGGCGTGGTGCTCCGGCGTGCGACGCGCGAAAAATGGTCCGGCGATGGTGGTGCTGCGGCCGCCAAACGACGAGTGCCAGAACAGCGGGGGCAGGGTGTCGACCGCGTCGCCGTTGTTCCGCCGCATCCGGAAGAAAGCCGGGATGACCCAGGTGTCGCTCTCCTGCGCGTCGGTGTAGTGGCCGAACAGCGGGAACAGGAGCTGGGCGGTGTAGCCCGGTCCGCTGACGTGGAACCAGGGGCCGATCTGCCACAGGTGCTGGCCGTCGGTGCGGCGGGTGACGTCGGCGTACACCAGCGGGACGAAGCGAGCCTTGAAGACGTTGTCGTCGTACCAGATGAACGGGCCGACGAACCCCCCGCTGCGCTGCTGCCCCTGGACCGACCCGCCCAGCAGCGTGACCCAGGCGTTCACCTGCGCGTCGTGGCGGTGGTAGACGAACGGGAAGATCGTGAAGGCGGTCTGGTCCTCGCCGCCCGGCTTGGCTCCGCGGCGGTAGTAGAGCAGGGGGAACAGGCCGTCGACGGTCTCGCCGCCCCACTGGCGGTGCCAGTAGGGGCCGACCACGGTGGTCGACTTCTGCTCCACGCGATCGGTGAACCGCCAGAAGATCGGGAGCAGGACGAAGTGCGACCGGTCGCGGCCGCTGCGCGCGTAGACGAGGGGGAGCAGCGGCCCGACCGCCACGCTGGTCCCGTCGCGATCGCGCTGGACGAAGCCCAGCGGCGTGAAGGTGGTGCTGCTCTGGTTCCGCTCGCTGGCGACGTGAAAGAAGAGCGGGAACTGAATGGCGTAGCTCTCGCCGTCGTGGTTGCCGGCGTAGAACAGCGGCGTGATCGCCGTGTCGTAGCTGCCGCGCGGGCCACGGTGCCAGTAGAAGATCGGGAACAGCGCGGTGGTCGAGGAGCTCGCCCCGGCGAACCGCCAGAACAGCGGGAACACCACGGCGTGGCTGCGGCCGTTGTTGTCGCCGAAGTAAGCGATCGGCAGCAGCCCCGCGCCCCAGCCGCCGTTGGTGAAGCGCCGCCAGTAGAACGGCCCGACGATGGTCGTCGTGTCGCGAGGGCCTGCGCGATGCTCGTAGAGGGGGAACAGCGCGGTGGCGGTGGCGCCGGTCTGCGCGTCCCAGAAGTGCCAGTACAAGGGGAAGAGCGTGGTCGACGACCCCTCGGGATCGGTCCGCCGGTAGAACAGCACCCCGATGAGCCGCGTCATCGCGCTGGTGGTGCGGTCCTGGTGGCTGAAGTAGAGCGGGGTGAACATCTTCTGCGTCCCGCCCGGATCGCTGTGAAAGACCGAGAGCAGCGGCAGCGCCGCCCAGTTCTTCGTCCCCGTACGGTCATCGCGGCTGTAGCCGCCGAGCGGGGTTATCAGGGTGGCGCCGTGGTCGCCCGCGTCGCGCTCCCAGTAGAACAACGGGACCAGCAGGCGGTGGGCGCTTCCGGTCTTCTTGTCGCCGACGCTCCACCACAGCGGCGGCAGCGTGTTGAAGTAGTGGGGGCCGTCGCTGACGTGAACGAAGGGGACGACCACCGTGGTGTCCCAGGTCGGTCCGCCGAAGCTCCAGACCAGCGGGAACAGGACGGTGTCGCGCTCCTGCTTGGCATAGAAGTGCCAGAACAGCGGGAAGAAGACCTTGTAGCCGGAGCTCCTCTCGTCGTCGCCGCCCCACCAGTAGAGCCAGGCGGCCGAACGCCCGTAATCGGGGCCGTCGCGGTGCGCGTAGCCGAGCCAGCTGATGAAGAGCGAGCTGGTCTTGTCGGCGCCGCGGTAGAAGAGCGGGAACGCGATCAGGTGCGACCGGTCCTCGGTGCGCCAGTAGACGTTGGCCGGTATCGCGTAGGTGAAGGCGTGGTCGGCCGACCGGCGCGAATAGAAGATCGGGAACAGCAGGTCGGCCTTGTGGTCCGCGCTGCGCCACCACCAGTCGAGGAAGGCGATCGTCCCGAAGTCGTTCCCCGTCTGCGGGTTCCGCAGCGCCATCGTGCCCAGCAACGGCGCCGCCCAGCCGAACTGGTTCGAGGCGTAAAAGATGGGAAGGACGCCGAACGACCAGGCGTGGGGCCAGTGCCCGCGGACCAGCGGTCCGTACCAGGTGACCAGGCTCTGCTGGGCGCGATCCTCGAACCGCCAGTAGAACGGCGCGACGATCCGGGTGTCGGTGGTCGGTCCCCAGTAGTGCCAGTAGAACGGGGCGACCACGCGGTAGCCCGGGTTCCCGCGGCGCGACCAGTAGACCAGCATCGCCTCGGTGAAATCGCCGTCGCGGTAGTAGAGATAGAGGACGTTCGTCCGGACCTGGATCGCCTGGCAGACGTTCGCCTGGCAGAAGCTCTCGCCCGGACAGTCGTCGTCCTTGTGGCAGGCCTGCGCGGCGGGCGCGGCCGGCGTGGAGGCAGCCGATGGGGGCGCGGGCGTGCTCGCCGGAGGCGTGGCGTCCGCGACGACCCGGAACGGATTGAGCGATGGGGCGGCCGCGCGCTTGCCAAAGCCCAGCTCCGTCCACGCGAACGACGTCGCGTGAGCAGGGCGCGCGCTCAAGGCCGTGATCACGGCCAGCGCGCCCAGCGCCCAGAAGAAGCGCTGTTTCATCGAGCGGCGGGGTCGTTCATCGGCATGAACAACTTCCACTCGCCGTTCTCACGGACGAAGGCGACCTCGCCGGTGTCGCTCTCGTCGCCCTTCTGACGAAGGACGGTCAGGGTCGCGGTGTCGCCCTTGATCTTCGAGCCCTTGACCTGGAACTTCGTCCCCTCGATCTCCTTGCGCATCTTGTTGATGCCGTCGGACATCTGGCCGAGGCCCATCTGCGCGGCCATCATCCCCTGGTCGACCAGCGCGTAGCAGTCGACGGCGCGCTCGGTGGCCCCGTCGGCCAGCGCCTTGCGCCAGCGCTCGAACGTCTTCTCCGGCGTCGAGAACTCCGCGCGCGCCGGCGGGAGCTGGAAGGTGATCGCTTTGATCTTCTCTTTGGGAACCTTGATGGTCTGCCCGTTGGTGTCCAGCGTGTAGACGCCGTCGTAATAGTGGATGACCTTGGCGTTCAGCTTGGTCTTGTCGACCAGCTCCACGGTCTCGGCGCGCGCGGTCGCGACCAGCGTCGGGCCGGCGAGCGTCAGCGCCAGGATCATCCTTGTCGTGCGGGTGGGGGTGCGGTTGGCCATGGATCGTCCCGGCAATTCGACCGTCGTCGGTTAGAGAGAGATGCCCGGGGCAGGGAGGTTTCGGGTCAGCTCGTGGACCTCGCCCGCCACCCCGGCGAGGACCGCCTTCGAGGCGTGGTTCTCCGAGGGGGTGAGACGGATCGTCTCGGCCTGTCGCCGCTCTTCGGCGCGACAGAGGTCGAAGACGTCGTGATCTTCGGCCGAAGGCGCTTCCATCATGGGTGCGGAACCTAGTCTCCCGGCGTGCGGTTCGTCAATGGATCTCGCCCTTTCCCGCCTTACACTTCCGGGATGGGTTCTGGGTTCCCCGAGGGGGCGGACCCGCGGCGAGTCTCGAATCTGGTATTTCGAAAGGAAATGCGGCATCTATGGTCGGGCTGGGCATGAAAAAGAAGCTTCGCGGCGCGTTGATCGGCTACGGGTTCATCATGGAAAAAGGCCACGCCGCTGGGTACCAGCAGCGGGCCGCGACCAGCGACGACATCGAGATCGTGGCCATCGCCGACGTGTCGCCGGAGCGCCGGGCGCGCGCGCAGGCGAGCTGGCCGGGCGCGCGCGTCTACGACAGCGCGCCGGCGCTGCTGGCCGCCGAGGCCGGGAGGATCGACTTCGTCGACGTCGCCACGCCGCCCAGCGACCACGCCGGCATCGCCATCGAAGCGCTGTCCCAGGGCCTGCACGTGCTGTGCGAGAAGCCGCTGGCGGCGTCGATCGCCGAGGCGCGCGCGATGCTGCGCGAGGCGGTGAAGTCCCAGCGCGTGCTTTATCCCTGCCACAACTACAAGCACGCGCCGGTCATCAAGACCGTGCGCAACCTGATCAAGAGCGGCCGCATCGGCAAGGTCCACCTGGTCACGCTGCAGACGTTCCGCAACACGCACGCCAAGGGCGTCACCGACTGGCGGAGCGACTGGCGGCGCGAGCGGCGCTACTCGGGCGGCGGCATCGCCATGGATCACGGCAGCCACACCTTCTATCTGGCGTTCGAGTGGCTCGGGTCCTACCCGACCGCCATCAGCGCGCGCGCCACCACCATGGGGCCGTTCGACACGGAGGACGACTTCTCCTGCAGCCTGCGCTTCCCGACCGGCGTCGC
The DNA here is from genome assembly GCA_964618005.1 of uncultured Myxococcales bacterium. Classification (GTDB taxonomy): domain Bacteria; phylum Myxococcota_A; class Polyangia; order Fen-1088; family Fen-1088; genus JADGRB01. The sequence goes on from CAZTZM010000090.1 coordinate 12,073, forward strand.
TTCGGCGCACCTGTCGTGGAACGCCGGCGTGCGGAAGGTGCTGTACACGGTCCACGGCGAGCGGGGCGCGATCCGCGTCGAGGACGATGACGTCGAGCTGGCCGTACAGGACGGCCCGTCGGGCAGCGGGACCACCTGGACGTTCGAGCGCCAGGCGATCTCGTCGGACTGGATGGACTCCAGCCACGTCACCTGGTTCAACTCGCTGTTCGACGACTTCAAAGTCGCGATCGCGCGCGGCGAGTACGTCGGGCGCGAGGCGGAGGAGTCGTTTCGCTGCGTGCAGCTCATCGCGACGGCCTACGCCTCGGCGCGCGACGGGAGCCGCGAGCTGCCCTTGCCGGGACTGGCGGCGCTGGCCGGCGATGACGTGAGCGATCGGCTCGGTCTTGTCGGCGCCGGGGGCGTTGGCGGCGTTGGCGGCGTCGGCGTCGGCGTCGGAAGGAAGGATGTCTCGCGTGGCTGATCTCACGATCTCGATCGTCATCACGAGCCTGTTCGGTCTGCTGACGGCCGCCTACGGCCTGCGCGCGCTGTTCATCGGCCGCGTGCGCCACAAGCGGACCGAGGCGGACGGCGGCAGCATCTTCCTGAACAAGGGCCTGATGGAGATGGTCTACTGGGTGCTCGATCCAATGATCGCGTTCATCGCGGCGCTGCGGATCACGCCCAACATGGTCACGCTGGCGGCGCTGGCGCCGGCCGCCGCCGGAGCGGTGGCGATCGGGTTCGGCTGGTTCGGCCTGGGCGCGACGCTCACGGTGCTGGCCACGTTCGGCGACATCATCGACGGCCTCCTGGCCCGCAAGACGGGGCTGTCGTCCGAGGCGGGCGAGGTGGTCGACGCCGCGGTCGATCGCTACGGCGAGATGATGTTCTTCGGCGGTCTCGTCTATTACTACCGCGAGCACGATCAGGTGCTGTTCATCGTGCTGGCGGCGCTGGCCGGCTCGATGATGGTCAGCTACGCCACCGCCAAGGCGGAGGCGATGGGCGTGACCCCGCCCCGCGGCGCCATGCGGCGCGGCGAGCGCGGGACCTACCTGATCGCGGGCGCCGCCTTCACGCCGATCTCCAACGCGCTGTTCGCCGGGTCGCCGTCGCTGGCGCTGCGCGAGCTGCCGATCATCCTGGCGCTCACCATCGTCGCGGTGGTGTCGAACATCTCGGTCGTGCAGCGGCTGGTGGCGGTGGCCGCCATGCTGCGCGCACGCGAGGCGGCCGCCCGCAAGGGGCGTGAGGCCGCGTTCGATCCGGAGGAGACGATCGCCACCAAGCCGGACGTCCCCGTCGGGACGGTCTAGCGCTGTTGTCCGCAGCGGCGTCAGACGGCCAGGCGCGCGTCTGGAAGGCGCGGGTGGGGCAGTGGCTGCGTCACCACACGGCGGCGGTGATCGCCACCGCCGTCGACTACCTGACGATGGTCATCTGCGTCGAGGCCGGCGGCCTGGGTCCCGTGGCGGCCACGCCGGTGGCCGCGTTCGCGGGGGCCGTGACCAGCTTCACGCTGAACCGTCGCTTCACCTACAGGACCACCGACGTTCCGGCGCCGCGTCAGGCCTGGAAGTACGCGCTGGTCTCGCTCGCCAGCCTGGGGTGGAACACAGCCGGTGAGTATCTCTTTCACAGCCGGCTGCATGTCGAGTATCTGTTGGCGCGGGTCGTGAGCTCGGTGATCGTCAGCAACCTCTGGAACTACCCGCTCCAGCGGTATTTCGTCTTCTCCGCGCCGGCCACCAAAACCGCATGAACCACACGCAACCGAAGAACCAGAAGGCGCAGCTGCGCACCGACGTCCCGGGCCCCGAGAGCAAGGCCTGGCGAGCCCGCGAGGACGCGCACGCGGCGCCGGGCCTGCAGGGCTACGCCGTGATGGCTGGGATCGTCGTCGAGGACGCCAAGGGCAGCGCCGTCACCGACGTGGACGGCAACACGTACCTGGACTTCATCGGCGGCATCAACGTCAACGCGCTCGGCCACAGCCACCCGACGTTCGTGAAGGCGGTGCAGGACCAGGTCACCAAGGCCTCGGTCGGCTCGTTCACCTCGAAGCCGCGGGTCGAGCTGACCGAGCGGCTGGCCGCCAAGCCGCCCGCGCCCGGCGTTCACCGGCTGCAGCTCTATTCGGGCGGCGCCGAGGCGGTCGAGAGCGCGCTGCGGCTGGCCAAGTGCGCCACCGGCAAGTACGAGATGGTCAGCTTCTGGGGCGGCTTCCACGGCAAGACCATGGGCGCGCTGTCGCTGATGGGGTCGACGTTCAAGGACAAGCTGGGACCGATGGTCCCCGGCTCGCACATCCTGCCCTACGCCGACTGCTACCGCTGCCCGATCGGGCTTCAGTACCCGAGCTGCGGCGTCGCCTGCGCCGAGGTCGGGCGCAAGCAGCTGAAGACCGCCAGCGCCGGCGCGGTGGCGGCGGTGATCGTCGAGCCGATGCAGGGGACGGCCGGCAACGTCATCCCGCCCAAGGAGTTCCTGCCGGCGGTCCGCTCGATGGCCGACGAGGTCGGCGCGCTGATGATCGCCGACGAGATGATCACGGGCCTCGGGCGCACCGGGAAGCGCTGGGGCGTCGAGCACACCGGCGTGCGGCCCGACATCGTCACCATCGGCAAGGCGTTCGGCGGCGGCTTTCCGCTCTCCGGGCTGCTGACCACCGACAAGATCTCGGAGGCCAAGCCGTGGGGGAACCCGTCGGGCTCGTCGTCGAGCTACGGCGGCAACCCGCTGGGCGCCGCGGCCGGCGCCGCCGCGTTGAAGATCATCGACGAAGAGGATCTGGCCGAGAACGCGCGCCTGGTCGGCGAGGAGCTGAAGCGCGAGCTGCAGGTGTTCGTCGAGCGCTACCCGTTCGTCGGCTTCGTCGACGGCGCCGGGCTCCTCATCCGGATGGAGCTGGTCAAGGACAAGAAGACCAAGGAGCCGCTGCCGCGCCGGGTGACCGAGAAGATCTTCATGGAGCTGGTCCGCCGGGGGCTGCTGACGATGGCCTACGCCGCCAGCTTCCGGATCCAGCCGGCGCTCACCATCGACGCGGCGACCGCCCGCAACGGCGTGGCGATCCTGCGCGAGGTGTTCGACTGGGTCGCCGCCCAGCGGCTCTGGCAGTCGTGAGCGCGTCGCCGAAGCAGGCGACCGCGCCGACACCGGCGCCGCTGCGCGGCTGGCGCGACATCACGGCGCACGTCCTGGCCGTCTGGTTCGGCTGCGGCCACGTGCCCTACGCCCCCGGCCACTCCGGGACGCTGGGCGCTATCCCGCTCTATCTGCTGCTGCGCCCCCACGGGCCGGTGGCCATCGCCGCGGCGGCGCTGGTCGTGACGCTGGTCGGGATCTGGGCCGCCGGCCGGGTCGAGCGGCGGCTGGGGACCAAGGACCCGCAGATCGTCGTCATCGACGAGGTGGCCGGCGTCCTGATCGCCTGGATCCCCGCGCCGCACACCACGCGCGCGCTGATCGTCGCCGGCCTGCTGTTCCGCCTGTTCGATCAGCTGAAGCCCTGGCCGGCCCGCGCCGCCGAGCGCCTCCACGGCGGCCCCGGCGTGATGCTCGACGACGTCGCCGCCGGCTTCTGGGCGGCGGGCTTCGTGATCGCCGGCCGCGCGCTCGGCTGGCTGTGACCCGGTCAGGGCTCGACCGGCCGTGCGCCTGGTCTGGCTAGGGACCGGCTTCGGCGCTGGGCGGAGGCAGGTCGGTGCCGGCGCGTGGGGTGGGGTTGTCCCATTCGAGCGCGGGGAGGGGTGGCTTGGGGCCCGGGCGGACCAGCATCAGCACCGACGGCAGCACGATCACCGCGGTCGTCAGGCAGCAGATCTCGCCGAACACCGCCAGCAACCCGAACAGGAACAGCCCCACGTTCTGCGCCACCAGCAGCGACGAGTAGCCGATGATCGTGGTCAGCGAGCAGAGCCCCACCGCGCCGCCGGTTCCGCGCACGGCCGCGACGACGTCACGACCACCGTCGCGCAGGTAGCGCGCCATCACGTTGACCGCGTAGTCGACCCCGATGCCGAACGTGATCGGGAAGGCGATGAAGTTCACGAAGTTGATCTTGATCCCCAGCTTCATCGTGACGGCCAGCAGCCAGAGCACGCCGCCGATCAGTGAGCCGATCACGAACGGGGTGGCGATGCTGCGCCGGAAGATGATCAGCACCGTCACCACCACGCCCACGAAGGCCAGGCCGGAGGCGAGCGGTCCGTCGCGCTCCATCGATGAGATAATGTCGTAGGAGAGCGCCGGGCCGCCGGCCACGCGCCCCGGGCGGCCGCCGGCGGTGGTCGCCGCCCCGGCCGCCTCGCGCAGCTGGCGGACGAACGTGGCGATGGTCTCGCCGCGCCACCAGCTCTCGGCGGGGTTCGGGTAGACCAGCACCGCGCGCCCGACCGAGCCGTCGCGCTCGCGCAGCCCGCGCGTCAGCACGTCGGGGATCTCGTCGGCCTGAATCGGCGAGAGGACGGGCGCGCCCGCGCCGACCTGCTCGGGACCGATCAGGCGATCCAGCTTCTGCCGATCGGCCGCCGCGATGTTGGCGCGGATGTTGGGGGTCATCTTGCGCCGGATGATCGCCACCTCGGCCTGCTTGGCCAGCTCGTCGGGCGGCACCACGTCGTCCCAGGTCCGGATCGAGGCGATCATGCCGGCCAGCGGCGGGTGCGAGGCCTGCTCGCGCAGCTTGGCGGTGACCGCCCGCGCCTCGGCCTCGCTGTCGGTCAGGATCACCGTCGGCGTCAGGTAGCGGCCCAGCAGCGTGTCCATCCGCTTGCCCCAGTACCCTTCGCCCGCCACCCAGGTGTCGCGCCGCCGCAGGCGCGAGAAGTCGTACTCCAGCCGATCGCGCCCGAAGTGCCGGATCTCCCACAGCGACAGCAGCGTGAGCACGCCGGCCACGGCCACGAAGACGCCCGGGCGCGAGCCGACCGCCCGGGCGACGCCCCCCATGATCTTGCCCGAGCGCAGGTACGGGCGCGGCGCGTGCTGGCCGCGGTCCAGGCGCGCCAGCAGCGGCGGCATCAGCACCACCGTGCTGATCCAGGCGAACGCCATCCCCAGGCCGCCGATCACGCCGAACTGGCGGAAGCCGCGGAACTGCATGGCGACCAGCGAGGCGTAGGCGACACCCGCCGCCACCGCCGCCGAGAGCGTCCCCCAGCGCGTCCCCCAGATCGCGGTGGCCAGCGCCTCTTCGACGGTCTGGCCGGTGCGGCGCGCCTCCAGGTAGCGGGCCAGCTGGATGATGCCGAAGTTGATCCCGTTGCCGATGATGATCGAGCCCAGGAACGCGGTGTTCGAGTTGAGCTCGGTGATCCCGAACGGCGGCAGGCTGGCCACGCCGAACGCGTAGACCGCCGACACGACCAGCGGCAGGAACAGCGCGGGCACGCTGCGTCGCCAGCCATAGAACAGCAGGATCGCCAGCAGCACGGCCACCACCACCAGCGCCGACGACAGCGTCAGGTCCTGGACCAGCGCCGCCATCTCCTCGGCTGAGATCGCCACGTCGCCGGTCAACCCGGTGCGCATCCCCGGCGCGTATCGCTCGGTGCCGCCGAGGGCGTGCATGTCCCGCTCGACCTTGCTGATGAGCGCCGCGGCCTGGGCCGCGCCGGTCGAGAACCCGCCCACCTCGATCAGCATCAGCGTCAGCCCGAGCTGCCGGTTGGAGAACCGGTTCCCCTCCAGGTCGCCGCCCCCCAGCTGGCCGGCGTACTTGCGCTCGATGTCGGTGAAGTCCAGCTGGGGCGCCGGCTCGTCCTCGTCCAGCAGCGTGCCGGTCTTCTTGGCGTACTCCCAGTGGAGGCGCTCGTCGATTCGCGCGCGGATGGTCTGCAGGTCGGCCAGCGCCAGCAGGCTGCCGGCGTGCTTCTCCACGAACTCACGTTCGCTGGCGAACCCGGTGCGGACGTCGCTGACCTCGCCGCGGGGATAGCGGCGCACGCGCGCCGAGAGGTCGTCCAGGAAGCGCTCGCCGGCCTGCAGGTTCGCGGGGGTCCCCACGTCGACGATGACCCCCAGGTACTGGAGGCCCGCCATCCGGCTCCGCAGCTCCTCGATCGCCACCACGCTCGGCGCGTCGCGGGGGAGGAGCTCCTCTATGTCGCTGCGCAGGTGCCGGTACAGGCTGACGGTGCGCCAGGTCGCCGGGATGGCCGCCAGCAGCGCCAGCACCCAGAGCAGGGTGCCGTGGCGGAGCGTCCAGGCCACGAATCGGCGGGTGCGGGGTCCGGGCTCGGGTGAAGAATCGGGGGACACGTCGGGATGGGGCCAGCCGTCGGGGCGCCGATGATACCCGAAGAGATGCGGCCAGGTCGGATTCGGTGTTCGTCAATCGATCGAAACCGACACCCTCGCCATCGTGAGGCCAGGCACGCCACGCGCGCGTGGTATTGTCGGTGGTCTATGTCTTTTGTCCCGGATCGCGCTGGATTTCTCGACCTGGCCCGTCGTGGCCGGCTCGCGTTTGTCTATCGGGAGGTGCTCGCGGATACCGACACGCCGGTCTCGGCGTACGCCAAGCTCGGTCGCGGGCCGTACTCCTTCTTGCTGGAGAGCGTCGTGGGCGGGGACAAGTGGGCCGCCTACAGCTTCGCCGGCGTGCGCCCGCGGGCGGTCGTGCGGGCCCGCGGCGCCGAGGTCGAGGTCTTGACCGCCACGGGCGGCGAGCTGCGGGTCTCCGAGCGGGTCTCGGCCCGCCAGCCGCTGAGGTTCCTGGAGGACTATCTGGGCAAGCTGGCGCCGGCCGTGCCGGCCGGGTTGCCGCGTTTCTTCGGGGGGGCCGTGGGATGGCTGGGCTACGACGTGGTGCGCAGCTTCGAGCGGCTGCCGGGCGTCAAGCCGGACGACCTGGGCGTTCCGGAGCTCTGCTTCGCCATCACCGACACGGTGGTCATCTTCGACAACCTGCGCGGCACCGTGAAGGTGGTCGCCGCCGCCGACGTGGGCGAGGGGGATCCGGGCCGCGCCTATGACGACGCCTGCGCCCGCATCGAGGCGGTGCTCGACCGGCTGGCCAGCCCGGCGCCGGCGCTGCGCGTCCTCGATCCGACGCACGCCGGCCGAGGGAGTATCGACCCGCGATCGAACGTCCCCCGCGAGGCCTATGAGGCCGGCGTCCGCCGCGCGCAGGCGTACATCCTGGCCGGCGACGCCTTCCAGGTCGTCTACTCGCAGCGCTTCGACGTCCCGCGCGAGGGCGTCGATCCGTTCGACGTCTACCGCGCGCTGCGGGTCATCAACCCGTCGCCGTACATGTTCCACCTGGAGTTCCCCGAGGCGGTGGTGACCGGCGCGTCGCCCGAGGCGCTGGTGCGCCTGGAGGGGGACGACGTCGAGGTGCGGCCGATCGCCGGGACCCGGCGGCGCGGCGCGACGCCCGAGGAGGACGCCGCGCTGGAGGCCGAGCTGCGCCAGGACCCCAAGGAGCGGGCCGAGCACGTCATGCTGGTCGACCTGGGCCGCAACGACGTCGGCCGCGTGGCGGCGCCCGGCACCGTCCGCGTCAACGAGCTGATGGTGGTCGAGCGCTACTCGCACGTCATGCACCTGGTCTCCAACATCCGCGGCAAGCGCGGCGCCGGCGTGCGCGCGGCGGACGTGGTCAAGGCGGCGTTCCCGGCCGGGACGCTGTCGGGCGCGCCGAAGATCCGCGCCATGGAGATCATCGAGGAGCTGGAGCCGGCGCGCCGCGGGATCTACGGCGGCGCGGTCGGCTATCTGTCGTACACGGGCAATGCCGATCTGGCGATCGCCATCCGCACGCTGGTCACCCGCGGCGACACCATCCACGTCCAGGCCGGCGCCGGGATCGTCGCCGACAGCGTCCCGGCGGACGAGCACCTGGAGTGCGTCAACAAGGCGCGCGCGGTGCTGAGCGCCGTCGAGGTCGCGCGGCGCGGAGCCGGCACCCCGGAGAGAGGTCGTTAGATGCTGCTCGTGATCGACAACTACGACTCGTTCACCTACAACCTGGTCCAGTACCTGGGCGAAATGGGCGAGGTCGTGCAGGTGGTGCGCAACGACGAGATCAAGGCGGCCGAGATCGCCGAGCGCGCGCCGTCGCACATCGTGATCTCGCCGGGACCGTGCACGCCGAACGAGGCGGGGATCAGCCTGGACGTCATCAAGACCTACGCGGGCCAGATCCCGATCCTGGGCGTCTGCCTGGGGCACCAGGCCATCGGGCAGGCGTTCGGCGGCAAGGTGGTCCGCGCCGCGCGCGTGATGCACGGCAAGACCTCGAAGATCTCGCACGACGGCAAGGGGATGTTCACCGGGCTGCCGAACCCCTTCGATGCGACCCGCTATCACTCGCTGCTGATCGAACGGGCCACCGTGCCGGCGGTCCTGGACATCACGGCCGAGACCGAGGCGGGCGAGATCATGGCGGTCCGCCACAAGACGCTGCCGGTGGAGGGCGTGCAGTTTCACCCCGAGTCGTTCCTGACCACCGGGGGCAAGGATCTGCTGCGAAACTTCCTGGAGCGAAAGGGCCGCCCGTGACCATCCGCGAGGCGCTGGCGCGCGCGATCGATCGCGTCCACCTGTCGGCGGACGAGATGGCCGAGGTGGTCGGCCAGATCATGGACGGACAGGCCACCCAGGCGCAGATCGGCGGTTTTCTGGTCGCGCTGCGGATGAAGGGCGAGACCGTCGACGAGATCGTCGGCGCGGCGCGCGCGATGCGGGCGCGCATGGTCGGCGTCGACTTCGTCTCGGAGACGATGGTCGACACCTGCGGCACCGGCGGCGACGGCTCGCGCTCGGTCAACATCTCGACCATCGCGTCGTTTCTGGTCGCGGGCGCGGGCGTGGTGGTGGCCAAGCACGGCAACCGGGCGCAGTCGTCGCGCTCGGGCTCGCACGACGTCATCGAGGCGCTGGGGCTGGATCCGGCGCCGGGGCCCGAGACGGCCGCGCGCTGCCTGCGCGACGCCAAGCTGGCCTTCCTTTACGCGCCGGCGCACCACGCGGCGACGAAGCACGTGGGCGGTCCGCGCAAGGAGGTCGGCGTGCGGACGATCTTCAACCTGCTGGGGCCGCTGACCAACCCCTGCGGCGCGCGCTTCCACGTCAACGGCATCTTCAGCCGTGAGCGCTGCTCCGCGCTGGCCGAAGCGCACGGCGCGCTCGGCTCGCGGCGCGCGATGGTGATCCACGGCGCCGGTGGCCTGGACGAGTTTGCGCCGGCCGGGGCGACCCACGTCGCCGAGTTGGCCGGCGGCAGCGTCCGCGCCTACGACCTCCTGCCCGCCGACTTCGGCCTCGACCAGACCGACCCCGCCGGCCTGCGCGGCGGTGAGCCGGCCGACAACGCGCGCATCGCGCTGGAGGTGCTGCGCGGCGGCGGTCCCCCCGCGGCGCGCAACGCGACGCTGATGACGGCCGCGGCGGCGCTGTTCGTCAGCGGCGGCGCGCCCGACCTGCTGGCCGCGACGGCCACCGCCCGGGATGTCCTGGACGGCGGCGCGGCGATGGCGGTGCTCGAGACGCTGCGGCGGATCGCC
>CAZTZM010000091.1:0-2355 GCA_964618005.1 uncultured Myxococcales bacterium
CGCCGCCGGCCTCGGCGGCCACGCCACCGCCCACTTCGTCGGAGGCCATGCCGGCCACACGGCCCGACGTGCTGCCGCCCATCGACGTCGGCGCCTGGCTGCGCATCGGCAGCCTCTTCCAGGGCCAGGACAAGAGCAAGATCAACGACTGGCGCCTGGACACCGCCTACGTGGAGCTCCACGCCGGCGGGAAGATCACCAAGAACGTGGGCGTCACGCTGAACTTGAACGCGGACGCGACGGGCTACGGGACGTCCACCGGCAATCGCTCGGCCGGGATCGAGGACGCGATCATCTCGTTCGACTTCACCAACGAGTTTCACCTCTGGGCCGGCCACCTGCTGGTTCCGGTCGATCGCTCGAACGCCGCGGGTCCCTTCTTCATGATCCCCTGGAACTATCCGGGCTTCTTCTCCGGCGCGTTCGTCGGGGCGCCCGCCGAGGGTCCCTCGGGCCGCAACAACGGCGCGGTGATCTGGGGCGACATCAGCGGCGGAAAGTTCTCGTACTTCGCCGGCGCCTTCGACAACGGCAACGGCGCCTCGAGCCCGCTGTTCTCCGGCAAGCTTCGGCTGGCCCTGCTCGATCCCGAGCCGGGCTTCTGGGGCAACGCCAGCTACTTCGGTGACAAGGACATGCTGTCGTTCGACGTGGGCGGGCAGGTCCAGGGGACGCAGGGCGAGCCGGCCGGAAGCAAGAAGTACGCGGACGTCAACGTCGACGGCCTGCTGGAGAAGAAGCTCGGTGGCGGCAGCTTCGTGACCGCCGAGGCCGCCTACTACCACTTCAACGTCGCCGACGACGGGGTCAGCGACTCGATGTACGCGCTGCTGGCCTATGCGACCCCGACGGTGGGCGTGGGCAACGTCCAGCCGATGGTCCGCTACCAGTGGGAGAAGGTGAAGTCGAACACGGCGTCGAACCCCTGGAACATCGACGCGGCGGTCTCCTACCTGATCAAAGGGCCGGCGTTGCGGGTCATCGCCACGTACAGCCACACCAAGCTGCTCAGCGTCGACACGACGGGCGCGCTCGTCAACTCCAGCGCCAACTCCATCCAGCTCGGCGCCCAGGCGATCTTCTTCTAGGGCGAGCTTTGTTTACTGCGACGACAAAACACGTGACGGGAGAGATCAAAACCATGCGTACCAAGTTGACGACAATCTTGCTGGCAGGCGCGCTCGCCGCGTCCTGCTCGAAGTCAGAGGCGCCGGCCCCGGCGGCGGCGCCTGCCGCCCCGGCGGCGCCGGCCGCTCCGGCGGACGACAAAGGGCCGATCAAGGTCGGCATCCTGCACTCGCTCTCCGGCACGATGGCGATCAGCGAAACGTCGCTCAAGGACGTGGCGCTCATGACCATCGAGGAGATCAACGACGCGGGCGGCGTCCTCGGCCGCAAGCTGGAGCCGGTGGTCGTCGACCCGGCCTCGAACTGGCCGCTGTTCGCGGAGAAGGCGCGCGACCTGATCCAGAACCAGAAGGTGGCCGTCACCTTCGGCTGCTGGACCTCGGTCTCGCGCAAGTCGGTGCTGCCGGTCTACGAGGAGCTGAACGGCCTGCTCTTCTACCCGGTGCAGTACGAGGGTGAAGAGTCGTCCTGGAACGTGTTCTACACCGGCGCCGCGCCCAACCAGCAGGCGATCCCGGCGGTCGAGTACCTGATGAGCAAGAAGGGCGGCGGCGCCAAGCGCTGGGTCCTGCTGGGCACCGACTACGTCTACCCCCGCACGACCAACAAGATCCTGCGCTACTTCCTGCATTCGAAGGGCGTGTCGGACGACGACATCATGGAGAAGTACACGCCGTTCGGCCACAGCGACTACCAGACCATCGTCGCGGACGTGAAGAAGTTCGCCACCGGCAAGCGGACGGCGGTCGTGTCGACCATCAACGGCGACTCGAACGTTCCGTTCTACAAGGAGCTGGGCAACCAGGGGATCAAGGCCACCGACATCCCGGTGGTGGCGTTCTCCGTCGGTGAGGAGGAGCTGCGCGGCATCGACACCAAGCCGCTGGTCGGGCAGCTGGCGGCCTGGAACTACTTCGAGTCGATCGACAACCCCACCAACAAGGCCTTCATCGACAAGTGGATGGCCTACGTGAAGAAGAACAACCTGCCGGGCGGCGACAAGCGCGTCACCAACGACCCGATGGAGGCCACCTACATCGGCATCCACATGTGGGCGCAGGCCGTCGAGCAGGCGCACACCACGAACGTGGACGCCGTCCGCCAGGCGGTCGGCTACCAGCACTTCGCCGGTCCCGACGGCTTCGACATCACGATGGACGCCGAGAACCACCACCTGCACAAGCCGGTCTACATCGGCGAGGTCAAGGCCGACGGCCAGTTCCACGT
>CAZTZM010000092.1:0-10923 GCA_964618005.1 uncultured Myxococcales bacterium
GTCGTGACGGGGCAACAGGTCGGCCTCTTCCTCGGGCCGCTCTACAGCTTCTACAAGGCCGCCTCGGCGATCGCGATCGCGCGCGCACTGGAGGCCGAGACCGGCGTTCGCTGCGTGCCGCTGTTCTGGTTGCAGACGGAGGACCACGACTTCGCCGAGATCGCGACGGCGACGGTCGCCGGCGCCGACGGCCAACCGCGCCGATTCGCGCTGCCGGAGTCGCCCGGCGAGGCGCGCGTCTCGGTCGCCCACCGCTGTCTGCCCGGCGAGGTCACCACCCTGCTGGACGCCGTCGAGAGTGCCCTCGGCTCCAGCCCCGCGTCGGCGGAGACGCTGGCGCTGTTGCGCGCGCACTACCAGCCCGGCCGCCCGCTGGCCGGCGCCTTCGGCGGGCTGATGGCCGCGCTGTTCGCCGACGAGGGGCTGCTGGTGCTCGACCCGCGTGTGGCGCCCGTGGCCCGTCTGGCGGCGCCGATCTACCGGGAGGCGATCGTCGCCTCCGCCGAGATCGAACGGCGCATGGGCGAGCGCGGCGCGGCGCTGGCAGCGGCCGGTTTCGACGAGCAGATCCCGCTGCGTCCCGGCTGCGCGCTGGTGTTCGGCCACCGCGACGTCGCCGCCGGCCCGCGCTATCGCCTGGAACGGCCGGCCGCGCCGGCGGGGCCCTGGCGGCTGGCCGGCGCGGACCACGCGATGCCCGAGCAGGAGATCGCCCAGGCCCTCGGCCACGATCCGCTGCGGTTCTCGACGTCGGCACTGCTGCGGCCGATCGTGCAGGACACGCTGCTGCCGACGGCCGCCTACGTCGGCGGGCTGGCGGAGATCAGCTACTTCGCGCAGGTCGGACCGCTCTACGATCACTTCCGGTTGCCGCTGCCGCTGGTGATCCCGCGGGCCCGATTCCGCTGTCTCGACGCGCCGACCCGCCGGCGGCTGGCCGAGATAGGCCTTCAAGCCGACGACGTCGCGCGGCCGACCGCCGAGCTGCTGCCGCGGCTGCCCAGCGCGCGGCCCGCGGCGCTCCCCTCTGCGCGAGAGCTGCAGGCGCGCGTGGCGTCCGAGGTCGCGCCGGCGGTGGAGCGCATCGTGGCGGCCGCCGCGGCCATCGATCCGAGCGACCGCAACCTGGCGCGCGCCGCGGCCCGCACGCGCGCCAGCGTCGCCCACGCGCTCACCCGTCTGACCGTGCGCTACGCCCGCAAGCTGGCCGAGCGCGACGGCACCGCCCTCTCCCGCCTGGCGCGCGTCCAGGCCGCCCTCTGTCCCGACGGCGTCCCGCAGGAGCGCGCCTACAGCTGGCCGTCGCTGGCCGGGCGGCTGGGTCCGACGGCGTTGAAGCGGCTGGTCCTCGATCGGCTGGCCACCGTGGGGCCGTTCACCACCGCGCTGCAGGACCTGGAACCGTGACGGCGCCGCTGCGGATCGGGGTGGTCTGCTTCTCGACGTTCGGCGGCAGCGGTGTCATCGCCGCCGAGGTCGCCATCCAGCTGGCCCGGCGCGGCCACGCCGTGCACCTGTTCAGCGACGACGTTCCCGGGCGGCTCGATCCGGCGCGCGACCCGGTGGTCTTTCACCAGGTGGCGCCGCCCCCCTACCCGCAGCTGAAGCACGCCCCCTACACGCTGTCGCTGACGTCGAAGATCGTCGAGGTGGCGCGGCGCGAGCGGCTGGACATCATCCACGCGCACTACGCGATCCCGCACGCGGTCAGCGCCCACCTGGCGCGCGAGGTGCTGGTGGCCGAGCTGGGCACCCGCGCCGCCGCGCCCAAGCTGGTCACCACGCTGCACGGAACCGACATCACGCTGGCGGGCGGCGACGCCAGCTTCCTGCCGCTCATCCGCTTCACCATCGCCGGCAGCGACGCGGTCACCACGCCGTCGGCCTGGCTGGCCCGGGCGACGCACGAGATGCTGGCGGTCCCGAGCTCGGTGGCCATCGACGTCGTCCCCAACTTCGTCGACGCGGCCCGCTTTCACCCGCCCGCGCCCGGCGCGCCGCCGCGAGCCACGCCGGTCGTCATCCACGTCTCGAACTTCCGCCCGGTCAAGCGCGTGCCGGACGTGATCGCGATGTTCGCGCGGCTGCGCGCCGTCCGCCCCGCCCGCCTGCGGCTGGTCGGCAACGGCCCCGAGCGCCCGCGGGTCGAGGCGCTGGTCGACACGCTGGAGCTGATCGACGACGTCGAGTTTCTGGGCGACCGGATCGATCTGCCGGCCGCCCTGCGCGAGGCGGACCTGTTCGTGCTGCCCAGCGAGACCGAGAGCTTCGGCCTGGCGGCGCTGGAGGCGATGGCCTGCGGCGTCCCGATCGTCGCCAGCGCCGTCGGCGGCCTGCCGGAGGTCATCCCCGACGGTGAGGTCGGCGTCCTCTGTCCGCTGGGCGACGTCGACGCGATGGCGCTGGCCGCCCTGCGCATCCTCGCCGACGCACCCCTGCACCAGCGGATGTCGCGCGCCGCCCGCGAGCTGGCGGAGACGCGCTACCCGATCGCACCAGCCGTCGACCGCTACGTCGCGGTCTACCGCCGGGTCCTGGCGGCGGGCTGACGCCGCTCTACCGCTTCTTCTTCCAGTCCTCGAGGGTCTTCTTGATCTCGCCCTCGAGGAAGAACTGGTCGGACTTCTTGCCCAGGTCGTAGGCGTGGGCGCCGGTCACGCGGGCGTCCTTGTAGTCGCCCTTGGCCGCCTGCAGCTCCGCCTTGATCCAGACGTTGTACCAGTCCTCTTTCAGCGCCAGCGACTGGTCGACGTACTTCATCCCGGTGTCGGCGTCCTTCTTGGTCTCGAGCATGAAGCGGGCGGCGTTGGCGTACGTGCGCCAGGTCCCGTCGATGGCGGCGTTGACGTTCGCCAGCGACTGCGCCGCGGTGTCGAGGCCGACGGCGATCGGCAGCCGCAGCTTCTCCCACTCGAGGTCCAGCGACGCCTTGTCGTCGGTGAAGTTGGTGACCAGGTAGGCGAGCCGCTCGCGGAACGGCGCCGCCTGCGGCGAAACCTGCACGCGCAGGACGTCGTCCGCCTGCTTGTAGTCGCGGCCCGTCCCCGGCTGATCGGCCTTCTTGTTGAGGATCACCGTCCAGGCGCCCTTGGTCGGGATGACGAAGAAGGCATACGTGCCGGCCGCGATCGGCTTGCCGGCGACCGTGACGTCGCGGCTGAACGTGATCTTCGTGGCCTGGTTGGCGCCGGCGCGCCACATCTGGTCGTACGGCACGACGCCGCCCCAGATCTTGCGCCCTTTGACGCCGGGGCTGCTGTAATCGACGGTGATGTCGGTGAGCCCGACGGTCTGCACCACCTTGGCGAACGGGCTGGGCCGCGGCAGCTCGAGGTCGGCGCGCGCGACGCCGGCGATCCCGACGGCGACGGCGAACGAGACAGTGACGAGGATCGAGGAGCAATGGGGGCGCTTCATGGCGGCGAACGTTACGGACAGTTCGGCTGCCGCGCAAGCGCGCGTCAGTCGTTCGTCGTCGTGATTCCCGTGACGGTGGCGTCGTAGATCGTCACCGCCGCGCCGGACTGGGGCGTCACGCTGGAGCCGTCGATGAACGAGATGCCGGTGGCGTGGAAGATCTCCATGCCGGTCTTGGCCGAGATCTTCACGTTGTCGAAGGTGACGTTGGAGATCTTCGCCTCGGGCAGCCCCCAGAGCACACCCGCCTGCGTGGCGCCGGTGGCGGTCACGTTCTTGAGCGTGATGTTCTCCCAGTACGGCGTCGTCGAGGTGACGGCCATGGAGGCGTCGGTCTTCGGGTCGGTCGGCAGCGTCGGGTAGAACGACGTGATGGAGATGGGCGTCGGGACGTTGGTCATCGTGACGTTCGAGTAGGTCAGGTCGGTGACCAGGCCGCCGCGGTCGCGCGCCGACTTCATCCGGATGCCCGAGGTGGTGCCGTTCATCGTCAGGTGATCGACGGTGAGGTGCGAGACGCCGTTCTCCGTGATGCTGCCGATCGAGCAGCCGTGCCCGACGCCGAACGTCGAGTAGCCGATGTAGAGGTTCGTCCCGCCCATCGCGATGTTGTCATCGCCGTCGGCGATGTTGTTGTTGCAGAAGAACATCCCCGTGGCGGAGACGTCGACGCCGTCGGTGTTCTTGGGCGGGTTCTTGCCCGACACCGCCAGCGTCGAGATCGTGATGCCGGTGATCGTGACGTTGGTGTCGCCCTTGACCCAGATGTGCTCCTCGGGCGAGTTCGTCAGCTTGATGCCGCTGATCTGGACGCGCGTCACCTTGCCCAAGCTGATCTCCTGCGGCCGCACCGTCGACGAGTCGGCGGCGAACGCGTCCCACCAGGCCTGCCCCTGCCCGTCGACGGTCCCCGAACCGGTGATGGCGATGTCGTGCGTCGTGCCGGTGGTTGAGATGAAGACCGGCGGCGGCGACGGGTAGGTTCCATACGGCAGCATCTTCAAGGTCGAGCCCGAAGCGAGCTGCAGGTTCGTCCCGCTGCCGATGGTGAGCGGCCCGGAGAGAAACGTCCCCGACGGGACGACGACCGTGCCGCCGCCCGCGTTGGTCGCGGCGGTCAGCGCGGCCTGGATGGTCTTCGTGTTGTCGGTCTTGTTGTCGCCGACCGCGCCGTAGGTGGTGATGTTGAACGTGCCCGCGGGGATGACCGGGAGCGCGACGACGTTCGTGTTGCTGGACCCGCAGGGATCCGCGCTGCTGGCGCCGCCGGTGCCGGTGGCGCCGGCGGTCCCGGAGGTGCCGCCCGTGCTGGTCGCCCCACCCGTGGCGTGCGCCCCACCGGTCCCGGTCGCGCCGCCCGTGCCGGTTGCGCCGCCGGTCCCGGTGGCCCCGCCCGTTCCGGTGGTGCCGCCCGAGGCGTGCGTTCCACCGGTCCCGATCGCGCCGCCCGTGCCGCTCGTTCCACCGGTTCCGGGGGCGCTGCCGCCGGTGCCGATCGCGCCGCCCGTGCCGATCGTCGTCCCGCCCGTGCCCGCCGTCACGCCGCCGGTGCCGATCGTGCCGCCGGTGGCCTGCGTCGCGCCGCCCGTGCCCGTCGCCCCGCCCGTCTGGCCGCCCGCGTCTTCGGTACCCTCGCCCGAAGAACCGTTCGCGCAGCTCAACCCGACGGTGGCGGTCAGGAAGGCGAGGGCCAGGACACGCAGCGGGAAGGGTTGCATGCGCATACATGCGTACGTGCCCCGGGATCGATCACGAGAAATGACAGGAAAGCCGACTACTGACTGTAGCTGGGCGTCCACCCCGGGAACATGTTCGCCAGCGTGTAGGCCGCGGCCTGGCTGGACGTGAGCTGGTAAGCGGCGCGCGCCGACGCGTTGGCGCCCGCGCCCGTGCTCTCGTACTCGTGGAAGCGCGCGTTCTGGGGCTCGTTTCCGTCCATCGCCACGAAGCCGGCGGCCACGATGTGCGCGCCGACGGCCGTGTGCAGGTAGGCCGTGAAGCCGTCCGCGCCCCAGGGACGCCCGAGCCCCACGGAGCTCGAGGCGACGCCGGAAGCGGCCGTCAGCTTGCCGCCCAGGAACACGATGCCGTAGGGGACGCTGATGTCGGTGTTGGGCGCGGTCACGGCGCTGCCGCCGGCGACGTTCTTCGCCTCGCAGTTGTCGAACACCGCTGTCGAACCGCCGAACACGAAGTCGGTGCTCCCCTGGACGTAGCAGTCCTTGAAGTACTGCGTCCCGTTGTGGACGTAGAGCGTGTCCTGGTAACCGACGAAGCGGCAGTTCAGGAACTGCTGGCGCGCCCCCGAGGTGAGCAGCGCGACCGCCTGCGAGCCGGGCCCGTAGCTGTTCTGGAACGTCAGGTTGGCGGCCGAGAAGTCGTTGGCGCTCAGGTTCACGCTGGTGCTGGCGCTGGTGCCGCCGGCGCTGGCGTTGTTGTCCCCGTAGCTGAGGATGGTGGTCGTCGCGTCGGCCCCGACCAGGCAGAGGTTGCTGCGGCTGGCGATGGTCAGCTTCTCCGTGTACGTCCCGGCCGCGATGTCGATCCGGACGTGCGTCGCGCTGCCGCTGGGGATCGAGTTGATGGCGGCCTGAACGGTGCTGAACTGGCCGCCGCTCTTGGCGACGGTGATCGTCTGCGTGATGCCCGTCGGGCAGACCGCCGGGCTGGCCGAAGCGCCGCCGGTGCCGCTGCTGCCGCCCGTGGCGCTGCTTCCGCCGGTGCCGGGGCTTCCGCCCGCGGCGCCGCCGGTCCCGCCCGCCTTGCCGGCAACGCCGCCGCCGCCCATCCCGGCTGCCCCGCCGGCCCCGCTGTTGCCTGCCTTGCCCCCGCCCCCACCGGTCGCCGCCCCGCCGGTGCCCGGAGTGCCGCCGGTCCCCAGGCCACCGCCCGTGCCGAGGACGCCGCCCGTGCCGGCCGAACCACCGGTCGCGGGGGTTCCGCCAGTGCCCGTGCTGGTCGCGCCGCCCGTCCCGGCGATCGTCCCGCCGGTGCCCGCGGTCGTCCCGCCGGTCCCCAGGGCGACGCCGCCGGTGCCCGAGGCGGCGCGGCCACCCGTGGCGGTGGCGCCCCCCGCTCCGCCGCCGTCGGCCCCGGCTTCCGTGTCCTGGCCGCAGCCCCCGCAGACCAATCCGGCCAGGGCGCACCCGAGCAGCATCCCGCGCAGTCGCATGCCCTTACATGCGCGGCGAGCCCGAATCGATCACGAAACTACGGCTGGACGCAGTCGCCGGCCGTGAGGATGGCGTTCACGCAGCCGCTGACGATGCTGTCGGCGCCGCCCGAGTTGTTGCACTGGAGCGCGCAGTTGCCGGACGACCCGCACGGGTAGTGCGTGGCCAGGCAGTCGATCACCGCCTCGCAGTTCGTCGACTTGTCGCTGCCATTCTCCTTGCAGGCGCTGCAGGCGGGCGCGCTGCCGGCGGTGTAGCCGGCGTTCTGGATCGCCACGGCACAGTTGGCGGCGGTCGCACCACCGCCACCGGTCGCGCCGCCGGTGCCGACGATACCGCCGGTCCCGGTGACGCCGCCCGTGCTGATCACACCGCCGGTGCCGATCGCGCCGCCGGTCGCGGGGCGGCCGCCGGTGCCCACGACGCCGCCGGTGCCGTAGACGCCACCCGTGCCAATCACGCCGCCGGTGCCGGGCGTGCCGCCCGTCGCCTTCACCCCGCCCGTGCCGGTCACGATGGTGCCACCCGTGCCGGTGACGACGGTCCCGCCGGCGCCCGTCGCCGAACCGCCTGTTCCCGTCCCGGTTCCGCCCCCCGTCGGGCCGACCTGACCGCCGGTGCCGAGCTGGCCACCGTTGCGAAAGAATTCATCCGGTCCCTGGCAGGAGGCGGTCCAGACCGCCGCGGCCACGCCCAGGGCGCCGACCACCAGCAACTGACGCACGCGACGCAAGCTAGACAGGCGATCCATGAGGGGGCCTGTCCACTATATCACCACCGATTAACGGAAGGCGCGGTGGTCCAACGCCGCGCCGCGACGGCCGCCACCCCGCCGGCCGCTTCCCGCGCCGACGGGGCGTCTCGCCGCGGGGCGCTACGGGGTGCAGCCCTTCTTCTTCGGGTTCTTGCAACAGGCCAGCGCGGTCTTGGCGGCCTTCACGTTGTCCTTGGCGGTCTTGCTGTCCTCCTTGGCCTTGTCCTTGAGCGGCTTCTCGCAGTCGGTCTTGTCCTTGCCCTTCTTGTCCTTGCAGGACGACAGGTCGGGCTTCGCCGCGGTCTTGGCGGCGGCGTTGGCGTCATCGAGCGCCTTCTGCTTGTCGGCGCAGTCGGGCTTGGCCGCCGCGTCGGCCGCGAATGAGACCGAGCCGAAGGTCATCAGGGCGGCCGGGATCAGAGCCATCATCAGTCGTTTCATCGTGTCGTTCTCCTTTGGGTTGGGTCGTCAGTAGGCGACGGTGAAGTCGTTCTCGGGATCGGTCTTGAAACGGTCGAGGTACGGCGAATAGGTCCGCACGCGCACGTACCGCTCGCGCGGCGAGAACTGCAGGACGCGGAGGTAGCCGCCACCGCCCAGCGGCTGCATCTGGTAGTTCGCCAGCAGCTCGTGCACGACGGTGCCGTCGGGGCGTGTGCTGGCCAGGCGCCCCACCCCGCCGAACAGATCGTGCCCGCACAGGACGAACCGGATGTTGTCGTGGCGGACGATCAGCTTGCGCCAGATCTCCTGGCCGTCGTTGACGCTGCCCGGGACGCGATCGTCCAGATAGTGGTGCGGGTCGAACGGCTGGTCGGTGCGGCCGAGGTGATCGAAGCGAGCGCCGTCAGACGCCAGATAGGCGTGCGTGAGCACGATGGCCGGCAGCGCCGAATAGCGCTGCGTGATCCGGTCCGCCCATTCGAGCACGCCGTCGCGCGGACCGAACTCCAGCGAGAGGATGAGCCACGGTCCGCCGGGCGCCGGAACGACCTCGAACCGGTTCTCGATCCGACCAGGCTCGAACGTCCCGGCCGCGGTGGCCATCGCGTCGCCGGGGGACGGGAAGTAGCGATCGATCAGCGTGTCGCGCGTGATGACCGCGCCGCGGCGCGCGTAGTCGTGATTGCCGGTGCTGAGGACGTAGGGCACCAGCCCGTCCAGGACGTGGAGCGCGCCGGCGGCGATCGACCACTGCTGAGGCGAGCCGTCGTCGACGATGTCCCCCTCGTGCAGAACGACCGCGATGTTGCGCCCGGCGCGCTCGCGCGCGATCCACTCGACCTGAGCCGCCAGGATGTCGGCGTGCGAGGCCGCGTAGTACTGGGTATCAGGTAGGGTCACGACCGTAAAGTCGCGCGCCTCGCCGGCGCCATTGGGTGACACCACCGACGGGGAGATCCCGCAACCGGCGACAGCCGCCAGCCCCACCACGCCGAGCCCGGCACACCTCACCCGACAAGAAAGCGAACGCACCCACGCGAAACGTCGCGGAACGCGTCGCCTCGATCCTCGGTTTTCTGCGTGAATCCGCCCGCGGTCAGCCTGCACGGCCGCGGGTGTCAGCAAACCCCGGACCAATTCGGCTGCTACTCGGCCTTGCTGACGGCGGGCTTCGGGGGCGCGGTCGGGGCGGCGGTGATCTCGGCCAGCCTCACGCCGTGCGTCCCGGACGCTGGCCCCAACCGGTCGGCCAGATCGCCGATGGCCTGGACCACGTCGCCCCGCGCGGTGGCCGTGCGCGCCAGCGCCTCGTTCATCTTGGCCAGCCGATCGGCCGACTGGCGTGAGGACCCCGCGTCGGCCCCGGCGCGGCGGTAGTCGAGCTGAGCCGCCAGGTCGGCGCGCAGATCGTCCAGCGTGCGTCCGATCTCGGTGGCCGCGTCGGCGTCCAGCGCCGCGCCGTCGTAGGGTTTGAGCCCGCGCGCGCCGCCCAGCCAGACGCGCCCGAGCGCGCCGAACGCCAGCGGATCGCGCGCCGCCAGGTCTTCGACGGCCAGGATCGGCGTGACCACGCGCGGGAAGTCCCGCGAGAACACGGCGAACAACAACGTGTGGTCGGGGCGGCTGCGCACGGCGGCCACCAGACCGCCGAAAGAGAAGAATGTCTCGGCGTCCGGTCCCAGCGCCGCCTCGACGGCGGCCCGCGCGCGCCCGTCGGGCGCCGACGCCACCGCGTCGGGATCACGCGGCTTGCGCTTGAGCGTCGTCATCAGGTCGCGCACCTGATCGATCCCGACCACGACGTTGAGGGCGCTCCCCTCCGTGTAGCCGGCGTGGAAGATCCCCACCAGCTCGTACTCGCCGGTCGCGCACGACACGGCCAGCACCGGCGAGCCGGAGTTGCCGGCCGAGAGGAGCGCGTCGATCACGAAGTCGTCGTGGTCCCAGTCGCCGTACTCGTCGTGGTCGTGCAGCGACACGACCGTGCCGACGTTGGTGGCGCGAAAGGCGCCCAGCGGGAAACCGCGCACCTCGACCACGTCGCGCTCGGCCAGCCCCGCGCTGTGACCGACCTTCCAGGGCATGACCTGCAGCTCCGCATGGGCGCGAAGCACCGCCACATCGAGCTGCGGATCGGTGACCACGCGCACCAGCGGCGTGTCGTCGAGCGCGTAGCGATCGTGCTCGTCGTCGACGATGGCCAGGGACTCCGAGATCTTCTTGCACCCGGCGGGCACCCCCTCGACCCCGTGCTGTGCGTCGGTGACGGCCGGCCAGGCGGCCACGTGGTCGTTGGTCAGCAGCAGCGTGTCGCCGCCCTGCCGCTTGTAGGCGAACGCCGTGCCGTGCAGCACCGTCTTTTTCTTCTCGCGCCGGATCGCCCCGTCGGCGCCGTAGGACAGACACTCATACACAGCGGTGTTGCGGACGCAGTAGGAGAAGACCGCCTCGGGGTGGCGATCGAACTCGCGCGCCCGCGCCGACAGCGCCGTGAAGTCATCGGCGTACGCCCCGCTGCACATCGGCCCGGGCAGGGGCGTCCCGGGCGACGGTGGCGGCGCTGTCGGCTTCGACGGCTCGGCCCGCCCGGTCCCCATCCACGTTCCCGCGACGAAGAGCGCCATCGCGGCCCAGCCGAGCTTGCTCATGCCTGAGAGCGACGTGCAGCCGCCGTGCCCGCGGCGCGCCCGCAAAACCGGCCCCAACTCAAGCCCGGCGCGGCGCGATCCGGGAACCGCGTGGTGGAAAATCGATCGCTCGAGCGAATGATCGGAAGCTATTTCGCTGCGGCGGCCCCTTCTAAAGTGAGAGAGCCTCCATGCGCGCCTATCGCACTTGCCCCCACAGCATCCCCTCGACTCTCCGAACCGGCCTGATGGCGCTCGCTGCCTGCGCGCTGCTCGCCTGCAGCGGGACGGGGAGCGGCACCGACGGGGCCGGTGGCTCGACGGCCAGCGGCGGAGCGACCGGCGCCGGCGGCAGCCAGAACGGTACAGGCGGCGCCACCGGTACGGGCGGCGCGACGACGACCGGCACCGGCGGCGCCGGCACCGGCGGCACACCCGGCACCGGCGGGGTCAGCGGCACCGGGGGGCGCGGATCCGGCGGCGCGACGGCGACCGGCGGCCAGAGCGG
>CAZTZM010000093.1:0-21867 GCA_964618005.1 uncultured Myxococcales bacterium
GCGCCAGCACGGCCACGCCGCCGGTCCGCCTCACAGCATCCCCCCCACGCCCAGCGACGGCGCCGTTCCCCACACGGTCACGGTCCCGTTCGAGCGCGACTCCCAATCGAGCTGAACGGCGACGTCGACGCGCGCGAACAGGCGCGGCGTCAGGAAGGCGAGAAACCCCAGCCCCCAGTCGATCGACGGCCCGACCTGGCCGCCGTTGTCGTGGACGCCGCCGTGCGCGAACGCCTGCGGCTCGAAGTGGACCACGCCGCCCAGGCCGCCGACCATGATCTTGCCGTAGCCGATCGAATAGCGGCCGCCCACCATCGCCAGCCAGCCGGGCGGGTGGCTGTCGGGGATGGCGCCCAGCATGTCGCGCACCTCGTCGGCGGTGGCGTTCAGCGAGCTCCAGGTGTGCGAGAGCTGAACCTCGAAGCCGAGCGACTCGAGCAGGTAGTAGGCGGCGCCCAGGCGCAGCCCCGGGCTGTTGTAGAAATCGCCGCGCGACAGGTACTCGCCGGCCGCGAAGAGCTGGAGCTGCTTCTCTTTCACGGCGAACCGCTGCTGGACCCGGACGGCGGCCTGCGGGCGCGGGGCGGGTTCGTGAATCAGGCCGGGTGCCGAGGGCGAAGACGGCGCGACCACTGGCACCGCCGGCGGTGGAGCGTCCGCGGCCCGCGCGGCCCGCGGCGCGAAAAGGGTGAACACCGTGGCCCACCCGAGGGCGGCCGCCGGGAAGATCCCGCGCCCGATCACGGGCTCGCCTCGCAGGCCGGGCTCTCGCTCCAGGAATCGACCCCCGCGTTCGCGGTCGACACGAACGGGTGGTTGTCACAGTAGCGGGTACAGACCTGCGTGCTGATGCTGGTGCTAGCTGGGACGAACGCCGGCGCCGGGATGAAGTACTGCTGCGGCAACGTCGGGGCCTGGAAGGCCGGCGGATCGGCGGTGGTGATCGGCCAGCTCGGGCCACCCGGCAGGGCCTGCCCCGTCACCGTCGAGGCGGGGGTGATGGGCGGCGCCGAGCTGCAGATCTTGAAGAGCCCCCCCGCGTACTGGCTCACCTGCGTGGCGGAGAGCAGCGGCTGGGGGACGAGCGGGTCGTAGGTCTGGCTGGTGTACGGCAGGTTCTGCTGGACGTACGTGGCCAGC
This sequence comes from uncultured Myxococcales bacterium, assembly GCA_964618005.1. Lineage (GTDB taxonomy): Bacteria > Myxococcota_A > Polyangia > Fen-1088 > Fen-1088 > JADGRB01. Next base: position 1,141 of record CAZTZM010000093.1, read on the forward strand.
GCCTGCGCGAAGCTCGGATCGTCGGAGGCCTGCCACGAATCGGAGATCGTCCAGAAGTTGCTGTTGCTGGCCGCCGCGAGCCCGGGGTTGAACAGCCAGTAGATCATGTCGACCCGGTAGGGCGTCGGGAACACGTAGAGGTCGCTGGCCAGCTGGCTCAGCGACGTGCTGAGCGCCGTCGGCAGCGGCGCGTTCGCGTTGTTGAAGTAAAGGACCTGCACCGCCTGCAGCGTCTGCTGGTTGCTGGTGACCGCTTGAAGGATGGTCTGGACGATGGCGTCCACCGGCAGCACGCGCGTGTCGCTCTGCGTGCAGTCGGAAGGGGCGCCCGTCGGGTCGGTGCCGGTCGCGATGTTCACCACGGGCAGCGGCACCACCGGCGCGCCCGCCATCCCCATGTTCGTGTCCACCAGCGACTCGATCTGCTGGATGGCCGACGCGCACCGATCGGCGAGTGGGATCTCCAGGTCCAGGATGATCTGATAGATGACCGGCGACACCTGGATGGGGGGCGTGAACGTCTGGTTCACGTTCACCACTTCGGGCAGCGTCTCCACGCGGGTCTCGGCCAGCGCGGCCGCGCCGGCGTCATTCGGGACGGGGCGAACGCCCACACAGTAGGTCCCGGTGTCGGTCAGCGGCAGGTCGGGCGGAAAGCCCCCCGTTTTGTCGAGTGGCAGGAAGCTGACGCTGTCGGGCGGCAAAGCCGACAAGCACAGCCCGTTGGTCGGCCACATCGTTCGCTCGTAGGTTCGCGGGTAGACGAACGGCCCGCCCGATGCCACCGCGTCGGTGATGTTGACGTAAACCGCGTCGTTGGTGGTATGGAAAAACGAAACCACGCCGAGGGTTTGGTCCGGCGTTTCCAGCGCGGCCGGGGTGCCGGGCAGGACGCCGTAGAGGGCGTGGATCGCGCGGATGGGGTGGGGTCGATCCCCGACGGGATACTCGCCCCGGACGACGTACTGGAAGCAGGTGCCGTCGCCGTCGCCGCAGGCGGTCGGTCCGCCCGGGAAGACCGATTGTGAAAAATCGATGGTCTGGTAGCCGGCGTCGCCGAGAATCTGAAACTCCAGGTCCGAGCCGGTCGACTCGGTCGAGGAGATCCGCCACCGCACGACGGTGATGTCCTCCTGGGCGCTGTAGATCAGGTCAACTTTCTGAGGGGTGAACGGCGACGGAACGAAGCTCACCGCGCCGCACCCGAGGCTGGCGCCCAGCAGCAGCGTCGCGGCCAATGCGCGGCAGCGGGTGGACCAAACGCGTTGGCGCCCGCGACGACTTCGTTGGCTGAGTCCTTGCAGTTCCGGCACCGGCGGGGCGATCATTGTGGCCGTCGTTCGAGAGCCCCGGCGCGAACCAAGCAAAAATCATGCGCAGTTCTGGGCCCGATCACGGCACTACTCCTTCAACGTCGGGACCGATGATTGTCTCTCAATTCTGGGGGAACCCATGATCAAAATGTCGCGCACAATGTCGCAGGCCGGGTTGGCGGCCCTGCTGGCGGCCGCCTGGGGGTTGGCCGGGTGCTGTGGCGGCGCCCCTGCCCATAAGTGCGACTTCACGCCGTATACGAGTCAGACAGATGGGGGAGACGCGGCCGTCGCCTGCGGGACCCAGGTCTGCCAGCCCCCGCAGGTCTGCTGCCTGAAGAAGATCGCCCCCTTCGCGAGCTGCATCGATCCGCAGGATTACGTCGCCGACGATTGCGAGATGATCGACACCGACCCGCCCGGCTGCACCGTTCCGCAGGACTGCGACGGCGGGGTCTGCTGCATCCAGTACGCCCAAGAGACCGTCGCCTGCCAACCTCTGGCGCTCTGTCCGGTTGACGGGACCAACACCCTCCTGGCTTGCTCGGACGATCAGGATTGCAGCGCCAGCCCCATGGGCGGGACCTGCCACGTGCTCGCCGCCGGCGGCGACGGCGGTCTGTCGCTCAGCGCCTGCTATTGAGCGCGAACCATCGTTTGACTTTTGGGCGCAACAATGTTCACGCTCCCGTCGTCGTTTTTCGGCCCCTTGCCCCTCGGGAACTCACACATGACGAACACTCGAAGCTGGTCTCTCTGGTTTGGTACGGCGGTCTTCACGGCGCTGCTCGGCGCGGGCTGCGTGGAGAACGACAAGGATCAACCGCCGCCTCCCGCCGAGCCGGCGCCGGTGGTCGTTCCGCCGGAGCCGCCGCGGGCCAAGCTCACCATCGATCCCAAGGCGACCTACACCGTCGCCACCGCCACCGGAAACCGGTGCCTGCAGTTCGGCGGCGGCAGCCGTGAGGAGGCCGCGGTGGCGGAGGTCTCGGCCTGCAACGGCTCACGCGCGCAGCAGGTCACCCTGCAGGCGGCGCCCGGCGGCTACTTCCGGATCATCAGCGCCAACAGCGATCGCTGCCTCGACGTCCCGGGGTTCTCGATGGCAGCCGGCCAGCGGGTGCAGCAGTACTCCTGCAACGGCGGCGCGAACCAGGACTGGATCGTCGCCGACGCGGGACCCGGCACGCTGCGCATCGTGGCCCGCCACAGCGGCAAGGTCCTCGACGCCGCGGGCGCGGGCGACGGCGCGCCGGTGAACCAGCAGGACTGGAAGTCGGCCCCCAGCCAGCAGTTCAAGCTCACGTCGACGGCCGAGGCCAGCGGCGCGGGTGGCGCGTCGGGCGGCAAGGACGGCGCCGGTGGCGCGCCGGGTAAGCCGGGCAAGAAGAGCCGCAAGCACGCGGCCGCCAAAGCGCAGTAGTCCCCCGACAGCGCGCGCGCACGAAGTCGCGCGCGACTGAGCTTGCCCCACCCCGGAGAATTCTCAGGTGTTTCCTGACGAGGTTCCGGGGTGTTCGTTGCTAGATCCAGGAATGGGGGTGGGCGAGCATGCGAGCGAGGACGCGGGGGGAACTGTTGGGGGGACTCATGGTGGCCGCGCTGCTGGTCACCGCGGGCGGGTGCGGGACCAGCGGCAGCGTGTCGGCGATCGGGCCCGGGAAAGGGCCGATCCTGATCGCGGATGAGCCGGACGCGCTGATCCAGATGCGCCGCAGCGGCTGCGCCGGCGCGACCTGTCCGGTCTACAGCGTCTCGATCTTCACCGACGGCGCGATCGTCTATGACGGGCGCGCGAACGTGTCGACGATCGGCCAGAAGCGCGGGTGGCTCTCGGGCGAGAGCATGAACCTGATCATCACCGCGATGGAGACGATGGACTTCCTCGACAGCCCGGACCGCTGCTGCACCTGTCCGGACACCGAGCACCCGGAGCTGGTCGTGCTCGACTACCGCCCCGGCAACGCGCAGAAGACCGTCATCCACGACCAGCGCTGCCAGTCCGCGCCGGCGGCCATGAGCGCGCTCGAGCGCGCCATCGATCGCGTGACCGGCGCCGGCCAGTGGGGCGCGCCCGGCGCCGACCACGCGGTCGCGATGACGAACCGCGCCGCCCACTGAGGCGGCCCGGGTTAGGCGAGCCCGGCGGCGCCCGCGGCCAACCGCCGGGCGGGTAGCCGCGCGGACGCTTCGCGCGCGCCGCTCATCGGGCGACAGGAGATCAGATCGGGCGTCTACCGGTGGGGATGCCACTCGCCGCGGTGCCACCGGTAGCGGTTCTCGTGCCGCTCCCAGCGCCCCGGCGCCCAGTCATAGCCGCGCCGCTCGCGGACGTAGTGGCCGCGCGCGCGGACGTAGTGGTGGTGGCGCCACCCGTAGTGGTCGCCCGTCCAGACGTATCCGCTGCGAACGGGCGCCTCATCACGAATCTCGGGCGGCGCCTCCCTGGGGCCATCGTCGATGATCACCTCAGCGGCCGAAGCCACCGGCGCCGCGCACAGCAACAGCGCCAACCCCGCCAGACCTTTTTTCCAGTTCGACATACTGAAAAGCTTTAATCACACGCTTCTCAGCCGGGAGGCCTTGCGTCCACGCGGCTCAGCCGCAGGGCCTATTTTCGCTGACGACGAGGCCGGGGTGGTCAAGGTGAAGGACGAGCTGACGCTGAGCTGGCACATCCGCGGCCGCCCGCGGTAGCAGCCCGTCAGGTCTGCTCGGCGACCAGCAGCTCGGTCCCCGAGGGATCGAACACCAGCGGCGCCTCACAGGCGGGGCAGGGGAACCGCCAGCAGGGATCGATGCGGAGAATGCGCCCGTTCTCTCGCGCGTGCGCGTGGGCGCGATGCACACGCACCAGCCAGTCGGCCCGCGCCACGCCGGCGGCGTCGACGCCGATCGCGCCGCCGCAGCGCGGGCACCCCATCGCCGCCAGCCGCTCGGTCGCTGTCCGGTGCAGGCGCGCCGCGCGCGCCACGCCCACCGCCAGCCATCCGAAGCCGGCCAGCAGCAGCAACCCCAGCGCCCCGACGATGAGTTCGACCGCCACGCCTCGATCATGAGGTCACATCACCCCGGTTGCCAAGACGTGACCGTCTCCGGCCCGCGTGCCAAGCTCTCCGCAATGCCCGCCGTCACCGGCTCGGCCGATCTCCCGCTGCATGGCGGTCGGGTGCCGGCCTGGCTGGCGTCGCGGATGGCGCGCGACGATCTCGACGGTCGTGTGGTCGGCGAGGCCCGCCCGCGGCGGCGGCGGCTAACGCTGCCGTTCTGATCGTCGACGCAACCTGGCCCGTCGCTCGCCGAAACACCTCCTGCTACGCGACTTTGGAAGGAGAGCGGATGGCGGGCGCCGACGTGACGATCGATATCTTGAAGGAGATCAGGGACGAGCTTCGGGGTGTGCGCGTCGAGGTTCACGCGCTGCGCACCGACGGCGGCCAGCGGATCGAGGCCATCGGCCAGCGGTTGGACCTGATCGAGACGACGCTGCTGGATCTGGCCGGCCAGAATCGCCTGGTCGTCCGCTACACGAAGGCCACCTCGGAGAAGGAGTGTCGCGCCGAACCGCGAGCCGGGGCGCTCGACGGCGATGCGAAGTAGCGGCCGTCGATCAGGAGGGGGTCGAGGGGCTCTCGTCACGGGGCAGGTGGCGCGCCTCCCACACCGCGACGAGCACCAGCACCAGACAACCCAGGCCCGTCAGGCCGAGCGCGGGGAGCTTGAGCGCCAGGAACCACAGTCCCCCCAGCAGCGCAACGCCCGCCAGGTGCGACAGCTGGTACCAGCCGCGGACGGCGTGTTTGAACAGGCTGACGCCGATCAGGTAGACCATCGCGCCGCCGACGACGGCGACGGTGGTCTTCATGTCGGAGGGGTCGCCCGGGGTGGCCAGGGCCATCTCGTTGCCGGTGGCGAACAGGACGATGCCGGCGACCATCGGCAGGTGCAGGTAGGTGTAGGCGAGGCGGGCGAGGCGGCCGGGGTTGGCGGCCAGGCGGATCTGCGCGGCGCCCAGGTCGGCGCTGCGGTCGAAGTAGAGCCACCACATCGCCACGCTGGAGATGAACTCGAACGCGAAGGCCAGCAGCCGGGCCGCGGTCCAGCGCGCCTCGGCGAAGGTGTGGCCGATGACCAGGATCGATTCGCCGAGCGCGATGATGATGAACAGGCCCGCGCGCTCGGCCAGGTGTCCGCCCTCGACGTTCCAGTCGTCGACGTTCGACCGGCCCATGGTCGGCACCCAGAAAAGGACGGCCGGTCCGACGTACTCGATCGCCAGCGCGATTCCCCACAGCGCCAGCCGGGCCGTCTCGGAGAACGCGCCGCCCACCAGCCAGAACACGGCCGAGGCGGTCAACCAGACCAGCACGCGCTGGAAGTTGCGCGTCAGGGAGACGTTCTCCGGCGGGATGGCCCGCAGCATGAACAGCGTGCGCCCGATCTGCATCGACGCGTAGGCCACGGCGAAGATCCAGCCGCGGTGGCCGAAGGCCTCGGGCAGCGCGCTGGAGAACGCCAGCCCCACGAACATCAGGGCCAGCATCATGAGGCGCACCGGTGTGCGGTTCGGCTCCAACCAGTTCGTGACCCAGGCGGTGAAGATCCAGACCCACCACACCGCCAGCATCAACATCGCGGTCTCCAACACGCCCTGGGCGCTGAAGTGCGCGCGCAGCTCATCGGAGAGCTGCGTCACCGCGAACACGAAGATCAGATCGAAGAACAGCTCCAGGAACGTGACGCGCGCGTGCTCGCCCGCCGCACGGTCGCGGAACAGCGACGGGCGCGAAGGCTGGCCGGCCCCCGTCACTTCTTGGCGGCGGCCTTGGCCGCGTGGGGTGTCAGCGCGGCCTCCGCGACCTTCTCGAACGTCTCCAGCGGGTAGGCGCCCGCGATCTTGCGGCCATTGATGAACACCGCCGGCGTCCCCTGCACGCCTATCGCCGCCCCCTCTTTCATGTCGGCCTGGACGCGCGCGCGCTGGCGATGCGCGTCCAGGTCGGCCTTGAAGCGAGCCAGATCGAGGCCCAGGGCGGCCGCGTACTTGTCCAGGCTGGCGCGATCGAGGGCGCCGCTGTTCTCGAACAGCTTGTCGTGCATCTCCCAGAACTTTCCCTGCGCGCCGGCGGCCATGGCGGCCTCGGCCGCGGGCTCGGCGTTCTCATGGAACGGCAGGGGGTAGTTCTTCCAGACCAGGCGCAGCTTGCCGGCGTACTTCTGCTCCAGCTCGGCCAGCGTCGGCTCGACCCGCTTGCAGAAGGGGCACTGGAAGTCGGAGAAGACGACCACCACCAGCGGCGCGTTGGCCGGCCCCTTGGCCGGGCTGTCGCCCGGCTTGATCGGGTACACCGTCTTGTCGGCGACGGGGTCGGGATCCGCCGCGTCGTCGTCGGCGGCGGCCTCCGGCTTGGCGGCGGGCGCCGGCGTGGGATCCTCCGCCGTCTTCATCAGCGCCGCGTAGACGCGCGCGCGCGGCGTCCCCTTGTCGATCAGCGCCGCGGTCACCTTCAGCTCCTCGTCGATGATCGCCTGGAAGGACTCGAACGGCTGCGCGCCGACGATCTCCTTGCCGTTCACGAAGAACGTCGGCGTGCCGGTGATGCCGGCCCTGCTCGCGGTCTCGGCCTCCGCGCGGATGGCCAGCTTGTCCGCCTGCTTGTCCAGCGCGGCGCCGAAGCGCTTCGCGTCCAGCCCCAGCTCGGCGGCGAACTTGTCGAAGGTCGACCGCCCCAGCGTCTCGCCCTCCTGCAGGTTGTAGAGGCGATCGTGCATGGCCCAGAACTTTCCCTGCGCGCGCGCGGCGCGGGCCGCCCAGGCCGCCGCCTCGGCCTGGTCGTGAAATGGCAGCGGCAGATCGCGCCAGACGAATCGCACCTTCCCCGGATAGGCGGCGACCACCTGCTGCAACGTCTCCTCGGCGCGCGCGCAGTACGGGCACTGGAAGTCGGCGAACTCGACGATGGTGATCGGCGCGTCCTGCGGCCCGCGCACGGGTGCGCCCGCGATGTCGATGCGATAACGGGCGTCCGGCACCGCGCGCGGCTTGGGCGCGGCGGGCGGCGGCACGTTCGACTTGTCGAGACCGTCCTTGGTCAAGGTCGCGTAGAGGTCGGCGCGCGGCGCGCCGGCGGCCAGCGCGGCGTTCGCCTTGCGGAGCTCCTCGTCGATCGCCTGCTTGAAGACGTCGATCGGCTGCGCGCCCTTCAGCTGCCGTCCGTTGATGAAGAAGTTCGGCGTCCCGCGCGCGCCGAAGCGCTCGGCCAGATCCTCGTCGGCCTTGATCCGATCCGCGCCGAGCCCGCCGTCCACCGAGGCCGTGAACTTCGGCACGTCGAGGCCAACCTCCGCGGCGTAGCGGTCCAGCGACGGGCGCGCCAGATCCTGGTAATTCGCGAACAGCCTGTCGTGCATCTCCCAGAACTTCCCCTGCGCGCGGGCTGCCTCGGCGGCCAGCGCGGCGCCGCGGGCGTACGGGTGAAAGGCCAGCGGGTTGTGGCGGAAGACCAGCGTCACGTCGCCGCCGTAGGTGCGCAGCAGCTCGGCCAGCGTCGCCTCGACCCGCGCGCAGAAGGGGCACTGAAAGTCGGCGAACTCGACGATCGTCACTTTGGGCTGCGCACCGCCCCGGCGCGGCGAGTCGCCCGTCGGGACGCGGTAGACGGTCGTGTCGAAGGGAGGCGGGCCGGGGCGCGGCAGTGACGGCTTGGCGCCCGCCAGCAACGTCGCGTACAGGTTCGCCGGCGCGACCCCCTTCCGCAGCAGGCTGTCGGCGCGCGCGATCTCGTCGTCGACCATCGTCTTGAAGACGTCGAACGGCTGCGCGCCCAGCACGGACCGCCCGTTGACGAAGAAGATCGGCGTGCCGGTGACGCCGACCCGCTTGCCGAGCGCCAGGTCCGTGTCGATGCGCGCCTTGCCAGTGTGACCGTCCAGCGCCGCGGCGAACTTGGTCATGTCCAGGCCCAGCTCGCCGGCGCGGCGATCCAGCGCCGCGCGGCTGAGGTCCTTTTGGTCGGCGTACAGCAGGTCGTGCATCGGCCAGAACTTTCCCTGCGCCTCGGCCGCGACCGCGGCCTCCGCCGCCAGCGGCGCGTCCGCGTGAAACGGCAACGGGTAGTGGCGGTAGACGATCCGCACGTCATTGGGGTAGGCGGCGGTCAGATCCCGCAGCGCGCCCTCGACGCGGAAGCAGAACGGGCACTGGAAATCGGCGAACTCGACGATCGTGACCTTGGCGACCGCCGGGCCGCGCGCCGGGCCGTCGGCCGGGACGTCGATGCGCTCCACGGGCGGGCCGTCGGGGACCGGCGGCGCCGTCACGGTCGCCACCGCCCGAGCGACCATCGAGGGTGTGGCCGGCGGGGCGGCCGCGGGCGGAGGCGCCGAAGCACAACGGAGCGCGACCGCAGCCGCCAGCAGGATCGTCACACGCACAGGTTTCACGCCGCGGACTTTATCACCCCGGTCGACGCCGCCCGCGCCGCCTGCCAAACTGCCGCGCATGAGCTCGCTTACCAACCGCCGCATCTTCATCACGGGCGTCTCGCGTGGCATCGGCCGCGCCACCGCCCGGCTGTTCCTGGCCGAGGGGGCCTCGATCGTCGGTTGCGCCCGCGACGAGGCGCGCCTGGCCGAGACCCGCGCCGTGCTGTTGAAGGAGGCGGGGCCGTCGGCCGCCGACCGCTTCGAGGCGTTCGCGCTCGATTTGACCGATCCCGGGGCGCCGGCGCGCGCGGCGGCCCGGATCGCCGCGCGCTGGGGCGCGCTCGACGTGCTGATCAACAACGCCGCCATCATGACCGAGGGGCCGGCCACGCTGGACGACGAGCCGGACGGCACGTTCGAGCGCACGCTGTCCGTGAACCTGGTGGCGCCGTTCCGGCTGGCGCGCGCGCTGATCCCGCTGCTGCGCGCCGGCCGCGAGCCGCGCATCGTCCACGTCACGTCGGGCGCCGGGACGTTCGCCGCGCTGGCCGAGACCGGCATCGCCAGCTACCGCCTGAGCAAGTGGGCGCTGAACGGTCTCGTCCGCCTGCAGGCCGAGAACCTGGCGGGCGCGATCGCCGTCAACGGCCTGGACCCCGGCTGGGTGAAGACCGACCTGGGCGGGCCGCGCGCCCCCGGCGTCCCCGAGGACTCCGCCCGCGGCGCGCTGGCGCTCGTGCGCGAGCCCTTCACCACGACCGGAAAGCTGTTCAAGGACGGCGGCGAGATAGCGTACTAATCGTTTATTGATCGTTGGGGCGGGCAGCCCTCGTCGGCGACCCCGTTGCAGTTCTGGTCGATGCCGTCGCCGCAGATCTCGGGCGCGCCCGGATAGACGTCGGCGCGCGTGTCGTCGCAGTCGCGGCACCAGGGATAGCCGTCGCCGTCGGCGTCGGGCGCGCCGGTGCGCTCGCAGTCCAGGAATGACTGCAGGTAGTCGGCGCGCTGCGCCAGCTCGCTGTCGATGGCGGCGACGGCGGCCTGCTGGGCGGCGACGGTGAACGGCCGCCGCGGATCGCGCGCCACGGCGGGCGCGATCTGCTGCGCCCAGCCGGTCATCCAGCCCTGAAAGCGCGCGGTGTCGTAGCCGCGCTGGATCTCGGCGATCGAGGCGGCGAAGGCGCTCTCCCAGAGCGGATCGGTCACGACCGCCACGTAGTGCTGCGGGATGTACGGCGGCACCCAGTAGCGGTGCGCCCACCAGAACACGGGGTGCTGCATCACGGGGATCCAGGCGAACGCCGAGTCGATGTCGACGCTCATCCAGAGGAAGCCGCGGGTCGGGTGGTCGTAGATGTAGAAGTTGTGGTTGCCGCCCCAGTAGCCGTCGGCGTCGTTGATGACCGACTCGGCGGCCCAGGCCAGCATCGAGCCGTAGATGTCGACGTGCGTGGCCAGCATCGACGGGACGTCGTGCGCGGCCCACAGGGCGTCCAGGCGGCCGAGGTCCTCGGCGCTGGCGTTGGCCTGAACGGTGACGCCCGACTCCAGCAGCACGCCGCCGGACTCGCCGGGGAACAGCCGCTCCAGCAGCGTCTTGCCATAGCGCTCCTCGCTGACGTAGAGGCCGTAGGTCGCGCCGTTGATTGTCAGCTCGGCGCTGTTGGCGCAGGGGACCGGCAGGCCGGCCGCGCGCATGATCGCGAACGCCAGCCGCTCGTTCAGCATGCTGAGATCGTGGTCGTACATGTCGAGGTCGATCTGATCGACGCCGTGGAACTTCACCTTTGTCCCCTGCTGATCGAACGCCACCACGAACTGCGCCTTCGGATCGGGATCCTCCAGGGCGTAGGTCCACGACCCTTTTCCCTTCAAGCGGATCGAGGCGTCGGTGCGCGTCTCGCCCTGATAGACGAAGCTCGCCACCGGGTAGTAGGTGTTCGACGCATCGTCGGGTGGCGGCCCGGCCGCGAAGTCGGCCATCAGCCGACTCCAGACGCCGGGCGCGATCGTCAGCTCATACTCGCGCAGGCTCTCCTGCGTGAAGATGTCGGGGCACCCGCGGTCGATGTCGGTCGCGGACGGGGCCGCCGCCGCGTCGACCGGCGCGGCGCCCGCGTCGGGGCGGGTGGCGCCGCCCAGACCAATCGGCGTTCCCGACGCGTCGTCGCTGCCGCGACAACCGGCCGCCACCGGTAGCGTCAGGGCCAGTCCGACGAGCACGCAGATACGCATCTTCGGCGAACCTGGTTCCTCGCCGGGCCGCCGCCAATCGCGGCGTCGCCTGACTGCGACCCGGCCGGCGCCCGCCGGCGCGATCAGCTCTTCGGGTGATGGTGCGCGCGGGCCTCCTGCAGGGCCGCCTTGCAGCCGTCGGACAGCTCGTCCTTGTGCGCGCGCAGGCACTCTCGGAAGTGACCCTGCCCCGGCGTGGTCCCCTTGCAGAGACGCTCGACGTCGTCGTGACAGGCTTCGCGCACCTTGGCGAACTCGGGGTGACCCTCCCCCGGCGGCGGGGCGGGCGGTGTCGTCTGGGCGAACGCGAAGGGAGATGTGGCGAGCGCCACACTCAAGCACGCGGCGCGGATGAGAGCGGTGCGAATCGGGTTGATCATGGGATTGGCCTCCGCTGGCGTTGACCCGGGCGGCAGGGGGCGGGTTAGGCGACGGCACGAAACCGTGGCCGCCGTCTCAGCGAGCGGGCTGATCCTCGACCGGCACGGCGCGCTTGGCCACGAACGTGAACATCGCCGGGACGAGAAAAAGCGACATCACCGTCGACGAGGTGAGGCCGCCGACGACCGCCAGCGCCAGCGCCTGGTTCGCTTCCGTCCCAGCCTCCAGGCCCAGCGCGGTCGGAATCAAGCCGATGATCGTGGCCAGGCTGGTCATCACGATCGGCGTGAAGCGGGTTCGAGCCGCGGCGACCACCGCTTCTTCGCGGTTCATCCCGGCGTCGAAGTGCACGCTGGCCTCGGCGACCAGCAGGATGCCGTTCGACACGGCGATCCCGATGACCATCAGGATCCCCATCAGCGCCGTCACCGAGAACCCCTGGCCGGCGGCCATCAGCGCCAGCGTGATGCCGACCAGGCAGACCGGGATCGCGAACAGCATGACGAACGGCAGCCGCAGCGACTTGAACTGGATCGTCATCACCATGAAGACCACCATCACCGCCAGCGTCACCGCCACGCCCAGGCCAGAGAACGTGCTGCGCATCAGCTGCATCTCGCCGACGAAGCTCCACTTGATGGCGCGCGTGCGCGGGTCCGCGGCGATCTTCCGCTGCAGCTCGCCGGCGGCGCTGCCGACGTCGCGCCCCTCGGTCTGCATGTAGACCTCGGTGACGCGCGCCATGTGATCGCGCTCGATGGCGATCGGCCCGGACGAGCGCGTGATGCTGGCGTAGGCACCCAGCGTGACCGGCTTGGCGCCCGGCCCGACCCGCACCGGTAGCTGCGCCAGCGCGCCCATGTCGCGGACGTCGCGCTCGTCGTAGTAAGTCACGACGTAGTAGGCCTGGCCGTTGGCGGGATCGATCCAGACGCTGGGGAGGTTGATGTTCCCCAGGGTCGCGTCCAGCGTGGTCTGCGCGGCCTGGCGGGCCGTGACGTCGACCAGGCCGGCCTGGTCGCGGATGGTGTCGACGTGGATCTCCGGGTAGCTGGTCTGAAGCTGGACCCGGATGTCGCGCACGCCGCCGACCGAGCGCGCGACGCTGGCGATGGCGCGCGCCTGCTCCTCCAGCGCCGTCAGGTTGTCGTTCTTGACCTCCAGCGCGATGGGGGCGATGTAGCCGTTCGAAAACACGCTGGCGACCAGCCCGCCGGGCCACTGCAGGAACTCGACGCCGGGGTAGCGGCGCTCGAGCAGGCCGCGCATCAGGTCGGCGATCTGCCGCTGGGTGTGATGGCGGTGCTCGGGCGTGACCAGCGCGACGCGGATGAAGCCCATGTGCGGCCCGTCGTTGGGGCTGGTCATCGCGCTGCGCGCGTTCTCGGGCGAGCCCTGGTTGGTGAGCACCAGCTCGACCTCGCCCTTGGGCAGCTCGTCGTGCAGCATCTTCGCCATGCCGCGCACGCGGCGCGAGGCCTCGTCCAGCGAGATGCCGGGTGAGAAGCGGACGTAGACCCGCTCCATCGACTCGTCGATCTCGGGGAAGAACGTGCTCGGCAGGTGCGTCGCGGCCCACGCCGCCCCCAGGGTCAGCAGCGCGCAGGCCGCGATGATCCAGGGGCGGATCCCCAGCGCGCGTTGCAGGGTGTCCGCGTACCCGTTGGCAAGCCGCTCGATGGCGCCGCCGACCTTCTTGGCCAGCCCCCGCGGCTCCTTGGTCTCGAGCAGGTAGCGGCAGGCCACCGGTGTCACGAACATGCTGACCAGGTAGGAGACGATCATCGCCGCGGCCACCGTCAGCGCCAGCGGCGCGAACAGCTTCTTGGCCAGCCCCGCCAGCAGCAGCACCGGCAGCAACACCGCGATGGTGGTCAGCGTCGAGGCGAGCACCGGCAGCGCGACGGCGTTCGTCCCCTGCAGCGCGGCTTGATAGCGCGAGAGGCCCTGGCGCTGGTGGCGATGGATCGACTCGAGCACGACGACCGCGTCGTCGACCAGCCGCCCCATCGCCAGCGTCAGGCCGCCGAGCGTGAACGAGTTGAGCGTCTGCCCCGTCGCGTACAGCACCACCAGCGTGACCGCGAACGACAGCGGGATGGCCACCGCCACGATCAGCGTGCCGCGGAGGCTCTGCAGAAACACCAGGATGACGAGCGCGATCAAGAACAGCGCCTGCACGACCTCCTTCTTCAGGCCCGAGTACGACGTCTTGACGAACGTCGACTGATCGAAGACCGGCTTCACGGTCATTCCCGACGGCAGATTCCCCAGCCCCGCCACCACCTTCTTCACGGCGTCGACGATCCGCAGCGTGTTGCCGCCGGGGATGCGCAACACGTTCAGGTAGACGGCGTTCTCGCCGTTGACCGACACCGTCTGGGTGGGCGCGGCGCCGCCGTCCTCGACGCGTGCCACGTCGCGGATGAACACCGGCCGCCCGCCGACCACCTTCACCATGGCGTCGCCGATCTGCCTGACGTGGCGCGGGACGGCGTCGGTGTAGACGTTGGCGTCGAAGGTCGGGGCGATGAACTCGCCCGACGGCAGGAGGGCGTTGGCCTGCGCGACCGCCGCCGAGATCTCCTCGCTGGTCACGCCGCGCGACTGCGCGGCCGCGCGGTCGACGATGATGTTGATCTGGCGTTGGCGGCCGCCGTTCAGCGCGGCGCTGGCCACCCCCGGAATGCCCTCCAGCAAGGGTTCGATGTTGTTGAGCGCGTAATCGTAGAGCTGCGGCCCCGACAGGCCGCCGCCCGAGACCGTCACCTGGACGACCGGCGCGTTGGTGGGATCGAACTGAAGCACGAACGGCGGGATCACGCCCAGCGACTTGGGGACGGCCGCCATGGCGAACTGGACCTGCTGCTGGACCAGCGTCTGCGCCGCGTTCAGGTCGGTCCCCCAGGCCATCCAGACGTAGGCGATCGAGAGGTTGTTGCGCGACTCGCTCTGCACGTGCTCGACCCCCGGCGTGGCGCTGACGTACTTCTCGATGCGCCAGGTCAGCGTCTTCTCGACATCCTTGGCGGCCAGCCCTGGCGCCAGCGTTCCCACCACCAGCACGGGCGGCGTCAGATCGGGGAAGGTGTCGATCGGCATCCGCGGCGTCACCACGAACGCGAACACCAGCGCCGCGATCCCCAGCATCAGCGCGGCCAGGGGGTTGCGCAGCGAGAGGTGGGTCACAGCGGGCGCCCGAATCCGCCGCCGCGCGTCCCGCCATCGGGGACCTCGGCCGGCGGCTGCGCCTGCAGCCGCGCCTGGACCGGATCGCCATCGGCGAGCAGCGCCCGGCCGTCGGTGACGACGTGGGTGCGCGGGGCGAGCACCCGCGGATCGAAGTAGAGGCCGCCGCCGCGCTCGCCCAGAACAGCCAACGTCTTCAGGTGCGCGATGTCGCCCTCGACCACGAACAGCTTGGCTTTCCCCTCCTGCTGCGTGGCCGCGTCCAGCGGGATACGCGTCGCCGGCGCGGCGCGGCCGACGTCGACGTGTACCAGCGCGGTCGTGCCGGTGGGGAGCTCACGCTTCGGATCGGCCACGTCGATCTCGAAGTGGATGGTCCGGGTGGCCGGATCGGCCTTGGGCGCGCGGCGCGAGACGGCGGCACGAACGCTTCCACCCGTGGCCAGCACCGTCACGTCGACCGGTGTCCCGGCGGCGACGATCCGGAAGTCCTTCTCCGGGGCGTCGACCGTCACGCGCACGGTGTCGCGGTCGACCACCGACACGATCGTCCCGCCGGGGTGGACGAAGGCGCCGGGATCGACGGTGCGGGTGGCGATCTCGCCGTCGAACGGCGCCTTCAGCGCGCAGTCGTGCACCTCCAGCGCGGCGGCCTGCGCCTGGGCTTGGGTCTGCATCAGGCGCGCCTTCTCGGACGTGCTCTGCGCGGTCGTCTGCTCGACCTGGTTGGGGGCGATGAAGCCGCCGCCCAGCATGGTTCGCTCGCGCGCCGCCTCGTCGGCGATCGCGCGCTGCCGCTGGTCGATCGCCTCCGCCTCCATCGCGACCGCGCGGCTGGCCGCGCTCGGGTGGGAGCAGTCGAGGGTCGCCAGCACCTGCCCGCGCTTGACGGTGTCGCCCGGGCGCACCAGCACCGTCGTGACGTAGGCGGAGATGTACTGCGGCCCGACGTTCGCCTCCACCCAGGCGTCGACCGCGCCGACGTAGTCGCGGCTGTCGGAGAACGTGGCCGGCGCCGCCTCGACGACCGCCACGGGGCGCGGCGCCGCCGCCAGCGCGACCCGGTTGATCTTGCCGTCGGCGTGGTGCACCAGGCCCGCCCCGACGACCACCAGGACCAGCGTCGCGACGCCCACCACCGTCAGCTCGCGGCGGTGTTTGTGCCGCGTGGCGCCCGGCGAACCGCCGGAGCGCTCACGTTCGTGGTCCGCGCCCATCGTTCGAACGTCGCGGGGCGATCATGCCCCCGGGGAAGTTAGGAACGCGGTCCGGGCCCGTCAATATGCGGGCCCGGACGAAACCGTGGGCCCGCGACGCCGGTCACGTGTGCGCTTCGGTGAGCGTCGCGGCGCCCGGCACGCCGCTCTCCTGCTCGACCGGGCGCCGCGCGAAGAGCAGGAACATCACCGGCACCAGGAACAGGGAAAGGAACGTCGACGAGGTGAGCCCGCCGACCACCGCCAGCGCCAGCGGCTGGTTCGCCTCCGAGCCGCGATCGAGGCCGAAGGCGGTGGGGACCAAGCCGATGATCGTCGCCAGGCTGGTCATGGCGATGGGGACGAACCGCGAGCGTGCCGCCGCGACCACCGATTCGATCGCGCTGGCGCCTTCGACGAAACGCCGGTTCGCGTCGTCGACCAGCAAGATGCCGTTCGACACGGCGATCCCGATCACCATCAGGATCCCCATCAAGGCCGTGATGGAGAACCCCTGTCCGGCCGCCATCAGCGCCAGCACGATCCCCACCAGTGACACGGGGATCGTGAACAGCATGACGAACGGCAGCCGGAGCGACTTGAACTGCGACGCCATGATCATGAAGACCACCATCACCGCCAGCCCCAGCGCCAGTCCCAGGCCGGAGAACGTCGACCGCATCAGCGCAACCTGGCCGACGAAATCGAAGTGCACGCGCTCCGTGCGCGGGTCCTTGTGCAGCGCGTTCTCCAGGTCGCGGGCCACGCTGCCGATGTCGCGCCCTTCGGTCTGCATCAGGACGTGGGCGGCGCGCTCCAGGTGGTTCCGCTCGACAGCGATCGGGCCCAGCGAGCGGCGGATGTCGCCGTAGGCGCCCAGCACGACCGGCTGCCCGGCCTCGCTGACCCGGACAGGCAGGCGCGCCAGCGCGTTCGTGTCGTTGACCGCGTCGTAGGAGGTGACGACGTAGTACGACTGGCCGTTGTGGGCGTCGATCCAGACGCTGGGGGTATTGATGTTCCCCAACGTCGCCTCCAGCGTGGTCTGCGCCGCGCTCTCCAGCGATACGCCGACCAGGCCGGCCTTCTCGCGGTCGGTCTCGACGTGGATCTCCGGGTAGTCGATCTGCAGCGACGAGCGCACGTCGCGCACGCCGGGCACCGTCCGCGCGACCTCGGCGACCGCGTTGGCCTGCGCGTTCAGCTCGTCCATGTTCTCGCCGCGCACCTCGACGACCAGCGGCGCGGTGTAGCCGTTGGCGAACACGCTGGCCACCAGGCCGCCCGGGTACTGCAGCGCCTCGACGCCGGGAAACTCACGATTCAAGATGGCGCGCGCCCGGATCGCCAGATCCCCCTGCGTCAGCGTCCGTTGCTCGGCGTCGGAGAACGCCAGCCGCAAGAACCCGGTGTGGGGACCGACGTTGGGGCTGACGATGGCGCTGCGCGCGTTCTGTGGCGTGCCGATGTTGGCGATCACCATCGTGACGGTTCCGGGCGGCAGTTCGCGGACCAGCGCGCGCCCCATGGCGTTCAGCCGCTCGCTGGCGTCGGTCAGCGAGATTCCGGGCGAGAAGCGCACGTAGATCATGTCCATCCCCTCGTCGATCTCGGGGAAGAACGTGCTCGGCAGGCGGGAGGCGGCCCAGGCGCTCCCCAGCACCAGCGCCAGCGCGCCGGCCACGATGGTCCCGCGGAAGGGGAGCACGCGTCGCAGCGCGCCGGCGTAGCCGTCGGCGATGCCGTCGATGATCCGCTCGACCCGCTTGCCCAGGCGGCCGCGCTCGCCATGGCCCAGGAAGTAACGGCAGGCCACCGGCGTCACCGCCATGCTGACGAAGTACGAGGCGATCATCGCCACCGCGACCGTCAGCGCCAGCGGCGCGAACAGCTTCTTCGCCAGGCCGGCCAGCAACAGCACCGGCAGCAGCACGGCCATCGTGGTCAGCGTCGAGGCCAGCACCGGCAGCGCCACCGCGCCCGCCCCGCGCCGGGCGGCCTCGCGGCTGTCGAGCCCCATCCGCTGATGGCGGTGGATCGACTCCAGCACCACGACCGCGTCGTCGACCAGGCGCCCCATGGCCAGCGTCAGCCCGCCCAGCGTGAAGGCGTTCAGCGTCTGGCCGGCGGCGTACAACACCAGCAGCGTGATCGCGAACGAGAGCGGGATCGCCACCGACACGATCAGCGTCCCGCGCGTGCTCTGCAGAAACACCAGGATGACGAGCCCGATCAGGACCAGCGCCTGGACGATCTCCTTCTTCAGCCCGTGGTAGGTGGTGCGCACGAACGTCGACTGGTCGAAGAAGGCGCGCACCTGCATCCCGGGCGGCAGATCGTGGATCCCGGCGACCGCCTCCTTGACCGCGTCGACGATCTCGATGGTGTTGCCGCCGGGGATGCGGAGGACGTTCAGGTAGACGGCGTCCTGGCCGTTGACGGAGACCGACTGGGTCGGTGGCGTGCCGCCGTCCTCGACCCTCGCCACGTCGCGGATCAGCACCGGGATCGTCCCCTGGATCTTCACCGGCGCGTCGCCGATCGCCTCGACCCGCGCAGGGATGGCGTTCGTGTAGACGTTGGCGTCGAACTTCGGCGCGATCAGCTCGCCCGACGGGAGCAGCGCGTTCGATCTGGCGACGGCGGCCGACACGTCGGCGGTGGTGACGTTGCGGGCCTGCGCCCGCACCGGATCGACGACGACGTTGATCTGCCGCATGCGGCCGCCGTCGACAGCGGCGCTGGCCACGCCCGGGATCCCTTCCAGGATCGGCTCGACGTTGTTGAACGCGTAGTCGTAGAGCTGCGGGCCGGTGTAGCCAGGGCCGGAGATCACCACCTGGATGACCGGCGCGTTCGACGGGTCGTACTGCAGCACGAACGGCGGCAGCACGCCCAGCGACTTGGGGACCGCCGCCATCGCGAACGCCGCCTGCTGCTGGACCAGCGTCTGCGCGCCGTTGAGATCGGTCCCCCACTTCAGCCACACGTAGATGATCGACAGGTTGTTGCGCGACACGCTCTCGACGTGGTCGACGCCCGGCGTGGCCGAGACGTACTTCTCCAGGCGCCAGCTGATGGTCTTCTCGACGTCCTTCGGCCCCAGGCCGGGCGCCAGCGTCCCGATGACCAGCACCGGCGGCGTCAGCTCGGGGAAGGTGTCGACGCTCATCCGTGGCGTCACGACGGCGGCGAACACCACCAACGCGATGCAGATCATCAGGATCGCGATCGGATTGCGGAGCGACAGACCGGTCATCGCGCGGTCCGCGGCTGGCGCTCGGTGACCGTGGTGCTGGCGTCCGCCGATTCGTGCGCGTCCACCGCGTCGCCGTCCTCCAGCAGCGCCCGCCCTTCGGCGACGACCAGCGCGTCGGGGACCAGCGCCCGATCGACGAACAATGAGCCGCCGGCTTCGCCATCGACCGCCAGGGTCCGCGCGCGCGCCACACCCCCCTCCACGACGAACAGGGTCGCCTTCTTGCCGCGCACGTCGGTGGCGTAGAGCGGAACCTCCGTCGAGGCGACCGGCTTGCCGATCTCCAGCCGGACCTCGCCCGTCGTCCCGACCGGGATCGCGCGCGTCGGGTCGGGGAGGTCGACCTCGAAGTGCACGGTGCGCGTCGACGGGTCGGCCGCCGGCGAGCGGCGCGTGATGGTGCCGGGCAGGTCGCGATTCGTGGCGTAGACGTGGATCGTCACCTGGTTGCCGGTCGCGACCACGTCGAAGTCGGTCTCCGGGGCGTCGGCGGTCATGCGGATGGTGTCGCGGTCGACAACCGTGACGATTGTGTTCCCCGGGCGCACGAACGCGCCGGGATCGATCAGCCGCTGCGCGATCTCGCCGTTGAACGGCGCGCGCATGACGCAGTCGTTTACCTGCAGCGAGCTACGGGCCAGGTTGGCGCGCTCGGCTTCTACTTGCGCCGCCTCGGACGTGCTCTGGGCGCTCTTCTGCTCCGCCTCGTTGGGCGAGACAAAGCCGCCGCTCAGGAGACCCTGTGTGCGCGTCGCCTCGTGCTCGACCGCCTGCTGGCGCGCGTCCAGCGCCCGGGCGCGGGCGGCGATCGCCTTGGTCGCCGCGCTGGACTCGCGGCAGTCGAGCGTGGCCAGCACGTCGCCCTTCTTCACCGTCGCGCCCGGGCGCACCAGAACGGTGTCCACGTAGGCGGCGACCAGCTGCGGCCCCACGCTGGCCTGGATCCACGGCTGCAGCGTCCCGACGTAGGTCCGCGTGGCGCGGTAGAGCGCCGCCTTGGCGCGCACGACCGTCACCGGCTTGGGGTGCGCGGCCAGCGCGACCTTGTTGGTGTGCGCGTCGGCGCGCCAGACCATCAGCCCGCCCAGCAGCACCACCAGCCCCACCCCTATCCCGATCCCGAGCGGCAAGCGCGAGCGGGGCTGGCGGGGCACGAGCGGGACGTCGTTGTCGTTGTCGTTGAAGTTCCGGGAGTCGGTGGGTCTCATGGGTGCAGTCCTTCGGAGATGGCGCGCCCGAAGGCGGCGCGCGTCTTGGCGAGATCGAAGATGCCGAGGGCGCGGCGAATCTCGGCGTCGAAGCGCAGAGCCTCGGCGTCGGCCAGCTCGACGCTGGTGCCGAGGCCGGCCTTGAAGCGCGCGTCGGCCTGCGCGTAGTTGGCGCGGGCCGCTTCCAGCTCGTGCTCCAGCGAGGGGAGCGCGTCGCGCGCCACCACCACGTCGACGTAGGCGCGCTCGACCGCGGTCGTCACCTCCTGCCGGACCAGATCGATGTTGGCGCGCTGGACGTCCTCGGCCGCGCGCGCGGCGCGCTGGCGGGCGCTCACGGTCGGCTCGAACAGCGGCCAGCTCAGGATCACGGCCGCGTCCCAGTTCGGGACGTTGGGGAGGTAGCCGTCGCCGGACGGGACGCCGCCGGTCGTCGGGGTGGCGCCGCCCGCGCGCCCGGTGATCGTCGCCGACAGCCGGAGATCGGGGCGCGACAGCGCGCCGACCGCCCGGGTCTCCGC
>CAZTZM010000094.1:0-9121 GCA_964618005.1 uncultured Myxococcales bacterium
CAGCGCCAGGGCGGCCGTCCAAAGGCTGCCGTCCCCCCGGCCGTCCACCGCGCAGGCGCAACCGCTGTTCGAGCCTCCCGAAGCGCCGCTCCCGCCAGTGCCCGTCGTGAGATCACCGCCGCCGGCCGATCCACCCGTCGCACCTGAGGTCCCGCCGGTGTCGTTGCCCGGGCCCGATCCGCCGGTTGCTCCGCCCGTGCTCACGACGGAGCCGCCGGTGCCGGAGACATCGCCGGTGCCCGGGTTGCCACCGGTCGCTCCGCCGCTCGACCCGCCCGTTCCCCCGGTCCTGCCACCCGTTGCGTTGACCGCACCCTGGCCGCCCGTGCCGGAACCGCTGCTTCCGCCGGCTCCCGTGCCGCTGCCGCCCGTGCCGCTGCCGCCTGTTCCTGAGCCGCCCTGGGTACCGCCCGTCCCCGTGCCGCCGCTGCTGCCGCCCGTTCCTGTCGTGTTACAGGGCGTGAGCGGGGTCGTCGACGCGGCGCCCACCACTGGCCACCCGTCGCTGCCCCAGGTGAGCTCGTTCTCGCCCAGGATCGATCCGCCCGTGTCCGGGTAGTAGTGATAGGTGAACCGGCTCGCGCCGCACTGGTCGTAGATGCCGATCTGGCCGGGGCCGTGGATGGAGCCGGTGCTCGCGTAAAAGATCCGGCTGCCGGTGTAGGGCCCGGTGATGCTCGGCGAGCTGGCCACATGTATCTCGTAGGTGCTGGAGGCGCCGTCGCAGCAGCCGCCCGAGTTCCAGAACAGGTAGTAGTTCCCTGCGTGGTAGTAGATGTACGAGGCTTCGATATGACCAGGCTCGAGCGGGTGTCCCGGTGTCGCCGAGTCCGAGCTGCTCACCAGTCCTGTCGTGTTGTCCAGCCTGGTCACGTAGATCGTGTTGTCGGAGCTGGACTTGGTGTACCCGCTTCCCCACGAAAGCCAGAGGTTGCCGGACGCGTCAAGGATCGGAGCGGGATCGATGGCGCAGTAGGTTGCACTTCCAGTGTTCGACACCACGACACCGTGATCGGTGATCTTGTAGGCCGATGAGCTGGGATTGAGGGTGGGTGTCGTGACCAGCCCGATTGCGCAGGCGTTACCGGAGTTGGCGATCGCGTAGTAGATGTAGTACTGGCCGTTCAGAAAGATCGCGTCGGGCGCCCATACGCCCTCGTTGCTGGAGACGACCGAGGTCGTCGAGCTCGGAATACCGTTAGGGAACAGCGCGGGCCCGTTGGTCCACGCCAGGCCGTCCGCCGAGGACTTGCTGCCGCCGCCGGTCGAATAGACGTAGAACCGTCCTTCGCATTCGATCATGCGCGACGGATCGTGTGTGCCGTTCGCCCCGGTGGTCGCCGCCAGCGCGGACGAAAGACAGCTCGCGAAAGCGAGCGCCGCCGCGGCCGCCGGCGGCCGGTAAGAGCGAGTCGGGCGTCTCCCGCCAGGCCGGAACAACCGGTGTTCACGCAGGGGTGTCCCGTCTCCACCAAATCCTTGCTCTCGGGGGAAGTGTTTCATGGCCGTGCGCGTACAAGGGACGGGCTTGGCACAACTGATAAGGGGGGTTTTCGGCTGGCCGTCTGCAGTGGGGGCGGCGCCGCGCCCTCTGCGCCAGCGGCCATTGCCACTCCGTTGGCTCGTCGCCACGCCCCGCGCGCATGGCTCGGCCACCGCCCTAGCCGGGCCGGGGGCGCCTTGGTCCCCCCACCGGCGCCGCCGGCTCTCCTGCTCGCGGGGTCTCGTCCCCCTCCCTTGTAAGGGAACCGGTCGCGAGAAGTGATGCGACGATTTTGCGTCTCATTGTGTCGCGAGGAGACCAATGCGAGGCGGACGGTGAATGGCCGACCGTCGGCAGCAACAGCGGACTGATGGATGCGCTCGGCACCGTCCGATCGTTCGGCTATTCATGGCAGACCACCTGGGGCGTTCCCAAGACCGGCCCGCCGGCGACCGGGACGACGGCCAGCAAGCTGGTCGTCACTGCCGATCACACGGCGCTCGTCACCGATCTCAACGACATCGTCTTCGTCAAGGCGGTGGTCGCCGATTCGTCCGGCAGGGTCGTCACGTCGTCGTCGGCGCCGATCACGTTCGTCGTTACCGGACCTGGAACCATCGAGGCCGTCGACAGCGCGAGCATGGTCCAGGAGACATTCCGCGGGAATGTTCGAAACGCCTACCAGGGCGTAGCGTTCGCCCTCGTTCAGGCCAATGGGCCCGGGATGATAACCGTGACCGCCTCGGCCTCCGGGCTCAACGGCGGGACGGCATCGATCCAAGCGAGCGCGGGGACGTTCGTCCCCTGTTCAGGAACCTGCGACTGACAGTAAGGGCGGAGTCCGGGCGGGAAGCGTCGAGGCCGGCGGCGGCCAGAGGGCCGGCGCCGGCACCGAGAGCGCGCCGATCGCTCGAGTCGTCCCGCGCAGACGTCGTCAGCGTCCCCGTCCTCAGACGTCTCCGGAGAACGCATCAGTCGCGAAGGCGGGACCCCTATGGGGACCGAGGAGGCCTCTGCCAATGCGAACAAGAAGCGTGAACCGTGGGAACGCCGTTCGGACCGGTCGTGGGTGATGGTGCGACGCCATGGTTGAGACGCGGACGGTAGCGCTCGGCTGGATCGGCGTTGCGGCGCTCTTCTGCTTGGGCAGCCCGGCGGTCCAGGCGGGCAGCTACGTCTTCTCCACCTTCACGGGCGACGCGCTGGCCGACGAGCAGCTCTCGATCTACAAGTCCTCCGACGCGCTGGACTTTACGCTGGTCGCCAACACCGGCTTCGCCGGGCCAAGCGGCGCGCTGCGGGATCCCAGCATCATGCGCCACACCGACGGCCGGTACTACGTCGCCTACACGGATCCGATCGGCGCCGGTTGCTGCGGCAAGGAGGATCACTTCAGCATCGCACGCAGTGACGATCTGGTGCACTGGACGAACCTGACGACGGTGCCGGGCGGCGTCCCCGGGCTGGCTCACGTGTGGGCGCCCGAGTGGTTCGTCGATGGGGCGACGGTGATGATCGTCGCCAACATCGATACCCTCAACACCGACAGCGACTTCAAGCCTTATCTGTTCGTCGCCCAAGACTCAACCCTGACGACATGGAGCGGTCCCACGGCGCTGGGCCTTGGCCCCAACTACATCGACACGTTCGTCCTGAAGACGAATGGCACGTACCACGCTTTCCTGAAGAACGAGACCACGCGCTACGTCGAGCACGCGACAGCGGCCAAGGTGACGGGGCCATGGACGTTCGTCGGCACCGGCAACTGGGCGGGTTGGGGGGCTGGGATGGAAGGTCCCTGCGTCACGTCGCTCGACGACGGCTCCTGGCGAATCTACTTGGACGGCCAAGGCGCTGTCGGCTTCCTTTACGCCGACAGCCGCGATCTCGTGACTTGGTCGAAGACCGCGCCTCTGCCGATGCTCAGCAACGTCGTCCGCCATGGCACCGTCTTCCGGGACGAATCACTTCCGGGCACTGGAGGCACAGCCGGCTCGCGAGACGCAGGCGTCGAAGGTGGGACCACGAAGCCTCCAAGCGTGACACACGACGGTGGCCCGGGCGGAGCTGGGGGTGACACCGTAGGCGGAGCGAGTGCGGGCGGAGGTAGGGGGGCGACGGGCGGAGCTGGTCCGGACGGAAGGGGAGGCGCCTCAATGGGGGCGGGCGGCAGTGGCGACGGGGACGCCGATGGATCCCGTGGCGTTGGCGGTGTCGATGGCGCCGCACGGTCCACTGCCGATGCGGCTTCAGCAGATGCCCGCTCGGACTCGAACAAAGACCGCGCGGGATGTCGCTGCGCCATCGGCAGAGAGTCGACTGACGACTGCTGGACGGCGGTCATCGCCGTCATTGTCCTGTGCCGGGTCCGGGCGCGGCCGCGGCGCACTCCCATCATGAACGGCGAGCCGCCTTAAGCTTGCGACAGGTCAGCGACTCAATACCATCAAGCTGACGCCGTAGACATTTTCGGGGAGAGTCGCGGTCCAGCTCGTGCCGGTGCCGGTGTTTTCGTAGTAGCAAAGGTCGGCGGCGGCGCTGAGCTGGGTCCACTGCGACGCGGAGGGGTTGCTCGGCTTTCCCATGCTGACCGAGGCCTGGTACGAGTTGGCATGAGTGCGATCGAGCATGTAGTGCCGCATTGTAAATGTGCCGGTCCCGGGGATGTTGTTAGCAGCCCGGACAGCAGCCCCGGCGTCTCACCCGCCGACCCGGCTGGCCCACCAATCTTCACCAGCGGGTCAAGGGACGACGTTCGTCGCGAACGGGTTTCAGCGGATGAGCACCTCCCAAAGCGCGACGACCGCACCCATCAGCGGCGACGGATGCCTCGCCGCCGTCGCGCGAGCCCGAGCGTGAGGGCGGCGGCCGCGAAGCCGGCCAGCGCGCCGGATGTCCCTCCCGGACCGGAGCCAAGCTCGCAGCTGCACCCGGAGGCACCATTGTCGGTCGCGCCTGGCGTACCGATCCCGCTCCCGGGGCCATCGCCGCCGGTCCCCTGACCGATCGAGCCGCCGGTCTCACTGGTGGCTCCGCCGGTACCGCTCGCGCCGATACCGCCGGAACCGGGTGAGCCGCCGGAGGCGCCGCCTGACCCGATCATCGATCCGCCCGCCTCGCCCCCCTTGCCGGACACGGCGCCGCCGGTGCCCGTGACGCCGCCTTGGCCGGTTGCGCCGCTGCCACCGGCGCCTCGCTCACCGCCCGTGCCGCTGGCGCCACCCGTGCCGCTGGAACCTCCCGTGCCGCTGGCACCCCCGGCGCCGGTGCCCGTGAGCCAGGGCGTTGGTGCCGGCGGGGTGCCGCTGGGGCTGATCTCCATCGCATAGGCGACGGCCGTGTATGGCTGCGGGCTGGGGAGCGTGACGTGCAGGCCGGAGGTGTCCTGGGTGAAAGCCAGCGAGATGGCCGAGCCGCCCGTCGGCCCGAACAGGTAGACCTTTCCGGTTCCGACGGGGAAGGCCTTGGTCGTCACCGACGCCATGGTCGCCTGCTTGCCATTGCCCGGCCACCCCATCCAGATCGCATACAGCGTACTTCCGTCCTTGGATTTGGTGTATCGAACGTCGTTCGAAGTCCCAGCGGTTGGGTTCGTGAACGAGCCTCCCCCCATCTTCGTCGGACCTTCACCGTAGACGGTCCAGGCCCGCGTGTTGTAGATGGCCGTCCCGTTCTGCTTCAGGAACGTGCCCATCGTGCTCAAGATGGTTTGCTGCGCTTGTGGGATGGTGCCGTCCCACATCGGTGAGATGTTGAGCAGCAGATTTCCGCCCTTGCTCACCCGATCGATGAAGGCGTCGAGGATCGCCTGCGGGGAGTAGTAGCCCATGCCTGACGTGTAGCACCAGCTGTCGCGGCCGACCGCGTCGTCGGTCAACCAGTAGGGCGTGGTGATGTCCGCCGGACCGCCGCGCTCGTAGTCATAGACCTCGCCCTGGTTGTTGTACCCGTCCTTATAGGTGGCGACGACGTCTTTGCCCCAGCCGAGCGCCGCGTTGTAGTAGTACTGAAGCGACTCGAGCAGGTGTGTCTGGTCGACGCGATTCAGGTCGAAATCCTGCCACAAGATATCGGGTTGAAACTCGTCGACGACCTCTTTGATCTTGCCGAGCCAGAGGTCGTTCTCGTTGGCCGTTCCCGTCTGGGCGTAGAGGATCTTTAGACTGGCGTCGGTTTGTGCCGGCACGTACTGATAGAACCCGTTGAAGTGGTAGGCGGTGTGCAACGCCGCGACGATCTTCAACCCCGCGCTGCGATAGGCGTTCACGTGAAGCTGCGCCAGGTTCAGCTTCGGCCCGTACGCCACTGAGTTCCAGGGATTCACCTTGCTGTCCCACATGGAGAAACCGTCGTGGTGCTCCATGCTGGGACCGGCGTAGCGGGCACCGGCGTTGACGAACATCTGCGCCCAGGCGTTGGGGTCCCAGTTGCCGCCGTTGCTCACCAGCTTGGGCGCGAACTGGGTGAAGGTGCCGTTCTTGGCGTTCGCACCCGTGATGAACTTGTCGTACCCCCAGGTCGTAAATGGATCGCCGAACGTCGACACGTGGTGGCTGTAGACGTTCCCGGTGTTGCCGTTGCTCTGGAACATCCAGTGCGGGTACCACTCACTGTAGAACGCCGGCACGCTGTAGACGCCCCAGTGGAAATAGATGCCGAACTTGGCGTCCTGGAACCACTCTGGCGCGGGGGTGTGCTGGTTGAGCGACGACCAAGACGCCGTGTACGGCGCCGTCGTCGTTTGAGCGACGGCAACGGCTGGCCAGCTGATCGCGGCGGCCACTAGGGCGGTCCAGATCCGGTTCGGCATCGTGTGTCCTCTCGACGTGGTTGCTGAGACAGGGAACCGGCCAGAAAAACTGGCATGCGCCCGGCGAATATTTCGCGCCCGAGGTGCCGGCCCGCGTCGTCACGCGACAACTGTCGTGCGGTTGTCGGGCATATCACTTCCTGCGCCCCTCTCCCTTGCTCCGATCGGGAGCCAGGCTGACGTGAAGCAGCGGAGGGCCGAGCGCACGCGACCTGCCCGCAGGGTCATGAGGAGGGTGGGCCGGACGACCGTCCTGTCTCTGTTCGCGCTCTCGGGAGCTTCGGGGCTGATCGACGAGACGGTCTGGGTGAGGTTGCTCAAGCTCGTCTTCGGAAACACCACCGTCGCCGCCAGCGTCACCATCTCCGTCTTCATGGGCGGCCTGGCGTTGGGCGCCTGGCTGATCCGGTCCCGGGTCGACGGGCTCCGGAACAAGCTGGGCCTGTACGGCCTGTTGGAGCTCCTGGTCGGGTTGCTCGCGCTCCTGACTTTGCCGCTGCTCGCCGGCACCGACCGAATCTACGTCCACGTTTACCGGGCCTGGGCGCCCTCCGGGCCGATGCTCCTCGGCCTTCAGGTGGTCCTCTCGACGATCGTTCTCCTGCTCCCCACCTGCCTGATGGGGATGACGCTGCCTCTGCTGTCGTCCTGGCTGGTGGACAATCCAGCGCTGCTCGGATCGCGCTCCGGATTGCTCTACGCCGCGAACACCCTCGGCGCGGTGCTGGGAAGCTTCGTGGCCGGCTTCTTCCTCATCGAGCTCCTCGGCGTCGCCAACACGCTCCGTGTCGCCGCCGGCTCCAACGTCGCCGTGGGTCTGGCGGCCCTGATCTTCTCGCCGCGCGCCAGCGGCCTCCCCCTCGGCACCGCCGCCGAGGAAGCGCCCGGTCCGGCCGGGGAGGTTCCGCGCCGGGTCGTCGACGTCTGGCTGTTCGCCGGAGGCTTCATCGCCCTCGGATACGAGATCGTCTGGATCAGGACCTCCGTGTCGTATCTGAAGGCCACAACCTACGCGTTCTCATCGATCCTCAGCGTGTATTTGCTCGGGTACGCGGCCGGCCTCTTCGCCGGCAGTCGGCTGGCCCGACGGACCCGGAATCCCCGTCGATGGGCGATCGCGACCTTGCTGGCCATCGGGATGAGCGGGGTGCTCTACGTCGGGGGGCTGGTCGGGCTGTCGAATCTGCTGTCCGGGAGGCTCGCCGGGACGGCCAATCGCCTCCTTTTCCGCTTCGATCGCTACTTCATTCTCGGCTATTGCCTGATCGTCTTTCTCGTCCCGTCTCTATTGATGGGTGCCAGCTTCCCTTTGCTGGTTCAGCTTCGCAGGGGCGCCTCCGTCTCGGCCGGACGGATGATTGCCTCGGCCTACGCGCTCAACACCATGGGGAGCGTCGCCGGCCCCCTCGTGACGGGGTTCCTCTTGATCCCCCTCCTTGGGTCCCAGGCAAGCATTCAACTGCTCGGCTTGACCAGCTGCGCGCGGGCTCTCGCCGCCCTCCAGCACCGCGACTCGATCGGCTGGAAGGTCGGACCGCCGGTTGCCTTCGTCGCGGCAGCGATCTGCGTCGCCGCCACGCCGGCCCACGCTTACCTATCCTGGCTGAACAAGGTCGAGGGTAGGAACGAACACACGGAGATGATTGACGCCATCGAAGGAATCACCACGACGGCCTCCGTTCACCGTTACGTCGACAAGAACTTCAAGGTGATCACGACGGCCGGGATCAACGTGGCCGGCGATCAAGTCGCCCTCCGCCAGACGCAGAAGGCCCAGGGACACATCCCCGTGATCCTCCATGGAGGTGCCAAGAGCGTTCTGACGGTGGGCTTCGGCTCGGGCGAGCTGACCAAGCTTCTGACTCAGCACGAGGTGCCGGAGATCACCTGCGTCGAGCTCTCCCCCGAGATGGTCCAGCTCTCCAAACGGCAGTTCTCGCACATCAACCTGGGCGAGGACCTCGAACGGCGCGTCCGGATGATCTACATGGACGCCAAGAACTTCATCCATCTGACCGACAAGAAGTACGACGTCGTCCTGAACGACGCGATCTGGCCGGGGCTGTTCGCCGAGAACAGCTCGCTCTATACGCGCGAGTACTTCGCCGACGGAAAAGCGATCTTGAACGATCTGGGAATCTACTCGAGCTGGCTGCCTCTGTCGCTGTCGGAGAAGAGCCTCAAGAGCATCCTCCGGACGTTCTCCGACGTATTCGAGAACACGATCCTGGTGTATCCGCACTTCAACCCCAGTCAGCACTTCCTGCTCGTCGGTCAGAAGCGGGCTCATCCCTACTCGTACGCCGCCATGCAGCGGGAGATCGACAAAGGTGCCGTGGCGGAGAGCCTGGCGTCGATCGGCATCTCCTCCGCCGACGATATCCTCGAGTTCATCTTCACAGACGATCCTTCTGTGAAAGCCTGGACCGCCGACGCTCCCCTCAACACGGATCAGTTTCCCGTCGTCGAATTCGACCATGACCTCTATCGGTCAGGATTCAATGTCTTTCTGCAGTGGCAGAACCTGTATCAGATGATGCAGGTGATGCATCCCGCGAACATCGCGTCCCTGATCGAATTCTCGAGCGACGCCGAACGCGAGCGGGTAGTGGCGCAGGTGGAGAATCGCCAGAGCGCGGTCTTCCACCTGCTGATGAGCTTCATGTACCTGGACCCGGCCAAGAACCAAAACGCCGTCGAGGAAGGTCTGCGCATCGATCCCACCAACGCGTCGCTGCTCCACCGGCGCGACACGCTCGGGTCGCCGTAGGCAATCGGCGCGGCGAGCGTCCCCACGCCTGCCGAGATCAGCCGGGTCCGCGATCTCT
>CAZTZM010000095.1:0-52702 GCA_964618005.1 uncultured Myxococcales bacterium
ACTGCAGCGCGCGGGCCGCCTGCGGCGGCGCCTCGATGACGAGGCCGCCGTCGGCCCGTCGCTGGACGGCGACCGCCCCGAACAGCGCGGCGACACCGTCCTCGACGGCCGGCGCTGCGCTGGAGGTCGACGCGGCGGCCCCTCGCCCCGCGAGCGCCCCAAGCTCCGCTGCCTCGGCGTCGCCCCCGCCGAGATCTTGGACGACAGCGGTCGACGGGTCAGCACCGTCGTCGCTCGCGTCATCACCCGAAGCCGAGGCCTCTTCGGGCGCGGTCAGGGTCTCGAGCAAGCTCGTCATCTGGCTCCCACCGTCGAAGCGCAGCTCGTCGGTGACGCCTTCGAACACCCCATCGAAGAGGGCCCGCTTGTCGGCCACCAGGCCGGCTATCCGCTCCTCGATGGATGACCGGCTCATCAGGTTGTAGACGTCGATGGGCCGGTCTTGCCCGAGACGATGGATGCGGCCGATCCGCTGCTCGAGGACCGCGGGGTTCCAGGGGAGCTCCAGGTTGACGCAGGCGCTGGCGGCTTTCTGAAGGTTGAGCCCGACGCCGCCGGCGTCGGTCAGGAACAGCACGGCGGCGGACGGATCGTCGTGGAAATCGACCAGATTGTGTGTCCGGCGGCGCGCACCCTCTTGGCCGGTGAAGAACAGCGCGCGTTTACCGGCGGCGGCGAGCAGGTCCGACACCGCCCACGCCGCGAGCTCCAGCATGCGCCTCCACTGACTGAACACGACGACCTGCCGGCCCTGGGTGACGACGAGGCTCGCCACGAGCTCGCGCAACTCGGCGAGCTTCGGCGCGTCGAGCGACTCGAGCACCGCTGCCGTCGGCCGGCGGTCTCGAACCTCGGGCCAGGTGGCCGTGAACGCTTCCAGCGCCACCCCGTTCGCGATCATCCGTTGCGTCGCCAGCAGCGACATCAACCGGAGGAACTCCGCCGGCGCCAGCGGTCGGCGGCGCGCGATGGCGGCCAACTTCGCGATGGGCTGGTTGAGCGCGTCGTGCGCTTCGCGCTGGCGCTCGGTGAGATCGACAGGGATCGTCGTGTCCTGGCGGGGCGGAAGCTGACCGAGCACCTCCGCCCGCGTACGGCGGAGGAGCACCGGCGCCAGCCGCGCGCGCAGCTCGTCCAGGTTGCGAGCGCCGATCACCTGGCGCTGGCCGTCCGCATAGGTGCTGTGTGCCGGACCGAGGCGCCACTTCGGCTCGAGCGCTCGATCGTCCACCCATTCGACGATCGAGGCCAGCTCGTCGAGCCGGTTCTCGAGCGGCGTGCCCGTGAGCACCAGCCGGTACTCCGGCTTGAGCCGCTTGATCGCGAGCGCGGTCTTCGTCGCCCAGTTCTTGATCCGCTGCGCCTCGTCGAGCACGGCCAGCTCCGGCGACCATGTGGCGATCACGTCCAGGTCCTTGATGACCTGCTCGTAGTTTGTCACCAGGAACCCCCGGCGCATGGACCGGTACAGCTCGCGCCGGACGCCGCTCCCCCCGTCTACGACGCGAACGGGCGCCGCGGAGATCGCCTGCCACTCGCGCTCCCACTGCGGCTTGAGCGCCGCCGGGACAACGATGAGCCCCCGCCGCACGAGCCCGGCGTCGTAGAGAGCCGTCGCGGCGACGACGGCCTGCGTGGTCTTGCCGAGCCCCATGTCGTCCGCCAGCACCAAGCGGCCCTGGAGCAAGAACCGTCTTATCCCCTGCTTCTGGTACGCATAGAGGGGGCGCCGCCGCGCGCTGGCGGACATCGCCTTGGCCAGGGACGGCTGCGCCCGGCCCAGGCGAAGGATCCGGGAGAGCCGATCGTGCTCCTCGGCCAGCACCGCGCGCGCGGCAGGGTCTACGGCCCCGCCAGCCCGCCGAACGCGCGAGGCGAGAGCTTCGACCAGCCCCATCCGCTTGACGGGATCGGACGCGTGGGTGGTCCGCAGGCGCCACGCCCCGGCGTCACCCGCTCGAACGAAACCCGGCCCGGCCGAGACCGCGCGCCGGTGCCGGTCGGCTCTTCGCGGCGCAGGCGCGAAGCGAAGGGCCGCGAGCAGATCGCCCGCCACGGCGGCGTCGACGGCCGGATCCCAGACAACCCCGGGCCGCGCGCCGGCTGCAGCGGTGAGCAGTCGCCGAAATGATCGGGGCTTGGAAGCGAGGTGAGCAATCACCGCCCCGATGTGCTTGCAGATGCCGAGCGCCCCGCGCGAAAAGTCCGCGCAATCGCACGCGCCGCCTGGAGGCGACAGCGACCACAGTCGTACGTCATAGGGAAGCGCCCTCTCCCCGCCCGCTCGCGCGAGGCGGTGTCGTCCCGCCGATCCGTCCTTCGGCCCGGCCACGACGACGATCTCTTGCGCCCGGGCCGAGGCAGCCGGCGAAGCACGGCCTCGAGCGCCGCGCGACGGACCGGCCAGTCCCGGTCTCCCGGCAGACGGAGCACGTGGTCGACGATCAACTCCGTGGGAATGGGTAGCGTGCGCCGCCCTGCGATCTGCAGCAGCGCCGCGCGTGCTTCTGTCTCGCCCTGGGGCTCGGGAGCGTCAGACACGGGATCTTCCTGCCAGAACGGGAGGGCCTGCGTCCAGTCCTTCGCGACGGGTCATCGATGGAAGATGACCAGTGGCAGCGTGGCCTGGCGGGCGACGCCCTGGCTGTCGATCCACTGGATCGTCTGACGATGCTGGTCGTCGATGACGTGGCGTCCGTCCTCGCTCGCGATCGCGAGATAGGCCACCAGCTCCGCGAGCCCGTTCTCGAGCGGGTGCGCGTCGACGATCGCCGCCAGCGCGGCCTGCGGAAACGTCTCCAGGCTTCGCCGAACGTTGTCGGCCAACCGCGCGCGGTCGACGTACACCTGTTCATAGAGGGCGTCGGCGGCGATACGCGCCTCGCCGACGTCCACATCGGTGCTGTCGACCACCGGCTTCCATGGCGGCACGAAGAGGGGCTTGTCCATCGGGAGCTCGACGGCCGCAGCGCTGTCCTCTATCTCCGCGAACGGCCCGGGGGGCGGCTCCGATCGCAGGGCGAGCGCGCTCTGCTCTATCTCGCGGATGACGGTCATGATGCGCTTGTTCTCGAGGAAGAGCTGGTCGTCCAGGAACCGACGAAGCTGCTCGGAGAGACGAGCGACGGTCCGCTGGGCGACCTCGCCGGCGTCGAGCCAGTCATAGTGGACGCGCCCGAGCCGCGACTCGGGAGACAGGGCCTGGACGGCTGGCAAGGCCAAGACCCGCTCGAGCAGCGAGGTGAGCTCTTCCTGCCTGGAGGGGGACATCAGAAAGTCCCAGAAAGCACGGAAGCTGCGCCCCTGATCCGAGTCCCCGATCGCGTCCCGCTCGCCAAAGATGTCTTCCAGCAGCTCCCCCTTGCTGCCCTGCCAGAGCGCGATGCGCTCCCGCACGCCGCGATCGAGCTCGCGGAAGTTCTGCTCCACCTCGCGGAAGTCCGAGAGCAGCGCGCGCGCGGTCGACGCGAGCTGAAGGAAGCGATCCTTGACGGCGGCTGCGTCCATCATCGTGACGTCGCCGGCTTCCAGCCTCCGGATCTCGCTGTCGATCTGGTCGCGCCGGCCCTGCAGGTCGGCCATGCGCGCGCCGCGGTCCTGCTCGGTGCCCTCGACGATCTGGCGCAGGAGGTCGAAGACCGTGAGCAATCGTGATTCCGTCGCGACGAACGGACGGCTACGCAGGCCGGTCACCCACTCGATCGCCTTCTCTGCTGCCGGGGTCAGATCGAAGCTGGGCTCGTCACCGCCGGCCGCCGGGTAATACTTGCGGAGGTAGCCAGCGTCGTCGCTCGCCCAAGCATCCAAATACTCGGCCGCCGAACGCGGATAGACGCCCTCACCGAGGCGCTCGCGGAGCTCGAAGAGGTAGTCCTCGAGCCGTGAAGTCAGGTCCGGTTGCGCGATGGCCCGGGCGTTGGGCAGGACGAAAACACGATGCAGGAAGCTCAGGATCAGCGGCGCATGCTCGGCGCGCAGCAGGCGCCACGCCGCGTGCCGGCCGCGCAGCAAATCGAGGGTGTCATGATCGAGAAACCGCGCGTCTCCCGTCACTGCTCAGGAACCCTTCAGTCGTCCAACCCAGTAACCGGGACCCCGCTTCTCGTGGGCAATGGCGAGGACACGGACAACTTCGGCGAGCTCGATGAAGGCGCGACGAACTCCAAGTTCCGGTGCTACGCGCGGGTAGAGCGGAAACTCCCGACCAAGACCTTCACGCCGCCCCTCGTACCATGCAGCGGCAGCAGCGAGCTCGTGCTTCGCCTCCGGCTCGACCCGGACGGGCTTCACGGTCGACGTAGCTTCGATTCGATCTCGACGACGCGCGCAGCGGACCAGTCTTCGCCGCCGTCAGGATCAGCTAGAACGCGGCGTGCACGACGCTCGATCTCGTCAACCCAAGCATCCTCGGCGCCGGCGTCCCTGGGCCCGTCCAAGCTGGCAACGAGCTCGAGCGCGACCTCGGCCCGCTCCTCATCCGTGAGGCCCAGGGCCTCGCCGAGTACCTTCTGGGCGCGTCCGCTCATGGATTCAATCTAGCCGAGCGCCCCGCGCCAGACCAAGGACCAGCTCGACATTTTGTGCCCTCCTTGTGCCCCGACTCTGCGCTGAAGGATGGAACCGGACGGGATGGCGCGGGATCGAACGGGAGCGACTTGTCCAAACGATTTCGTGGGTTTGGTGGGTAAGTCCGCGTCTTCTCTCGTTTCTGTTCGGACCCTTCACAAGGGTTCGACTGCCGGCGCCTCAACTCGGTCGAGAGCGCAGCCGGGGCGGGTCCAAGCCTTTAGCTCACGGCGCCGACCTGCCGTGACTTTCACCCAGATTTTCCCCCGCATTCCCGGCGCCGTCCGCCGCAAGTAGAGGGAGTACAGGCTAAGCTATGTCGGCCCGATTCGATCGAGTCGCGTCAGAAACGTTTCTTTCGCGCGATGCCGCTCGCGCAGGCCATCGAGCAGGGCGCTGAACTTCGGCAGGCATCCGTTTCGGTCCGAGATCTCGCGCAGATCATGCAGGAGAGCTGTGGCTTGGTCGTATGCGGCTGGCCGCCGGCTGTTCACCAAGCCCTCGACTTCTTTCCATGCGTCGGGCTCACGAGCTGCGATCGCGTGGAGGCGGCGGGCGCGAACGATCGCATCGGCCGCTTCCCGCTGTTCTCGCTCACGTTGGGCCTCATCCTCCGCCCGCTGGTCCGTCTCGCGCCGGAGCGCTTTCGCCGCCGAGAGCAGGTGTTCGACGGTGCGCCGAGCCTTCGAGCCCCGCCCGATGGGGCGTTGAGCGGCCGCTCCGATCAGATCCGGATCGATCCGAAGGAACTCGGCGAGCGCCGACTCGCTAGCGGACGGCCGCCCAAGACCAGCAGGCACCTCCGGCTCGGGTGTCGATTCGGCGATCTCGCCTGCCTGGACACGAACGAGCCATGCCAGGTAGAGGAGACGTCCACCGCCGTTAAGTAGCCCGGACCTCGCGGAGACGATCGAATCCAGCTCACCCTCCCCGTCGCTCTCCCAGTCGCCCTCCTCATCCTCGGAGCGAAATCCCAGAACGACGGAGGGGCCGCGGCGGCGAAACCAGGCCGAGCTGCTGACGCTCGTTGAAAGGTGCGCGCGAAGCAGCTGCTCTGAAGGGGCGCGACTGGCGGGCACTCTGAATATCACTTCTCGCGTTCCCCAGCTCGCTAGGTAGAGGAACGCGTCGAAGTGACGTGCGACCAGCGCCGGCGGATCTCCTTTGAAGTCTCCAAATGTGTAGAAGTTCGTGAACCTCTTCGTCGAGATCTCGGCGCGCGTCGAGATCTTGCGCAGCGCCGTGCGCTCGGCCGCCGTGAGCGGGCGATCCAATGCGCGAAAGTCGTAATACTGGTATTCGCTCATCGAACCCGCCGGGGACGATGACGAGAGCGCGGATTCGTTGCCGTGTCCGCCTCCTTCCGAGCCTCGAATCCCGAATCGTCACCGCGATGGATGAAAATGCGTCCGCGAAGGCTGTCGCCCGCGATCTCCGCCCATCCTCGGCCGCAGGCTTCGTCCGCGTCGTCCGCCCCCTCCCACGAAAACTCGGCGCGCGCGTTCTCGCTGTCGTACCGACAGTCCATCCAGCCTCTGACCGTCCCGAACTGAAACTCGCCTCCTTGGTCGCCAGTGAAGGTGAAATGTCCGGGAACGTCCGAATCGACGAAGTCAGCGTCCCACGCCTCCATCTCCACGATTCGCCAGCGCCCGACGAAGCGCCGATCCGTTGGACGAGAGTCGGGCCGAACTTGTGTCGAGCTCATGCACCATTGATATCAGACGTTCTCCAGGAAGAGTCCCGCTCCAGACACGTCCAGTCACGACATCCACAGCGCCTCCATCGGCAAGGCGGAGATCCTGTCGCCCAAAGACACGTTTTGCGGTCCGGAGTGGAGGATCAGCTCGTCTTTGGCGAGCGAAGTCTTAATGATGCCGAGGCTGATCGTGTTGGCCCGAGCGCCGCGCTTGCCCCACCGCACGGCCTCGGCCATCACTCGCAGCGAGTTGCACCGCTTCGTAAGTTGGTAGGCGTGGAGCGAATCCTTCACCTTGTCGGGGCTGGAGCAAGGGACGAGCGCGCCCCAGCGTGTCGCGGCGCGAGTAATATCACCGTAACGGTTGCGAACGTTGGCGGCCTTCCGATCGTTCGCCTCTTCGCACCTCGAGTCGGGTACCGTGGAACACAATGAATGGGTCGTGGTCCGAGGGGCGTCTCTGGGTCGGCACCTACAGCGACAGCATCCTGGCAAAGTACCCGGGTCCCGCCCCCGTCCTCGATCCCAACGGCATGGACGTCTGGTTCTTGCGCACCGCCGATCCGAGCCAGCCGGCCCTGCTCGACTTCGACCGGACGACGTACACCCTGCGCCGGAGCATCTCGCTGGCGTCGCTGTTGGACAGTTACATCGAGAGCGCGACCGCGCTCGTCCAGTGCCCGCCGACCGGCTTCGCCTTCCTGACCGACTCGACGATCTACGTGCTGACGCTGCCGAAGTGAGGTTCAGGGGCCGGTGGCGGTGGCCGGGCACCCCTCGTCGACCACGCCATTGCAGTTGTCGTCGATCTGGTTGCCACGATCGAAGCACCTCGCCTCCGGGCCACACCGATTCGGCGCGCTCGTGGGTGCCGTCATCGTCAGCAAGCAATCGTCCTGCGGGGGCGACTCGTCGCCGCACCCTGATTGCTCCGATCTGGCCTACGCCGTCCTGGTTCCTTCGGTGATCGCCATGTGGATCGATTGGTTCTCCGCGCGCGATGCCGTCCTCGTGCCCGAACCGCGAGGCGCCGCGTTCGCGCCACACCTCATCATCAAACCGGGGCTTGCGTTGATGGGCCTCGGCGGGACGTTTTGAAACGGGGCGGGATACCAGGTCCAAAAACGAGCCTTGGTCCCGGCGGTCGCTGTTTAGGCTCCGCGGAGACGGGCATCCGACGGCAGACGCTGGCGGCCGTATATGACGTGCCGGGCGAAGAGCCGGTGATCGATGAGCGGGTCCGGCGCGCCGGTTGCTTCCTCGCGATACTGACTCCAGATACTGAACTCCCGCCGACGGACTGAAGCCTCCGCCCCATCGGGGAATCGCACGCGGTAGCTGTGCAGGGCGTCGGCCGGGACTGCCACGATTTCGGCGACGGCGCCGACCGGACGCAGGGCTCGCCCCGCGTCTGTCTTCACCTCG
Organism: uncultured Myxococcales bacterium; assembly: GCA_964618005.1. GTDB lineage: Bacteria > Myxococcota_A > Polyangia > Fen-1088 > Fen-1088 > JADGRB01. The sequence continues at coordinate 7,691 of CAZTZM010000095.1, forward strand.
ATCCGGGTGACGATTCGGTCCCGTCTCCCCCCGCGTTGATACTACCCTTCCCAGCCGCTGACCGGCCGGCCAAACGCCCCTTCCCTCGGGCAGTCGAGATATCATATATGATATAGTGGCTCTCGTGACCTCGGCTGACGTCATCCGCGCGCTGAGCGCGACGGCTGGTCTGAGGTCAGAGCGAAGGGGTCACATCATCATTTCAAGCATCCGACCAAGCCCGGGATCGTTACGGTCCCGCACCCGAAGAAGGACATCCCACGCGGGACGCTCGCGAGCATCGAGCGCCAAGCGGGGATCCGATTGAGGTAAGGACCATGCACTACACGGCCGTCGTGACGAAGGAAGGCAAGCAGACGCTGGCGGAATTCCCGGGCTGTCCGGGATGCCAGACGTTCGCCGATCCCAGTGAGGACATCGCGGAGCGTGCTGAGGAGGCGCTGGCCGGTTGGCTGGAGGCTCACCTCGCCTCAGGGCAAGCTCCGCCGGAGCCGAAGAAACTGCGCTCGAAGGGACGAGGGCGAACCATAGAGGTTCCGGTGCCGGCGAAGCTGGCGGTCAAGCTGGCCGTGCGATGGGCGCGGAAGCGAGCGGGCATGACGCAGGCGGATCTGGCTCGTCGGGCAGGCCTGACCCAACCCGCCGTCGCGCGCCTCGAAGACCCCGACTACAATCCCACGCTCGACATGCTGGAGCGCGTGGCCGCTGCGCTGGGCACGCGGCTCGAGGTCGATCTCAGAGCCGCCTGATTGTCGCAAGAGCGCCACCCAGAGCCCCGTAGGCGCTCCGGCAGGACCGATGGCACATGTGGGGCGTCGTTAGCCACTTCCGGTTGGCCGCGCCATTGGGCATCGCTTCCGTTGCCGAGCGGCACGCCGCGCGAGGCGCGTTCGGTGACTATCGGGGCGACCGTGGCTCGTCAGGGCGCGCGGGGCGGGCCGATCTGCGGCGTGCGCACGGGCCTGGCCATCCCGTAGAAGACCGTGACGCCGTTGCCACCGCACCGGGTGGAGTCAGCTTCGGGCGGGTTGCCAAAGCAGCTGTCGGAGTTCTGCCAGTTGTCGGCGACCCAGACGTTGCCCGCAGGATCGATCGCGACGTCGGTCAGCCACTGGATGCCGCCGCCGACGTAGCCCCCCGGAGGCGAGATGGGGTCGCCTGTCTTCATGCCGGCGGGGCAGGTCTCGGGGCTCGCGCCGCACAGCCGCACCAGGTTCGAGCCGACGAGTGTGGAGATCCAGACCTGATCGTTGCCGTCGATGGCGACGCCCCAGGGTGCCCACAACGCCCCACCGGCGGTGAACGTCGAGCCGCCGGGAGCCTGGTTCCCGTCCGGCTGGAGCATCGTGACGTTGCCCTGGCGATGGCTCTTTGCGTAGTCGACGATCGCCTGGTGGATCTCCTGGGTCTTGCCCGTGAGCTTCAGCGCGAGCAGCTTCGCCTTCTCCTCGGGCTTGAGCCCGCTGCCGAGCGTGTCGGCGATCCAGGCGTTGCCCTTGCTGTCGATCGCCATCCCCTTGCCGCTGTGGCCGCCGAGCTTGAAGACTTCGACCTTACTCGGGTCGGCTGCCGAAAATCGGGTCACGGTGTCGGTCATGACGCTGGTGATCCAGATGCGGTCCTGCTGATCGATGGCCAGGTGAAATGCGCCATTGAGCTTGCAGGCGCTGTCCTTGTTCGGTTTGCCGTCGTTGCTTCGGCAGAGGAACTGCACGCGCGCGGGGTCGCCCCCGGGGAGGTGGACGACCTGATCCTTCTCGAAGTCCAACGCCCACACGTCGCCGTTCGGCGCGACGATGATCCCCTGCATGAGGCCGAGCTGACCGCCGAAGTTGTACCCGCCGGACGGCGACAGCGGGTTACCGTCGCGGTCGAAGTGCGAGATCGTCCGACCGATCGTGCTGTCGATCCAGACGGTGCCGTCGGCGGCTACCGCGGTCCCGAACCCTGGACCGAGCACACCGCCACCGGTGAATCCGGTCGTCATGGGGGAGAGGGGTTTTCCGTTGGGCGCGATCTCGGACAGGTTCCCGTCCCACAGGGCGTCGCGCGCCTGCGACCCGACGATGAAGTTGTCGCCGGTCCACAGGTTCCCCTCGGCGTCGAACGCCAACTTGCCCGGTCCGCTCAAACCGCCGCCCGTGAACTTGAGCGGAAGCGTCCAGGCGCTCGGCGCGTTGCTGAGGTAGGGCATGTACGGGGTCCGCCGCAGCGACTGTCCCTTGGCGATGGGGTAGAGCTCGTTCAGCAACGCGAGCAGCTTCCCAGTATCGCGCGCGGGGTTCCGGGCGATCGTTTGCGCCGCGGCCAGCGTGTCCTTCGGCGTGTCACCACCGGCGGCCACCGCCGTGAAGAGCTTCTGGCACGCGTCTTCCCTCACCTCGGTCGTGCAACCCGCCAGTAGACTGCCCAGGGTCGCGAAGTTCGCCATCGTCGGGGTCTCGGTGCTGTTGAGCGCATCCTGGATCGCAGCGCCGTAGCCGCCGGTCTCGAGGTTGACGAAATTTGGCACGTTGTCTGCGGCGATGCGGACGCCGAGCGCGGGGCCGCTGATCGCCTCGCCGTCGAGGAACTGCGTCGAGGTCCAGACCGACGCCACGGTCGTGAGCTCATTGACCGTGATCCGAGCCGGCGGCGTCGTACCCAGGACGCTCATGAGGGCGATCGCGTCGTTCGCGGCATCACCGATTGTGGAGGCCGGGTGGCCTCCCTGGGCCACAACGTAGAATACCGATGGCGAGCCACCACGCTGGCCCGGCGCAGAGAGCTTGAATCGCCCAGCGGCGTCCGTGCGGGACTGAGCGAGCCGCGACGGGCCCGTCTCACCGGTCGACCACAGCGTCACCGTCGAGGCGACGACCGGCGCTCCGCCGCCGAGGACCCTGCCCTCCAGCGCGCGCGCCGCGCCGCCGGGAGCGGACGCCTGGCCCACGGCCCGCGTCCGCTGGGCAGCCTGCGTCCGGTGGATGGCCAGCGCGGCGACCCCGACGACGAGGACCCCAGCCCACAAACTCAGCCGCCCTGCCTTCACGCCATCCTCCCGCGCCTATACTGGCACCTGAAACGCTAGTCACCCCCGCAATGACGGTAAGGCCGGGGTCGGCCTCAAACCTCTGGCGCGGCTGGTCAGGAGCTCGTCGGAGTCGCAGATCTACTTGGCTGACCTCCGACGAATTGTTGATCGCTGCCGCCGGTCTCGCCGGCGTCAAGCGCGACGATCATCGCCTGTTCGGATTTCGCGTTCGTTTTTGTGCCCTGCTTGTGCCCCGAGCCTGAGTAGCGACCTTGTTTGACGCCGCGGCTGAGCCGCCTCCTTTCGCGGACTTCGCTCGTCGCCTCCTCGGCAGCTTGGCTGGGGTGTGGGACCGATCCGCGGCGCCGCCAGAGCCCGCGGGAGCGGCCCTGCCCGTCGAGGACTCCAACTCGATCCCGAAGAGCGCCGAAAGATCGGTGCCCTTGATGACCTTGTGGCGCTTCGCGCGGCCCGCGAGGCGCGGCGCCGCCTCGGCGGCGCCGCCGACGAGCTCGGTGTGGTCCACCCCCCGAAGCTCGAAGAACAGCTCGGGGTTCTGTTCAAAGCGAACGCCGACGCCGTACAGCGTGGCGGCGATGTGCTTACACATCCCTGCCCAGTCCGGGCACGAGCACTCGAAGGAGATCTCGTTCGGCGACGGAAACAGGCCGCCCTGCTTGCGGGTGACGAGCTCCAGGACCTGCGTCGGCAGCCGTCCGCGCAGGAGATCGACCAGCGAGTCGATCTGCCTGGTGCACTCGGACGCGAGCTGGCTCCAGCTCTTCGGCGGCAGCGACCGGATCGCCACGTCGACCTGATAGGTCGACGTCCCGCTCACGAGGGCGGTGACCTTGCCGGCACCGATCTGCAGATCGATGACAGCGCCGTGCCGGACGTAGCTCCTGCCGCGCGGCAGGCGGTTTTCATAGTCGCGGTACGATTCCAGGTTGTCGCACCATGCCTTGCCCCAGAAGGTACGAACCAGCTTGTTACCAGCGATCGGACCAACCGGCGAGAGGCTGCGCTTCTGCTTACGCGCGATCTTCTCGGCGGCCGCGCGGGCCCGGGCACGGCGCGTCCCCACGGACACGTACTCTGGAAATTCGAAGCCTCCGCCATACCAGGCCATCTGGGTCAGCCTTCCGCCAGCGCGGTCCGGATGTCAATCGCCACCAGGCGCAACAGCTGTTCGTCGTCGAGCTCGGTTAGCTTCACCTCGTCCGTGCCCTCGAGGATCTGTCGGGCCAGATCCTGCTTGGATTCGATGAGCGCGTCGATCTTCTCCTCGATGGTGCCCCGGCAGACGAACTTGTGCACGAGCACCCCGCTCTTTTGGCCGATGCGATAGGCGCGGTCGGTCGCCTGGCTCTCGACGGCGGGGTTCCACCACCGATCGAAGTGGATCACGTGGCGGGCCGCGGTGAGGTTGAGACCGGTGCCGCCGGCCTTCAGCGAGAGAACGAAGAACGGCGGGCCGTCCTCCCGCTGAAACTGCTCGACGAGCTCCATGCGCTTCTTGACCTCCGTCTCACCCGAGAGCACGAGGCCCCGCCGTCCAAAGACACCTGCGAGAAAGTCCGCCAGCGGACGGGTCATCTCGCGGAACTGGGTGAAGATCAGCGCCTTCTCCTGCCTGGCCGCGATCTCCTCGGCGAGCTCGGCGAGGCGTGCGAACTTTCCGCTCTCGGCGGGCGCGTATGAACCATCGGCCAGCCAGTGCGACGGGTGATTGCAGATCTGTTTGAGCCGCATGAGCGACGCGAGGACGACGCCGCGGCGCTTCATGCCGTCGGCGCTCCGCAGCGCCTGTCGCAGCTCCTCAACCGTCTGTTGATAGAGGGCGACCTGCTTCTTCGTGAGGCCACAGAAGGCGCGCACCTCGGTCTTGTCCGGGAGATCCGCGATCACGCGCTTGTCACTCTTCAGCCGTCGGAGAATGTAGGGACGCACCAACTCGCGCAGCGGGCCGTAGCCACCGCGGGAACGCTTCTCGGCCGACCTGACGAAGCGACCGAACGCCTTGGCCGAGCCGAGCAGGCCAGGGCAGGTGAAATCGAACAGCGACCAGAGATCGCCCAATCGATTCTCGACCGGCGTGCCGGTCAGCGCCAGGCGGATCCCCGCGCGCAACGTCTTGACCGCGCGGGTCTGCTTGGCGCCCGGGTTCTTGATGGCTTGAGCCTCGTCGAGGACGACCACGTTCCAGGATCGAGAGGTCAGGCCCGCGACACGTTGCAAGGTGCCGTAGGTCGTGATGACGACATCGCGCTCCGAGAGCGCCTCCGGAGTCAGGGAACCGAGCTCCGACGGCGGGACCTCGGAAGGATGCGCGACGAAAACAGTGAGGTTCGGAGCGAAGCGTCCGATCTCGGCGCGCCAGTTCGCGATCAGCGACGCGGGCACGACCAGGAGGCTGGGCTCGTTCGCGGCGCTGCCCTTCTTCTTCAGCAACACGAGCAGCGCGATGACCTGCAGGGTCTTCCCCAACCCCATGTCGTCGGCGAGGCATCCGCCCAGACCCAAGCTCCGAAGCCACCAGAGCCACCGGAGCCCGACCTTCTGATAGGGACGCAGCTCGGCGCGGAGCGACGGCCCTGGATCGAGATCGGCGAGCGTTTCGGGACTGCGCAAGCCTGCCAGAGCCTTCGCCAGAGATTCTCCCGCGACCACCTTCGACCACTCGGCTGCGTCACCACCGGGCGCCTCCGCGCCGCCTTCCCCGATGTGAGCCCCGGCGAGCAGCCTCAATCCTTCAACGACGGATAGCCCCCCGGTCGCGTGAGCCGCTTCGAAGATCGACCAGCGATCGAGCACCTGGCGCAGCCGTTCGTGGTCGACCTCGACCCAGCGGCCGCGTACCAGCGCCAGACCGTCCGTGCCGTCGAGGAGCGCGCGGAGCTCACGGTCCGTGAGCGTCTCCCCATCGAGGGTGACTTCGACAGAGAAGTCGAGGATGGCGTCGGCGCCGATGCCCTTTCCGGGAGCCTTGCCCAACGTGACCTGCACCTCGGGACGCGGCGGGCGCTTCGCCCGCCACGCCGCCGGCATCCGCACGACAAGGCCGGCGCTCTCCAGGAGCGGCACGTCGGTCAAGAACCGATGCGCCTCCGCCGGCGTCCAGGCGAGCGTCTCGAACACGGCGCCTTCATCGACCAGATCTTTGGCGACGGCGCTCGTCCGCGCGGCGCGCTGGACGGGCTCGAGCAGGGCCAGAAGCGCCGCCTTGTTGCGGGCGCCGGCGTACTCACGCAAGGCTTGAGCGAGGGGGAGATGCTGGGCTTTCGCCCGCGCGGACAATCGTGTCGTGTAGGTCGCCAGGAAGGCGAAGGGCGCTTCGGGATCGTTCTTGTTCTCCGCGAGGTGGAAGCAGACGCGGCCGACGAGGTTCCAGGCGGGGCTTGCCTGCCGCAAGAACGCCTCGACTGTGCCGTCCCAGGTGGCGAGCTCGTCACGAACGGCGGAGGCCATCCGCGCACACAGGTCCGAGAGAACGGTTGGTGTGAGGTACTCGCCTCCGGTCATCGGCGGGGACGCGGCTGCCAGCGCGGCCAGCTCGTCCGCCGGGACCTCCACGGCGATCTTCGTGCGCAGCGTTTCGAGGTCCTCGGTGGCGCACAACCGCACCACGAACGCTCGCCCCACGTCGCGCCAGAAGCCCAACACACCGGGCAGGGTCGTCTCCGGTTCCGCGGCACCCAGCCGGAACACGCCGTGCCCATCGCCGCGCTCGAAATGCTTCGCGATCTGCGCGAGAGATGATTTGACGTCGGATCCCGCGGTTACCTCGACGTGGACGCGGCCTTGCGGGGATAGCGAGATCGAGAGCGCCGGCGTCGGCGTCGGCGAGCTACCCTCCAACGTTTCAGCCGCAGCCATGTGATCGTGACGCTGGGTTCACGCGGCGGTGAATCTCGAGCAGCGCGGTGTCGTTGGGGTTGTAGTCGGGATCGTCGGGAGCGAACAGCTCGACGGCCACGCGGAGGTTCTGCATCTTCGCCATAGTCCAGAGCTTGCCGAAGCCGGCGACGCGGGTCATCCGGCCAGAGTTTAATCGTCATCGAATCGCCTGGCTCGTCAGATCCAGTTCTCTGCCACCGGACCTTCGATGTCGCCCGCCAGCGAGCGGCCCAGCGAACCCGGCCGTCGACATCGCGCTGCGCCTGTTGGCCGCGACGCACTGATGGCGCGCCCTGCGGGCGGAAAACAAAGGGTGGTCGACTCGCCTCAGGTGCGGATGGGGACGTCGAGGGCACGGAGCGCGAGGACGAGAGCGAGCATTCCCTCGCGAGTGCCCTGAATGCCGCGAAAAGCGCGAGGTCGGGTTAAAACGCCGCTGCGCCGCCCGTAGGGTGCGCAGGAAGGGAGATCGCGACATGACCGTCGACACCACACCCAAGCTGATCAACGGGCCGGTGGCGTGGCGCCTTTGTCGACAGACGCCCCACGACGAAGGCGCGCCTGGGGCCGCACGCGGGGAAGGGGCCCGAGGGTGACCGTCCGGGTCCCGCTCGCCGAGTTCCGGGCCCTGCCCCTCGAAGCGCACGCGCTCCTCGCGGATGTCCCCCTCCGGGACGTCAGCGCCATCGATCTGCCCGGTGGGGGGACGTCACGGACGCTGAGCGACATCAGGGCCCTGACCCCGCCGGGCGGCCTCCTGCAGGCAACCCCTGTTACCCGCGCCCTGTTCGGCCTGCGGCTGTGGCTGGGGCGGGTGCTCGGGTGGGATCGGCCCGAGCTCGACGGCGCTGGAGCGTCGTATCTGCCGCGCGTGAGCGAGGACTTGCGGGCCCGCTCCGCCGTCGCGCCCGGCACGATGGAAGAGGGATTCCGCCTGCTCTACCTGCTGGGCGGCGAATCGCTGTCGGAGATCCGCAACGCCACCGCCCATGCTTTCCTGTGCGCGGCGTTGCGCCCGAGCCCGGACGGCTATCGGCTCTACTGGGGCATCTACGTCAAGTCCACGTCCTGGCTGACACCGATCTACATGGCCCTCATCGAGCCTTTCCGGCGCTTACTGGTCTATCCCGCCATGCTCGCTCGGCTTCGCCGCGCCTGGATCGCCCGCTACCACCGCTGACGACGATTCTCCGGGGTCGAAAACCGCGCGGATCTCTTGTCGCGCCGCTCGTCCTGATCGAGCATGGGCGCATGTCTCGCTCTCAGGCCGGTTGGCTCATGGCGCCGCGGGTTCTCGAATCAAGTGGCGTTCGCGCGTGATCTGCCTCGCTTGTACCCTCTGAACGTTGCCGACCTCGAGGCCCTCAAGACCTGAGCGATGCGACAGATCCTCGTCTACGGAGACTCGCTCACCTGGGGCATCATCCCGCTGACGCGCAAACGGCTCGAGTTTGCGCGGCGCTGGCCGGGCGTGCTCGAGCGCGAGCTCGCGAGCCGGGGGGCTGCCGTCCGTGTGCTCGAGGACTGCCTGAACGGGCGTCGGACCGTGTGGGACGATCCCTTCAAGCCGGGCCGAAACGGGTTGGTCGGTCTCGCGCAGCGGGTCGAGATGCACGCGCCGCTCTCCCTCGTCGTCTTGATGCTGGGCACGAACGACTTTCAGGTGATGCATGCCCACGACGCCTGGATGTCGGCGCAGGGCATCGCGGCCCTCGTGCACGCGATTCGCACGGCTCCCATCGAGCCGGGGATGCCCGTCCCGCCGGTGTTGATCGTCGCGCCGCCTCTGCTCCGGAGCCCCAAGGGCCCGATCGCGCCGAAGTTTCGCCGGGGGCGAGGTGAAGTGCGTGGGACTCGTCGAGGCCTTCCGGCAGGTCGCCGCTGACCTCAACTGCCCGTTCTTCGACGCCAACACAGTGACGACATCAAGCGAGGTGGACGGTGTCCACCTGGATGAAGACCAGCACCGCGCGCTCGGTCTGGCGCTCGCTGACGTCATCGCCGCGCTCTTGCCGTAAGCCGGCGTCGCCGCGTCGCTTCAGTTGTCGAGGAACGTGTCGAGGAACGTGTCGAGGAACGCTACTTCGCGCCGTTTCCGGACCGCGGGCGAGAGGCGGTCTCCGGGCCGGCGGAGCTGCCGTCGCCGTCGCGGAAGCCCTTCCCGGTGACGATCTGGGCCGCCATCAGCGTCTGGACCACCCGGAGCACGTCGCTCGATCCGGTGGTGACGGCGCCCCGTTCGCCGGCGTCGCCGCCGCCGCCAAAGTTGACGAACTGACTGTTGGAGAGCGCGCCCGCGACCTGGGCGGTCAGCTCGGGCGCCATCTCCAGACGTCGGAGATCGAGATAGGGCCCGCCGGCCTCCATGAGCGCCTGGGCCTTGATGCGAATAGCCTCGGCCTCCGCCTGGGCGATGGCCCGGATCCGGGCGGCCTGGGCCCGCCCCTCCGCCTCTTGATTGATGACGTTCTGCTCGGCGTCGGCGCGGGCCTGGGTGATCTGGGTGGCGTTCAGTTCCGCCTCGCGCTGCTGGCGCACGGCCGCCTGCTTCTCGGCCTCGGCCTTGGCGATCGACGCGCCGTTCGACGCGATCTGCATGTTGAGCGCCCGCTCCTGATCGTTGATCTTCTGGGCGGCTTCCAGCTGCGCGATCCGCGCCCGCTGCTCTTCCTTGGCCTGGACCACGTCGGCGTCGGCCTTGGCGCGGGCGCCCGACTCGCGGCGGCGGGCCTCGGCCACCTCACTCAGGACGGCCTTGATGTTGAGGCTGTTGAAGGAAAGGCCGATGTCCATCAGCTCGCGCGAGCAGGCGTCCTTGATGATCACCGCCAGCTCGTCGTCGTCGGCGCGCTGCTGCGCCAGCGTGAGGGCGTTGGGCGCGGCCGGCACCAGCGCGGCGGTCGGCGCCGCGCCGGCCGTCCGAACGCTGAAGAGCTGATCGTGCTTCAAGAGGTTGATGGCGCGCCGGCCGGCCGAGGAGAGCACGTCGGTCAGGGTGGAGAGCTGCTCGGCGACCGACTTGGAAAAGAACTTGTTGGCGGCGGTGTTGACCATCGCCTCGTCCTCGCCGACGCTGACGATCGCCGAGGCCCGGACCGTGACCTTCACCGGCGCCGAACGGCCGTTGCTGTCGACGTCGGCCGTCTGGTCGGTGATCTCGATGTCGACGTTGATGGCCTGCGCCGGGATGACGCGGGTCTGCGTGATGATCGGGACGATCAGCGCCTTGCACGGGCCGCGGTAGATCTGCAGGTTCCGGCCGCGGCTGGCGAGCAGGATCTCGCCCGCGTCGACGCTGCGCAGGAACGTGGTGATGATGACCGAGGTGAGGACGATGACGCCGACGACGACCCCACCGACCAGAATCAATGACGGTTCGAACATGATGGCTCCTTAATGCGCCGAGCTGTCGGCTGGGTTGTCATTCGAGATCACGGAGACGGTCACGCACTCGCGGCGCGCGTCGACGTCCTCGATGCGAAGTCGTTGCCCGAACTTCACGGGCAGGGTCGCCTGCCCCTCCGATAGGCGAGCCTGAAGCTGAACGCGTCGTCCGTCACGCACGGTGGTGACGATGCCCTTTCCGTTGCGAAACGGAACGACGGCCTCGGCCTCGCTCATGATGAGCGCCTCGAGCGGCGGGCTGGCCTGCCCTTGAAAGCGAAACAGGAGGTTCCAGATCGGTCGAATCAGGAGCCACTCCGTCACGAGTGCCGGGAGGATCGCGATCCAGGCGGCGCGGGTGGTCGTCAGATGCGCGGCCCGGACCAGCGCATTTCCGAACGCGCCGTAGAGAGCGAACGTGCTGAACAGGGCGCGCGGCGACGGGATGAACCTGAGACCGTGGCGTACCGCGTGGGCCTGCCCGCCCTGGCGCGCCAGACTCGTCCCCTGGCCGTGGCCGTGCGTCGGGAGGTGGGAAAGGAGGCGGTGTCCGCCCAAGGCTGGGAGGGCCATCATGACCAGGCCGACCAGACCTGCGACCATCAGGGTCAAGAACACGCTCCACGCTCCTTTGTCGCGAACGGGCGTCGTTCGCGCGATCACCCCTCGCTCGATTCCGTACTATGGCCCGCGCCCAGTATTTGTCGAGCGGCAGGCCCTGCTGGCCAGCTGGTCGCGAATCCGAGCCCCTTTTCCGGCCTTACGGCTCGAGGATTGGGCGAAGGTCGAGGACCATCCGGCATGGATGCTCGTCACCCAGACGGACGAGGCCGCGCCTTTCGTAGAACCAAGCGGCGGTGGCGTCGATGGCGTCCGCGACCAGGAGACGGAACGCGACGGGTCCCGCCTTGGCGAGGTGCAGCGTGAGGCCAAGCGCCTCCTCGAACAGGTACCGCCCGAGGCCCTGGCCCTGTACGCGGGTGTCGACGGCCAGCCGAGCAAGCAAACCGCCGGGAATCGGAAACCGGGGCAAGCGCGTGAGATTCGGGTGCCTTTCGGCCGCCGCCCGATCGACGCTGACGGCGGCGAGGCTGAAGTAGCCGGCGAGGCGGGTCCCGCTCGGCGTATCGTCGATCGCGACGAACGTCCGGGCCAAGAGATCCCTCGTGGCGTGCCGGAGAGCGTACCTTTTCAGGTACTCCACCAGCGACGGGTGCTGGTTCTGAAATCCGGCCAAGAGCGGCCGATGGCCGGGCCCCAGCGGCTCGATGCGCAGGGGCATTGGCTACGCGGCCACCACCTTCTTCCAGCGCAGCTTGGGAGGACGACGTCCTGGGTTCGCGAGGCTGGCGAGCGCGGCCCGAAGATCGGCCGGCGGGTTGAACGGGCGACCAAGCACGGCAGTCAGGCGCTCGACCTCGCTGTCATTTAGGGCCAGCGACTGTCCGACGGGGCGCGCCTTGTGCGCGCGCACGCGCTCGAGCGCGGGATGGACGAGCGGCTCGACGTTGTTGCCGTCTCGAGCTTGGATCTCCCGCCCTTGCTCGGCTTGCCGGACGATCCAGGCGGCAAGACCGGCGACCTCACGGAGGAGCTCGGCCTTTTGGCTGCGGGCGAGACCGAGCCGCTTGCGCAGCATCTCGAGCTCTGCGTCGAGCACGTTGTTCGTGAGAGCTTGAAACCGCGCCATGATGAGTAAAATGTTACTCACCTGGGCTGGGCGCGGCAAGGGCGACGCTGGCCGCGCGTCGCTCCGTTACCCGTTCCACTTCCCGCATCACCGCGGTCGCGTCGACGCGGCGTCGGAAGGTGACCACGGGTAGTCCAGGAGGCAGGTCGGAGGGTGCGCAACCACGTTCCTCGTCGATGCAGAGCACGAAGGCCGGAAGCGCGGCCTGGCGGAGTTTGGAGAGCTTCTCCGCCAGATACGCCGGGGTCCAGAAGCCGACGATCTCGACCAGCGCCTGCCGCTCGGGGTGAATGCGGTGCCGCACGAGGAAGTCGGGGAAGATGAGCGACGCTCCCGCGGCCAGCGGTGTGGGCTCGCGGATGACGTCCCAGTCCGGGGCGAGGCGGGCGATGTCTGCCGCGAAGCGCTCTTCGAGCCGACTGTCGAACGGGGCCGGTTGGCTTGCCGGGAATATCGGGTCGCCGCTCTCGATCGACACGCGCGCGAGCCGGCCGCGCAGCCGGGCGACGGCGACGAGCTCGAAGCGGGCGCACCACGCGAGGTGGGGCAACAGCTCGGCGAGCGCGCGCCCATAGACCAGGGTGTGACGAAACAGGGAAAATGGCCCAGAGATGTCCAGCGTTGGCAGCTCGCCGGCCTCGGGTGCGGAGACATTGCAGAGAAGGCCGCGGAGCTTGGCGAGGCGCACGATCGGCCGCAGCCCGCCCTCGACGCGCACCGAGACGTGCGAGGCGCGCATCGCCACCGCTTGCGCGAGGGCGAGGTTCGTGCGAAGGGCGACCTCGCCCGGCGTCGGGATCGGATCGGGCGCGCGCACCTCGCGCTCGGCCGGAAGATCGGAGAACAGTGCGGCCTCGAGCGCGCCCGGTGTGACGCCCAGCCGCCCGGCCACTTCTGAAGCAACGGTGGGTCGCGGCGCCTCGCTGGCCGCTGCCGCGCCGAACAGCGCGGCGCGAACCGCCCTCGGTTGCAGCCGGTTCTCCTGGCCGGCCGGCCGGGAGGTCCCGGCGGTTGCGCTCGGGTGGTTCCAGATCCGAAACAGGACGCGCGTCGCCGCGCGCCGCTTGAAGTAAGGCGCCGCGCAGGGAAGCGGCTCGGCCAGCCGTTCCGCGAGCTGGCGCCGCCGCCTGCCTTCGAAGCGAAGCATCTCGGCGATGAGGACGCGCAGCCAGGGCTCGTCCTGCGCGCCCAGGTACTCGAGATAGGCTCGATCGTCGAGCAGCCTAAGAGGCAGATCGGATTGCGACAGCAAGACGGCGTGCCCTCCTTTCCGCGTCCCGGGCCTCGTTCGAGTGCCCGATGACCAGCTCGTAGACGACCGCCTGTTTCCCCGCCCCAGGACGGAGGAGTCGCCCTACCCGCTGTACGTGCTCCCGCTCGCCCAGCCTCCCCGCGACGACGATCCCGACCTCGGCATCGGGGACGTCGAGGCCTTCGTTGAGCACCTGGGCGGACACCAGAGCTCGAAGCGCGCCGGTGCGGAAGCTGGCCAGCGCGTCCTGGCGCTCCCGCCGGCCGATCTCGCAGGTGAGCGGCATGATGAGGTGCTCGCGGGCGACGGCGTAGGCCGTCTGGTTGTCGGCCACGAACACCAGCGTCTTCCTATTGCGATGACGGGCGAGCAGCCACGCCAGCGCTTCGCGCTTGCGGCGCGGGAACGCGAGGAGGCGACGTGCCCGGCGCCACGCCGCCACGCCCCGCCTCCCTTCGTCGGTCTGGGAGGCGCGGCGGAGAAAGTCCTCCCAGGACGCGTTGCTGTGGTTCCCGAGGAACGCGTTCCACTCCTGCCGGTAGACGGCGCGGAGCGCGTCGTACTCGCGGCGCTCGTCCGGATCGAGAGCCAGATGCCAGGTGATCCGTTCGAGCGGCGCCAGATACGGGCCGGTGAGCTCAGCGATCGAGCGCTCGAACACCACCGGTCCGAGCAGCGCCTGAAGGCGGGTGGTGGTCGGACCCGGCCCAGGCGGCGTGGCGGTGAGCCCGAGTCGCAAGGGCGCGATCGACATCTCGAGGATCTCGTCCTGGCGGCCCGAACCGAAATGATGGGCTTCGTCCACGACGAGCAGACCGAATCGGTCGCCGATTCTCGCCATGTGGCGGTAAGCGCCCGCGAACGTGGCCACGGTCAACGACGCGAGAACGCGCTCACCGTCGCCGAAGCGACCGATGGGCCCGTCCCAGATCGCCGCCAGCGCGGTCAGCCACTGCGCCAGCAGCGCACGTGTGGGCACGAGACAGAGGCACGGTGTCCGGGTGGCCATGATGGCGCCCAGCGCGACCTGCGTCTTGCCGCTCCCCGTCGGGAGCGCGATCACGCCGCGCCGCCCTGCCAGGCGCCAGGCTCCGAGGGCGGCCTCCTGATACGGACGCAGCTCCACCGGTCGGAAACCGGACGGGGGGTCGAGCGTCGGACGGGGAGCCTCGGCAATCGCAGCGCCTCGCCGGCGGACGTCGGACGCGATCCTGTAGGCGTTGCAAGCCGGCGCGCGATACTTGCCCACGCGGGGATCCCATCGAACTTCGGGCAGTTCCGCGAGATCGAGCCCGGCAGGCGGATCTTCGATCAGCAGGGTGCCGCGATCAAACGTGAGACGCACGTCCGCACGCAGCTGCCAGCCGCGTGCCAAATCACATCTCGGTCCCCTCAAATCGCCGTCGGCGCGGCGGCGCTTGCTGCCTTCAGTTGTCGAGGAACGGCTTGAGGCTTTTGTTCCGCGAGGGGTGCGACAGCTTGTGGAGAGCCTTGGCTTCGATCTGCCGGATGCGTTCGCGCGTCACCTCGAAGTCGCGGCCCACCTCCTCCAGCGTGTGGTCGGACCTTTCGCCGATGCCGAAGCGCATTCGCAGCACCTTCTCCTCGCGGGACGTGAGCGTGGCCAGGACCTTGCGCGTCTCTTCCGCCAGGTTCGTGGTGATCATGGCGTCGGCCGGCGAGATGGCGCTCTGGTCTTCGATGAAGTCGCCGAGGTGCGCGTCCTCTTCCTCGCCGATCGGCGTATCCAGCGAGAGCGGCTCCTTGGCGAGCTTGAAGATCTTGCGGACCCGCTCGACGGGAATCTCCATCTTCGCGGCGATCTCCTCGGGCGTCGGCTCGCGTCCCAGCTCATGCACCAGAAGGCGGCTGACGCGCTTGAGTTGATTCATGCTCTCGATCATGTGAACCGGAATGCGGATCGTGCGGGCCTGGTCGGCGATGGCGCGCGAGATCGCCTGGCGGATCCACCAGGTGGCATAGGTAGAGAACTTGTAGCCCCGCCGGTAGTCGAACTTGTCGACGGCGCGCATGAGGCCCATGTTCCCCTCCTGGATCAGGTCCAGAAACTGCAGCCCCCGATTCGTGTATTTCTTCGCGATGGACACCACCAGGCGCAGGTTGGCTTCGATGAGCTGGGCCTTGGCCTTTTCGGCCATGCGTTCGCCTTCGCTGATGGCCCGGACCGTCTCGCGCAGGACGCTGGCCGACAGGCTGGCCTCTTCCTCGACGCGCTCTATCTTCTTCTCCGCCGCGGCGATGACCAGCGACAGCTCCTCGATCTCCTGGGGACGGACGCCGAGCTTCTTGACGACCGCCCGCTGACGAGAGGGCGACGCCCGCAGCTCGATCAGCGTGGTGCGAAAGGCGTCCAGCGAGAGACCGGATTTGCGCTCGCAGTCGATGATCTCTCGGTTGGCCCGCTCGACGCGCGCCAGGAATCCCTTGAGCGTCAGCGCGATCTTGTCGATCTGCGCCCGCGCCAGGCGCATCTCCTGAAGGGCCCCCAGGATCTCCTGCTTGCGGCCGTCGAGCTGGCTCTGGTACCGCTTCTTGGTCGGCTCCGACGGCTTGGCGGCGAGCTTCTGGCGGATCTTCTCTTGCTCTCGCCACAGCCCGCGGACGTCGTCGATGATCTTGCCGATCCGCTCCACGTGCTTCTGCTCGTCGAACTCGGGGTCGTCGTCGTCGATCCCCTTGACGACCTCCTTGACCCGGATCCTGTGAGCGCGGAGGTCGTCCCCCAGACCGAGGATCTGCTCGACGGCCACCGAGCAGTTCAGAACGACCTCCAGGACGCGCCGCTGCCCCTCCTCCATCCGCTTGGAGAGCGCAACCTCGCCCTCACGCGTGAGCAGGGCCACCAGGCCCATCTTCCGCAGGTAGACGCGTACCGGATCGCTCGTCGGGGCGTCGGCGAGAGCGTCCTCGTCCTCGTCTTGGCCGTCCGCGTCGTCGCTGCCGGCTTCTTCGCCTTCTTCACCGTCCTCGGGCACCGCCGGGTCGGCGACCTCGAGCTTCGGCGCCGCCTCGACGATCTCGATCCCCTCGCCCGAGAGCAAGGAGAGCCAGTCGTCAATCTGAGCGGCCGACGCCTGCGGCAGGTGCTCGCTGACGTCGTCGTGCGTCAGGAAGCCCTTGGCCTTGCCCTTCGCGATGAGCTCGCGCTTCTTCCGTTTGTCGTCGTCGATGATGCTGTCCGTTCAGTGTGTTTTGCGCTGCCGGCGGAAGTCGGCGGCGCAGCTGTCACAGATCTCCAGGCCCGATTCCGCCGCTTCGTCCATGGTGCGGTAGATGGGTTCGCGGGTGGCGCCGCAATAGGCCCCCAGCGGGGTGCCCCTCTTGACGGCGACAACGGTGCCCGGCGAGACGCCGCGTCCGACTTTCGGGATCCGGAGATGAGCGAGGGACATGACGCTCAGGCTACGCGCAAGCTGGCGATCGACCACCTTTATCGCCCGATCGGCCTAGCTCGAGACGCCGAGGACGGGATCCGGGGCGCCGTCGAGGTAGTTCGGCGCGTCGACCGGGCGCTCGGCCTGCTGCCGGGTCCGGTAGAACACCTTCTTGGTGGCGTTGAGTCGAACGAGGTTGTGGGCGAGCTCGTGTTCGTCGTAGATGTGCGCCGGAAGGCAAAACCCGTCGCAAAACCCGCAATAGACGACGTTTCCGGGACCCCGGTCGGCCGCTTCCAGGTAGTCGCCGTGCAGGTAATGTCGCAGCGCGCTCATGCTCCGGGTCGTCTCAAGGACCTCGGCAGATCGGGGAGAACACTGGACGACGCGCCGGTAAGCTGCACGGGCCCATACCTAGCACGGGAAAGGGCAGGCGGGCGGGAGAATGCGTCTGTCCGGCCTACGGGACCGCGTCGACGGACTCCAGCCCGCGGCGGCAGATCTCCTGGGCGACGTCCGTCCAGTAGCCGTGCCCCCAGTAGCGGAAACAGCTGGTCTGCGACAGCAGGAGGTAGAGCAGCGAGCGTCGATAGGCAGGCGTGTCGGGGGCGGCTTGGCCGGCGACGTCCCAACGCGCGTGGAAGCGGGCGCTCAGCCGCGACACGGGGTCCATCACGTCGGCGTACCCCGCCACCCAGCTGCGCTCGTTGGTCCAGGACGCGCGGTCCAGGTTGAAGGACGGGTCACGGGCGTGGAGGCGTCCGATGGCCCGGTCCGCGGCGCCAGGTCCGGGGGCATCGACCTCTTGCCAGATCCGGTGCTGCCCCACCGGCTGGACGGCAGGGAAGTCGTGCTCGCCGACGCCCAGGGCGGCCACGGCCGCGAGGTACTCGCTGCCGTTCATCGCGGCCACGCCGCCGGCTTGTCCGGCCTGACCGAGCTCTACGAAGGCCTGCTCGTAGGCGCTCGGGAACTCGTTCATCATCACGCCCCCGTTCTCCCCGTCGCCGATCTGGAGCGAGTACGGGGGAACTTGGCGGCCGGCGAGCGGCTGGCGGTCGAGCGAGCGGGCCTCGCCGAAGGGCTGCATCTGACCGACCAGCTTGGTGTCCGAACCCTGCGTCTTGACCAGCACCGTGATCGACGCGGACTCCCCCTCGGAGCTCCGCGCCACCAGGCGGTGCGGCAGGCGAGGCTGGCGGAGAGGCGTGCCGTCGGCGGAGCTTTCAATCGTATGCTCCTGGACCATCAGCCACTGGTATCCGCAGCGGCGCAACGCGCGCACATAGGAGAAACAGGCGTCGGGGTGGATGGGCAGCCCCATCTCGGGCGCCGAGAAGCCACGCACCCGGGCGAGCGCGGCGTGCCCGAACAGCGCGCCGAAGTGATGCCGCCAGGCCAGCATGTGCAGCTCGAGATCGGGCACGGGCGTGGACGGCGCGACCGCATGCGACCAGAGCGTCCCCAGCCATTCGATCGCCGGCGCCAGCGGGGCCTCGGTCGTGCGGCGGAGAGCCGCCAGCACGTCGGTCTGACCCATATTGGCCAGACCCCAGAGAAGGTTGCCCGAGTAGTCGAGCATGACGCGCGGGTGAAGGCCGCGCGCCAGCAGCCCGCCGACGAGATCAGCGGTGCGCCCGTAACAGCGCAGGAACGCGGGCGCGTTGTGGTTGTCCCCCTCCCCCGGGTGCTCGAACATTCGCTCGAGGTTCGAGATCAACGCCGCGCGCGTCGGGTCGCCGTCCGCCAAGACCGTGGGCTGGTGCATGTGAAGCGCGACGCCGAACGCCGCACGCAGGCCCGCCGGCGCCACCCCGGCGGCAAGGGGCGAAGTCGCGGTGATCTCTGTGGCGGGGCCGGTGATGGGCGGAAGTTCCACATCTCCAGCCTAAGCCTTGATCCGACCCGACGCTCGTTCGTCACGCCGGTCATTCCCGATTTGTCGTTGGCGCCGTTTCATGACAAGGGCCAGCACACTAACGACACTCAGCAGCACGAGCGCCCCTGGGTTCGATCGGTCCCCGTCCACTCGGCAACTGCAACCGCCATCGCTCGACGTCTCCGCCTGGCCTATGCCTGCGCCCGCGCCTGGAGTCCCACCGCTTCCGGAGGAAGCACCTCCAGTTCCGTTCTCTCGCCCGCCGGATCCTGTGAGACCGGCAGATCCCGTCACTCCACCTGTGTCCCCCTTCACACCACCGGAGCCCGGTACGCCTTCTGGCGCGCCACCGGAGCCGGACTCGCCACCAGAGGCCGTCGTGCCGCCTGAACCCAGCGCACCGCCCGAGTTCGACGCGCCACCCGCACCAATCGCACCACCCGTCCCTTTCGAGCCAGCCCCGCCCGCCGCGCCGCCCGCGCCAGCGCCGCCGGTCCCCTTCTCGCCACCTGCCCCCGTCGAACCTCCCGAGCCCGACGTCCCGCCGGTCCCAATCATCCCGCCGGTCCCGACCGCGCCACCCGCTCCCGTGCTCGAGTTGCCGGTGCCCCGTAGCGTGGTGACGCTCTCGGCGTCCAGCGACAACGTCAGCGCACCATTCGGAGCGGTGACCTGGCCGTCGTTGCTCAGACTCTTGCTTCCGGAGGTGGTGAACCGATCGTACGAGGAGATATTTGACCCGTTGATCGCGATGTCCAGCGACGCCGTCGCGTTATTCGTGTTGACGACGACGACCACGACGTCCGTGTTGCTCGTATACGCAGACAGGTATACGCCGGCCACGGGCGTCGCCGTGGCGTCCACGCGGTAGAAGCCCGGGCGAATGAACTTCGAGAACTGCGCCATGCACCAGCCACGCTTACTGACGGTGCCCGCCGGCTTGATCGGACCGTAGCTCCGCACAATAAACCACCACGTGTAGAGGTTGAACTGGCCGTCGACCATCGCGTGGTGCAACTCGGTCGCCACGCCCAGGGCGTTGGGCCACGAGTCTGCGTCCGTCGTGCTGTCCGTGTAGTGCTCGGTCATCCAACGTTCCTTGCCCGCGCCTTTCTGATCGAACAGCGGGTACGGATAGCTGCTCACCGGCGTCCCGTAGAGGTGGGTCCCCATGATCTTGACGTTCGCAAGCGCGGCCGAGTCGTTCAGGATCGGGTCGTAGTAGCTCTTGTTGTAGCTGTACGACTCGCAGCTCATGAGCTTCGTCGCGATCATCGCGCCATAGCCGAGGACGAAGTCGTGGCAGAGCGCCGCCGTCCACGTCATCCAGCCCCCCTGCGATCCGTAGTCGGGCTCGTTCTGGACGCCGATCGCGTAGAGGTCCACCCCCTGACCACTCATATACGAGACGAAGTTGTTCAGGTGGTTCGCGTACGAGGCGAACTGCGACGAGGTCATCGCACCCGCGGCGTTCCACGGTGTCGCGAAGACGATCGCGCCTGCGGCGATGGCTGCCTTGGCCGTCGCCACGTTCGCGGAGTCTGGCGAGCCGTCGGTCACCGGGATCCGCAGCGCGGTGAAGCCGAGCTGACCGTCCCCGTTCCCGAAGGCCAGAGTCCGCTCCGCGGCGGTCAGGTCGCCGGCCCAGGCCGCGTGGCTCATGCCACCGAAGCCGCGAATGTATTGTTTCTGGCTGCTGAGGGTGACGGTCGCGGTCTGCGCCACGGCCTCTCCGCGGGTACAGAGCAGCGCGACGAGACCGAGGGTTGGGGCAATGGCTCCGCGCATGTTCCTCATGCGAGACCTCCGGTGGCCCCGGACAGCGGGTGGTCCCAGCTTCTTGGTCTTCTTGAGTTCGTCATCACGAGGGTGATTCCCCACCATGGGCGTCTCGTGCCTTCAAACCGGTCAACTCACGGCTCGCCCACCGTGACGCGAACCGTGACGGGCTCCAAGATTTCAACTGCTTGGCCGCGCCCCCCTCGGGCCGAGCAAGGCGATCAGACCCGAAAATCGCGGGCGACCTCCCGTTTGTTTTTCCAAAAACTCACGGAATATCGCGGTTCGCGAGGGAGAGAGAGGAAACAGCAATACATGGTCATCCGGAAAAGCTACTGGCGTTCTGTTCTAAAAACGGACATCTGAAACTGAAATACAGCCCCCGCGTAAGACTCTATATGGCTGTTATTGCTTATGATTTAAGATATTTCCGTTTTTCGGCTCATCGACAGCGAAGATTTTTAAGGCCGACGCCCATTCCTTTCACACGGGTAAGTGCGACTCAGCGCCGCGACCTGGCGCGGTTTTCCGAAATTTTCGCCCACGTTCAACATGCCACTGAAGCAACTGCTGAGGCTCGCCACGGTCCGAGTGCGGTGCCGCGCTGGGGCCGCCCTAGAAAGCGGAACCGGTAGCGCAGACAACTCCGCGGAAACAGATGCGGCCGGAGAAAAGATCAGCCTCAGATGACGCTTGCTGTCTCCGACGACGAGAAGCGCCTGGCCCTGTCGCGCATCCTCCAAAGCCGCACATTTGGGCGCTCAGATCAGCTGCGGGCTTTTCTTCGCTACGTTTGTGAAGCCGAGCTGGCTGGGCGCGCTCATCAACTCAACGAGTATGCGCTGGGCGTCTCGGTGCTGGGCCGGCCGGAGGGTTACTCGCCGGCGGAAGACTCCAGCGTTCGTAGCCGCGCCTACGAGCTTCGCAATAAACTGAAAAGCTACTACAGCGACGAGGCTCCCGAGGAGCCGATCCAAATCACTATCGACAAGGGCGCCTACGTCCCGCGGTTCGATAGAAGAGCGGCGTCCGAGAGCAGCCGGCGGTCGGCAGAAGCGATACCGACGCATGCGGCCCTCGTCGAGCGTGCCGCGCCGGAGGCTCGATCGCTCGATGCCCGAAGGCGACTCGCGGTGCGTTCGGGGGTCATTTCGCTCGTGGCCGGCGTCGTCCTGACGCTCTTTGCGATCTTTCTTTTCTGGGAGAGCCGCGCCAAGCCCGTCGGAGGCGGCCTCACGAGGTGGGCATCGACGCGCGAGATGGAAGCTCTGTGGCGTCCTTTTCTCGACGACAGAACCGCTCTCGTCATCTCCTTCGAGGTTCGGCTGTTTCTCTGGGCTCCCCCAACCGGGCTCGTCATTCGCGATGCCCGGACAAATCACGAGGACGAGATCGCCAAGTCGAAACTCCTGAACGCGTTCCGCGAGCGCATGGGGGCGGAGGAGTTGGTAGCGACGTACGACTACGCCGACTTCGGCGCCGTGCGCGCGTCGTTTCTGCTCAGCCGCATCTTGGACCGCGCCGTCGGACTCACGCATTCGAGCGCTCTAGGCTGGCAGGATGTCTGGAACAGCAACGTCATCTTCATCGGAAGTCCTGACGCCAATCCGATGATCCGGCGGGTATTTGGCGACGCCGACCTCGACTTCGTCGACGGTGAGCTTGGTTCGGCGGTTCGGAACCTGCGTCCGTTGCCCGGCGAGCCACGCGAGTACCTGAACGCGGCAACGCACGGAGCAGGCAAGAAATACGGCGTCATCAGCGTGCTGCCCGGTCCGCGGCCAGGTCACCACATCATGATTCTGACCGGCTCCGGGGCTGAGCTTGTATGGGCTCTTGCCGAAAGCGTGGCGGATCCCTCTCGGGTCAAAGAGCTCATGTCCCACGTGTTGGCATCCTCAGGCGAGTGCCCGGCCATATTCCAGGTCGTTATTGAGGCAACGTTCGAGTCGAACGTTCCGATCGGCATCCGGTACGTCACGCATCACGTTTATCGCGCTAGGTAGCCGAAATCTCCGGACTCGTCACGGTTCGCATCACGGTGGGGAAACCGTGATGTTGGTCGGTGTGAAGGCACCACACGTCACGGCCGGGAATCTCCAGCAGCTTGATCCACGCCTTCACGGCATCGCCAGAAAATTCATTTCTCGGAGGACTCCTTCAATGAAACACCGACAGCTCATCAATCTCGCCACCGGTCTCGCTCTCCTTGTGGGCTGTACGGGCTCTGGCGGCGGTGGATTCGGTGGAGGCGGCGGGTCGGAAAGCGGTGGTTCGCTGGGCACCGGCAGCTCGACGGGTTCGGGTGGCTCGATCGGCAGCGGCGGAAGCTCGGCTGGCGGTTCTGGCGAAGGAGGTACCGGAGGCACGCCCGGTAGCGGGGGATTGGCGGGCACCGGTGGCTCGGTTGGGACCGGGGGGAGCACGAGCAGCGGCGGAAGCAAAGGCGCCGGAGGGTCGGGTGCCGCGGGAACGGCCGGCGGACGCGGCGGCTCGGGCGGGGTTGCTGGCACGGGCGGCGCGACGGCAACTGGCGGAACGATGGGAAGCGGTGGCGCCACGGGCGGCGCCGGTGGAACCTGTACCTCGGAGAATTGCGGGACTGCTTGCACCATCCCGAGCCTGCCGGCGTACTCGGCGATCACCGCCACCAACGCGATGCTCCCCGATCCATTCATGATGCTGTCGGGCACGCGCATGACGTCGCTGAGCCAGTGGGAGTGCCGGCGCGCGGAGCTGGCGGCCGAGTACCAGACCTACGAGCTCGGGCAGAAGAACCCGAAGCCGCCGGGAACGGTGACGGGCAGCTATTCGGGCGGCACGCTCACGGTCAACGTCGGCGGAAAGTCGTTCACTGTGACCATCACGCTTCCGAAGACCGGCAAGGCACCCTACCCGGCGATCATCGCGCTGGACGGTGGTTCGCTCCCCAGCTCGAGCATCGAAAGCATGGGCGTCGCCATGATCAGCCTCAGCACCGACACGCTGGGCAATCAGGACGCTGCCTCCGATCGCGGCACGGGCTTCTTCTTCACCGTCAATGGAGCGGACGCCGGCGCCGGCTCTCTCGTCGCCTGGGCCTGGGGCGTGAGTCGCATCATCGACGCGCTGGAGGTGACGCCCGCCGCGATGATCGATCCGACGCACATCGGGATGACCGGCTGCTCGCGCAACGGCAAAGGGGCGCTGGTCGCCGGCGCGCTCGACGAACGGATCAAGCTCACCATCGTGCAGGAGTCGGGCTCGGGAGGGACGGCCTCCTGGCGCGTCTCCGACAACGAGGACGGCGGCAAGAACGTCGTCCAGACGCTGGGCGAGATCGTCGGCGAGGACGACTGGTTCTCGACCACGCTCACGCAGTTCGCCAACGCCAAGGCGGCGACCAAGCTGCCCGAGGACCATCACGAGTTGCTGGGGATGGTGGCGCCGCGCGGCCTGTTCGTCATCGAGAACACCGAGTATCAGTGGCTGGGCGTCAACAGCTGCGTGACCGACGCGACGGCCGCCCAGATGATCTTCCAGGGCCTGGGCGTCAAGGACAACATGGCGTACGAGCAGCATGGACACACCCACTGCGCGTTCGACATGGCCGACGAGTGGGCGCCCCTGCAGGCCTACATCAACAAGTTCCTGCTCGGTCAGGACGTGAGCACGGCCAACATGTGGCACATCACGACGACCCAGTTCGGGAGCACGACGCAGACGCTCAACATGAGCCAGTGGGTGAACTGGACCGTTCCGACGCTCAATTAGCTGCTATCCAGCCGGGTTTACAAATGAAGAAGCAGCAGCTTGTCTGCGTGCTGGCGTCGTTCGCCTACCTCCTGGTGGGCGCCTGCGCAAGCGAGGGGGCCGGCGGCGCGACCAGGTCAGGCGGAAGTGGCGGCACGCCCGCCTTGGGCGGATCCACCGGGACCGGCGGGACGCCTTCCGACACGGGCGGCGCGGGCGCTTCCTCGACTGGCGGCGCGCCCGAGGCCGGCGGCGCCGGCAGGGGCGGAAACGCAAACACGGGTGGCGCACCGGGAACGGGTGGCGCACCGGGAACGGGCGGCAATGGGGCCGGAGGCACCGGCACCGGCGGCACGAGCGTCGGTGGCCACGCAGGCAGCTCGGCCTCGGCGGGCGCCGGTGGGTCGGGGGGCAGGGCTGGAGGCGCTGGCCCGACCCATTGGGTCGGCACGTGGACCGCGTCGCCCTATTACGATTCGGCCAACCAGCCTCCGGTGTCACTGTCGAACAGCGTGCTCCGTCAGGTCACGCACGTGTCGATCGGGGGCAGCCAGCTCCGGGTACAGTTCTCGAATCTGTTCGGCAATGGCCCGGTCACCATCAAATCGGCTCACATCGCCCTCTGCAAAGCCGCTCCCCTCGTCGACAGCACCATCGATACGACGACCGACACGCCGCTGGTCTTCGCTGGCGCGGCTTCGGTGACCATCGCGCAAGGGCAGGAGGCTTGGTCCGATCCCGTGTCCTTCACTGTCGCGGCGCTCGGCAACGTCACCGTTACCACCGCCTTTGGGAACGTTCCGAGCCAGGTCACCGGACACTCCGGATCGAGGACCGACTCCTACATTCAGACCGGCAGCAGCACCGTGACGGCGGCCAGCATGACCTCCGCGACGTCCACCGAGCACTGGTATTTCATCTCCGGCATCGACGTCATGGCGCCTGCATCGTACGAAGCAGCTGTCGCGATTGGTGATTCGATCACTGACGGCAGAGGGTCGGACATCAACAAGAACGACCGATGGACGGATGATCTATCTGCCCGAATGCAAGCGATGGGCGCGACGTCGAACGTGGCGATGCTGAATCAGGGGATCGGAGCGACCGATCTGGTCGGAACCGGCACGGCGGCTCAGGCTCGCTACAGCCGTGACGTCTTGGGGCAGGACGGTGTCCGGTACGCGATCATTTACGACGGCGTCAACGACATTCTCGGAGGTGCGTCCTTTGATTCCATGAAGACGGTCTACGCCAGCCTGATCAGCCAGGGGCACGGCAAGGGGCTGCTCGTCTATGGCGCGACCATCACCCCTTTTGGCGCCTATTCGGGCTACACGGCCGCGCACGAGTCGGTCCGGCAGCAGGTCAACACATACATCAAGAGCGGCGCCTTCGATGGCTATCTCGATTTCGACGCGGCCGTCACCGACGGTGGCAATCCCCCCAAGTTGCAATCTCAGTACGCCACCTGGACCTCGGCGGATGGGTCAGGGGACGGCTTGCACCCCAGTCCGGCGGGCTATCAGAAGATGGCAGGCTCGGTCGATCTCACGCTCTTCGCGAAATAGTCGATCTGCGAGGCGCACATGGAACGGCCGACACTTCTCTTCAGTGTCCTTGTGATGAAGTACGCGCTCAACAAGTACGACTGCGACCCGGTCGAGCGGCGAGCTCAGCCGGCCGCTTCGACCAGCGCCTGGCGCGCGAGCGTGCCGGATACGGTCTCTGTCCCGACGGTGACATAGAGCTGGCCGTCGTTGCGGAGCAGGGTCCAGCGCGGGTTGCGGTCCGTGAGCGCGCCGAGTTGAGCCAGGAAGGCGGGATCGAGCGCGTACACCTCGATGTCCGCCGCCTTGTGGATGACGCGGGTCTGGGCCTCGCGGATCAGCAGCCGCGGATCGTGCTGGGTGAAGACCACCAGCCGCGGCGACGCCTTGCTGGCCTTGTGCAGCCGTTCGGCCGACGGGGCGCCGACCTCGACCCAGACGCGCAGGTTCCCCTGCAGGTCCTTGATCCAGAGGGCGGGCTCCTCGGTGGTCGACAGCCCCTTCGAGAACGCGATCCCCTCCTCGAACAGCAGCGCGTAGGCGATCACGCGCGTCAGCAGGTAGGGCGTCGACTCCGAAGGATGGCGGGCCACGCGCAGGTCCAGCGACTCGTACACGCCCCGATCCACGTCGGAGAGCTCGATCTGGAAGTGATACACCGTCGCGGAGAGCGCCATCGCCCGACCTTACTGCGTTTTGGTAACAGGCGCGGCCGGCCAACCGTGGCAGGAACGCCATACCGAGCGGGGACCGGCGACGAACAGGCAGCCGCCGGCGCCAGCCATGAACAGAATCTCTCTCAGCCCCTTCTCCCGCGGCGGTTGGATGGCCTGCCACGCCCCGTCGCCCTTCGTTTTCCACAACGTCGCCGCGTTGCAGGCCACGTAGAGCTCTCCCGCTTCTTCCACCGTCGCGTTCAGGGCGTCCTCGCACGGGCGCGGGATCTTCCCTTTTGGCGTCAGCCCGCCCGCGC
Source organism: uncultured Myxococcales bacterium (assembly GCA_964618005.1). Classification (GTDB taxonomy): domain Bacteria; phylum Myxococcota_A; class Polyangia; order Fen-1088; family Fen-1088; genus JADGRB01. The sequence goes on from CAZTZM010000095.1 coordinate 34,232, forward strand.
TCCAAACGAAGGCGCGCCGATCGTGGCAGTAGAAGAAGCCTCGGTCCTTCCCCAGCCAGCGCCAGCCCGCGAGGTCGCACTTGGGTGGCTTCACGATCTGAGGTCCCGATCCGCCCGCGTCCCACAGTTTTTGCCTCTCGTCCTTCGGCGGATAGCCCCACGATCCATCGGGCTGCTTCACCGTCACCAGCGACGGCCCGAACGCCACCAACGTCGCGTCGCTGAAGTATCCCTCCTGCAGCATGTCGGGTGCGCCCGTCCCTCGACGGCGCGGCCTCGGCGGCGGCGGACCGACATGTTCGGTCGTCCACTGCTGGCCGTCATGATGGACGACGAGCTCGCCGTCGCCGAAGGCGTAGACACTGCTGGGGGACGCGACCAGCAGGCCTTCGACTTGCCTGGGGGCCGTCGCGTAGCGTTCGACGTTGCCTTTCGTCACCTTGGCCACGCCACCCGCCAGGGCGATGAACCAATCATCGCGGCCGACCGCCGCCACCGCGTAGACCCAATCGTTGGGACCGCCGTCGAAGACCTTCTCCCACTGTCCCACCATCGCCGGAGAGGGTGATTGGGCAGCCGCGCACAGCAGCGCGGCGAGGCCTAGGAGGGACGACACCATGAGGCGAGTCTAGTGTGCCAGCAGCTCGCGGGCGCGCTTGAGCAGGCGTTCCATGAACAGCGCCTCGGCTGCCCGCGTCTTCGCGCTGTGGAACCACTCCAGAGAGACCAGCAAGGTTCTGTCCGTGACGATGTCGTCGAGGCTGGGCTTCCGGCCCTGTTGCCGGGCGTTGTGGGCGTAGAGGCTCAGCGCCGAGCGATGACCGAAGCTCATGCCCAGCTGTTCGCGGAGCGGTCTGTTCGGATCGTAGGGGCCACCGCCGGGAGCGAGAAACGTATACGCCTGCCACACCAGCAGCGCCTTGCGGGAAGCGTTGGCCAGAGCGGCCTCCGCCTCACGTCCGAACTCCCGCCGGAGGCTCGCGTGGAAGTTCAGCCTGAAGCTGGCTGCGATCTGGGCGGCGTAGGCCAGCAACTGGTCGTTCGCCGGGATCCTGGCTGGATAGACCGTGTGGTGCGACTCGACGCTCACCCCGCTGCGCCCCTGCTGCCAGGTTCGTATGATCGCGCCGGGCAGGCCCAGCTTGTTCTTCTGCTGCCACAAGTAGTCCAGCCCGCCCTCGTTGAACGTGTCGACCATGGCCGTGCCCGTCGCTGTCAGCGAACGGTCGGACTCGCGGGCGGCGCTCACCGTGGCCAGCATCGGGTTGACGTCGACGTATCGGCCGGTGCGGGCGAGGTTGTCAGCCACCAGCTTCGCCCCGTGCTCGTTCGAGAGCCGCTGGAGCAGCCACCGCAGGCGGAGGTCGGGCCCCGCGAACAGGCGGGCCTGTCCGTGCCAACCGCCGGACGGGATCGCGAGGGTGGCGCCGATTTGATCCATCAGCGCGACCCGGCCCGGCTTGCGCAGGTCGAGGCCGAGCACGCCCATCGCTTGCACCTCCCTCGCGGTCGGGACGGACGGGCCTGGTGGGGCGCTGTCGCCGGCAAAATTGAGGGGCGCGTTCGAGGTCACGCACGGTCATCGGCCGCTCCGGGGCCGTCGTTGCGGGGCCCGCGCGGGTAGAACCGCCGCCACACGCTCAGGCGCAACGCCTCGCCGAGGTTCGCGGCGCGAGAACCGGCCGCCTCTCCGACGCCGGCCGGCGCCGCCGCCCGCCGCCACGCGGCCTCCGGCGCGGCCGACAGGACCGCGCCTCGGCCCATGCGTTCGAGCTCGAAGTCGACGGCCTCGACGGCTGCCTCCAGGCGCGAGAACCGCTCCATCGGCCGGCCGTCCATGACGACCTCCCAGCACTTGCCGCGGCCCGGGCGGCGCAGGACCAGCACCTCGCTGACGCGGCCCGCGCGCTGGAAGTGCAGGCCGACGCCGTGGCGGCCGAGCGAGAACCAGGCGTGGCCGGAGATGGCGCGCACGTCCTCGTGCGTGCGCAGGGTGAGGGGATCGAAGCTGGCGGCGCGGTCCTGGATCTCCGCCAGCGTCACGGCGCCGGCCTCCAGCTCGAAGCCGGGGCGATCGAACTCGATGGCCAGCCAGGCGCGGCGGGCAAGGACGGCGTCGCCGCCGCGCAGGTCCAGGTCGCGCGGCGCGCCGAACAGCGACGGCAGGGTGCACAGGCTCAGGTCCGTCAGATCGACGAAGTCCAGGATGAGGCAATCGGTCTTGCCGGGGTGGAGGCGCGTGCCGCGGCCCACGCACTGGGCGTAGAGGCCCTCGGCGCGTGTGGGGCGCGCCATGGCGACGCACGACACGCCCGGATCGTCGAAGCCCTCCGTCAGGACGCCCACGTTCGTGAGGACCTGGACGCGGCCCGCGCGGAAGTCGGCCAGGGCCTGGGCGCGCGCCTCGCCCGACATGGCGCCGTGGACGATGCCGGCGGGGACGCCGAGCGTGTTCAGCGCGTGGGCCAGGTGGCGGGCGTGGTTCACGGTTACGCAGAACGCGATCGTTCGCCGATCGCGCGCCAGCTCCTGGATCGATCGCGCGACCAGCGCGTTGCGCTCCTCGATGTCGACCGCCTCGGCCAGCTGCTCCTCGTCGAAGTCGAGGCCCGTGGACGCCAGCTGGCGCAGGTCGGCGGTGGTCGCGATGCGGTAGCCCCGGAGAGGCGCCAGGAAACCGTCCTCGATCAGCTCGGGCAGGGCGCGCGAGTAGACGATCTCCTGGAAGACCGCCTCCAGGCCCTGGCCGTCGCCGCGCGCGGTCGTGGCGGTGAAGCCGAGCAGGGTGCCCGTGAACATCGGCTCGAAGACGCCGAGCTGGCGCAGCACGCGCAAGTTGTCCTCGGCGGCCGCGTGGTGGCACTCGTCGTAGACGATCAGGCCCACGTCCCGCCCGCGCAGCACCTTGGCCAGGCGGGCCTCGTGCAGCGAACGAATCGAGCAGACCAGCACGCGGGCGTCAGGTGGCGCGCGCAGCGCCCCGCGCTCGATGGCCACCACGGCCGCGCCGCCCAGCGCGCGTTGCAGCTTGTCGCGGGCCTGCGCCAGCAACTCCTCGCGGTGGGCCAGCACCAACACCTGCCGCCGCGCCAGCCGCGCCAGGTGCGCGAAGATCACGGTCTTGCCGGCGCCCGTGGGCAGGTGAACGAGCAGCCGCCGCTTGCCGGCGCGCCGCGCCGCCAGCACCGCCTCGACCGCGGCGCGCTGATAGGGGCGAAGGTCGCCGGGAGCGCTGGAGGACAACGGGGACGTCATACCTTCTCTTCGGCACTCGTTGACTTTTGTTTGGCCGTCCTGGGCACTCTGATCGCCGGTCCCCCGGTGGACGCTGCCATAGGCGCTGATCCGCTGGAGGACCTGCAGCGGCGCAGCCGCCTTTATCGCCCGCGGAGATCCTGCACGTCGATGGCGCGGGCCACGCCGATCTCGCGCGTCACCTCGGACTGGACGAAGACGACCACGTCGACGGCTGACCACGCCAGATCGGCCGGTTTCGAGAGCTGAATCCGCGCCGGGCTCCCGGAAGGCGGCAGAGGAATGCGCGCCGAGAGCGACCGTACGACCGCCGCCTCGTCGAGGACCTCACCCGCGTTTTCGCCACGGTGAACGGGCGTGCGCGCCTCCCTCGCCACCAGAGCCGCGACCAGACGCCAATCCCGATCGCGTTGCTCGCGCCCGGGGCCCGAGACCTCGACAGCAAGATCGACCGTCGGCCCTCGGACGGCCGCCCGCACCGCCAGGTCGACAGCCGGCGGCCGCTCGGCCGCCCGCGCCATTTCGTGCGCGGCGGTCTCTCGGCGCTGCCCGGAGAACTGGACGGCGCCGTCCACGATCATCTGGGGTGTGTAGAGCCCGTCCAGCCCGGCCGCCCCGTCCGGCGACCTGAGCTTGTTGGAGCGCGCGTACCACTCCTGGCGGTCGGTGAAGGCCGGGCTCGCGAAGGGATCCGTCCATCCCAGGCGATCCCAGTAGTCGACGTGGAACGTCAGCGGGACCACCCGATCGCGCCCCAATCCCAGGTGAGGGAGCTCACGAACAAAGGCGTCGGCCGGCGGACAGGAGCTGCACCCTTGCGAGGTGAAGAGCTCCACCAGGACCACCCGTTTCCAGGCGGCCGGAGCGCCCCAAGCGTCGGACGAACATCCCGCGGCCACCACGGCGAGCGACAAAATCGAGAGCGCGCGCATCGGTACAAGGGATACGCTTCGCACGACAGTCGGTTACGCCGATCGCCCCGCGTAACCGATCTCTTCGCCGGACGTAGAGAGGTCACCTTTCTTCACCTTCAAAGGAGCGGCCATGCTGACCTTCATTGACACCACGCTCGCCCGCCTGCGCGCCGTCGCCGACCGGCTCTCGTTCCTGGGGCCCACGCTGGCTCGCCTGACCGTCGGACTGGTGTTCATCGGAACCGGCTGGGGCAAGCTCCACTCGCTGGGCGACGTGACCGACTTCTTCGCGAGCCTCCATATCCCCGCGCCCGCCTTCAACGCGCGGCTGGCTGCCTCGACGGAGTTCTTCGGCGGAATCCTGGTCTTGCTCGGCCTCGGCACCCGCCTGGTCTCGCTCCCCCTCGCCTTTACCATGGTGGTGGCGATCCTCACCGCGAAGCGCGGCGACATCACCGGTCTAACCGCGCTGGTCGGGTTCGAAGAGTGGAGCTATCTGGTCTTCTTCCTGTGGCTCGCTGTCGGCGGCGCCGGTCCCCTGTCGCTCGATCGGCTGGTGTCACGGCTCCGCACCCGCGAGACCGCCGCCCCGCGCGGTCGATTTAGTCCGTAACCGCCCGACCTCCGGGACGTAGGAACGGCATGGAGGCGAGCTCAGGGATCCTGGCGACCGATCATGCTGCGGCGAATGGCCGCCAGCGGCGCGCGCGGATCGAGATCGACCTGGTCGGCCGAGAGGGACACGCCAAGCTCTCGCCAGATCGCCTGGAGATCGACCTTCACCGGATGGGTCGCCATCCGGCGATAGAGATCGATGAGCACCGTCGTCCCCGTGGCGTGGTCGCAGGCGGTCAGGAACTTCTCGACGGGCCATTGCACACGCGCGTCAGCTCCGGCAGCCAGAGCTCCCCGCAAGGCCGTCATCAGCGACTGCCGGTTGTCGGTGGCCTTGCGGATCTCGAGATCCGCGAGGAAGGCGAAGAGCGCGCCGCCCCAGTAGGTGCGCCCCCAGGTGTGCGTTCGATCGAGCCCGCGATCGCCCGGCTCGGGCTCGCCCTTCGGCAATCCTTTGACCAGGTCTCGCCACACGGACTCGGGCGACAGCTCGCCGGTCATGCTGCGGGCGAGCGGTTCGACATAGGTCGCGAGGCCTTCGGAGAGCCAGATCTGGTCGCGCGGGAGCTCGGGGACGGCCAGGTGGACCATCTCGTGCGCCGCCTGCCAGTCGACACCAGGGTCGGTGAGGTCGGCGCCGGGAGCCATCTGAAGAAGCACGGTCGCTCCACCGCCCCCCAGGGCTTTTCCGTGAAAGCCGGCGGCCTGCGGAACCGCGAGCAGGAGGGCGTGATCGACGGGGAAGCGCCCGTAATAGGTCGACACGGCGGCGGCGGCCGCGCCCACCCAGGTGCGGAGCCGGGGAAGCTCACGGGTCAGGCCGCCGCTTTCGACCTCCAGATCGAGGGTGACACCGCCAGCCTTGATCTCGTCGTGATCGAAGCGGCCAAACGCCGCGTACGGCGAGACGAAATAGGGAAGCAGCGCGACCAGGTACGTGTCTGCTTCGCGCGAAACGCGGGGCAGTCCCGTCACGAAGGCGAAGGGCGGCGCCATCGTCACGTGAACCTGCGCGCGCAGCCCGCCGTCGGGCAGCGCCTCTGGCCGGAGCAGCCAGGTCGACGCGGGTCCCACGAGGGCACCTCCACGCTCGGCGGCGGTGTCGGGATCATCGATGGCGTGGGCGGCGGCGCGAAGGTGAAAGAGGTATCTGATCCGGCAGCCCGAGCGGCGGCATTCCGGCGCCGGCCACCCCGCGGTCGTTCGGGCGACCGTCACCCAGTGGCCGAACTCTTCACGCCGAACGTCGTCGACGAAAGCGGTCGCTTCCGGATCCACGACCAGCGCCGAACGCAGGCCCGCCGGAACACTGACCTCGATCTGCAGATCGCTGCCGTCGGCTTTGGCCACGACCTCGTATCGAAGCTGGGCGCCGGTCGCGCCAGCCTGCCTCAACTCCGCGGTCGCGATTACGAAGGCGATCACGGCCATGAGCCGGCCAAATCGAGTGGAGCCGATGGCTTTGCAAGATCCGAATCGGCGGCCATGCTGTATCACCTCGGAGGCGTGGCATGCGCCGCGTGGGAAAGCAAGGTTGACTCGCTCGCATGGTGCGAGGGTCATGAACAAACGGGACATAGGAGACGAGCATGACGACCAAGGGAGCATTTGTTGCAGCGGCGGTTGCCGGACTCTTCACGGTGGGGGCGCCGCTGGTGGCGTCGGCGAAGGACGCCAAGATCCATTGTGCAGGCGTCAACGCCTGTAAGGGCAAGGGCGGCTGCAAGGGCGCGGACAACGACTGCAAGGGCAAGAACGGGTGCAAGGGCAAGGGCTGGATGTCCATGACCGAGAAGAAGTGCACGGACAAGGGCGGCACCGTCGCCCCCGAGCCGGAGAAGAAGTAGGGCTGGCGACATTCGGGTCCTCGCCGGCGGTATGCTGGCGAGGACCTTGAGTAACGGCACCGCCATGCAGGAGTTCGCGTTCCTGGGCCACGGCATCGGGCTGCGGCCGCCCCACTACGCCGAGGTGGTGGCGGCTCACCCCGCGGTCGACTGGTTCGAGGTCATCACCGAGAACTTCATGGTGGCGGGGGGCAACCCCCGCCGCGTCCTGCGCAAAGTGCGCGAGCACTACCCGGTCGTCCTCCACGGCGTCTCGCTCTCACTCGGCTCCGTCGATCCGCTCGACCGGCAGTACCTGGAGAATCTGAGCGCGCTCGCGCACGAGACGGAGCCCGCCTGGATCTCGGACCACCTCTGCTGGTCCAGCTACGGTGGGCACACCGGGCACGATCTATGGCCGCTGCCGTTCACGGATGAGGCGCTCGACCACGTCGTTCGGCGGGTGCAAGCGGTCCAGGAGCGCCTGGGACGGCGAATCCTGATCGAGAACGTGTCGAGCTATCTCGAGTACGCGCACGCCTCGATGCCGGAATGGGAGTTTCTCTCGGCGCTGGCCCGGCGCAGCGATTGCGGGCTCCTGCTCGACGTCAACAACATCTTCGTCAGCGCCCACAACCACGGCTTCGACCCCGCCGCGTTTCTGGCCGGCGTTCCGGCCGACCGGGTCAAGCAGATCCATCTCGCGGGCCACCGCGACGAGGGAACCCACCTCCTCGACACGCACGATCACCCCGTGTGCGACGGGGTCTGGTCACTCTACCGCGAGGCGATCCAGCGCTTCGGCCGCGTCTCGACCCTGATCGAGCGTGACGACGACATCCCGCCGCTCCCGCAGGTGATCGCCGAGGCCCGCCAGGCGGCCGCCATCATGGCGGAGGTGACGAACACCGGCGCGGCGCCGAGCGTGGCCCATGGGTGATCGGCGCACGCCGGTCCCCCTCGCCGAGCTGCAGGCGACCCTCTACGACCTCATCACCGCGCCCGAGGGCGCGGCGGTCCGCTGGGCGGAGCTCGGGCGTGGACCGTCGGAGCTGGAGTCGATCGTCAAGCCGGGCGCGCGTCTGTCCGCCGTGGAGCGGGTGGAGATCTACGCGGACATGTACTTCTACCGGATCCGGGACGTGCTCCGGGACGAGTACAAGCGAGTCGTCGCGATCGTCGGCGACGACGCTTTTCACAATCTGGTCACCGATTATCTGATCGCGTGCCGGCCGGCGCACCCGTCGCTGAGGGAGGCCGGCGCCCGCCTCCCCGGCTTCCTGGCCCAGCACGCGCTGGCCGAACGCCATCCCGCTGCCCCCGACCTGGCCGTTCTCGAGCGGCTGCACCTCGATCTCTACGACGGTCCGGACACCGAGGTGCTGACCCTGGATGAGGTGCGCGCGCTGCCGCCTGACACGATCGCGACGCTGCACCTGCGGGCCATTCCCGGCCATGCCGTCGTCACCAGCCGCTTCACCCTCTCTACCTCATGGCGCGCGCTCGGCGCCGGCGAGGCCCAGGCTCCCATCCGTATGATTCCGGAGACGCTGCTCGTCTGGCGGCAGGACCTGGAGGTCAACCACCGGCCGGTCGACGCGGACGAGGAGCCGTTGCTGCCGATGGTCCGGACCGGAGCCCGGCTCGACCAGCTGTGCGAGCGCCTGAGCGAAACCGTCCCCGCAGAGCGCGCGCCCGAGCGCGCCTTTCAGATCGTCGGTCGCTGGCTGGCGGACGGACTCATCGCCGCCTCGCGCTGACAACGGAAGCGACGCGGCGCCCCGAGAGGCGCCGCGTCATTTGATTTTGTCTTCGGTTACCAGCGCCGTCCGCCGCCGCCGCCGCCACCACCGCCACCCCGCCCACGGCCGCCACCACCACCCCCGCCACCGGAGCGCTCCTGCGCCTCATTGACGGTGACAGCGCGCCCACCGAGCTCGCGCCCGTTCAGCTCCGAGATCGCGGTCTGGGCCTCCTGGTCGCTGCTCATCTCGACGAAGGCGAAGCCCCGCGGCCGCCCGGTCTCGCGGTCCATCACCACCTTGGCGTCGGTGACGGTGCCGAGCTTGCCGAACACGTCCCTCAGGTCCAGCTCGGTCGTGTCGTAAGACAGGTTCCCAACATAAAGACGTCTACCCATTTGATTTCTCCTTGTGTCGCATTCGACGAAAACTGTCGTCGTCCAGAAGCCTCCAGCCTGCCGACGATCGACCTCGAGCGGGGGCAGGCGAAGCTGCGACGCAGAGACGAATCCGAACAAGGAAAAGGACTTGCCATCAGAGGTACCACGCCCGGCGCCTTGGTGCCATCTCACCCGCGAACGGGCGTCGCGACGGCCCGCGTCTCGGTGAGGTAGGCGGCCGTCATGGCGCCCAGGTGGGTGCCCACCGAGGCGAGCGCACGCAGAAGCGTGACCTCGTAATAGGGGATCCCCCGTTCGGCGCAAAACGCCCGGACGACAGGGCGCATCGCGCGGTAGCGGTTGTGCGCGACGCGCGGAAACAGGTGGTGCTCGATCTGAGAGTTCAGCCCGCCGTAGTAGAAGTCGAGCAGCGCCGGGTTGGCGATGTTTCGGCTGCTGGTGATCTGCTGCTCGAGGTAGCTGATCCCGTGCCCCGGCTCGAAGCGCCGCATCCCGATGTGGTTCGGGATGAAGACCGACGCGGTCATCAGGGACGAGAGGCAGGAGACGCTGACGTAGGCGAGCAGCGCCGTCGGCCAGCCGAAGACCAGCCCCGGCACGATCAGCAGCACCATCCAGTGGAGCGGCATCAGAAAACGATCGACCTTCGTCTCCGCCGGCCGCTGGAAGAGGTCGCGGATCGCGTCGTAGCGCAGCGTGACCCAGTAGAACGCCGAGAGCGGCCAGAACGCCCACTTCTGGATCCTCAGGAAGAACCGCCCCAGCGGCGTGCGCCAGCTGGCCGAGCCTGGATAGACCGAGAACAGCACGCCGAAGTGCATATCGGGGTCGCCGCCGACCGTCTGGCACTGGGCGTGGTGCATGTTGTGGCGCGACCGCCAAAAACCGAAGCTCATCCCGCACAGGAAGGTCATCCCGAACTGGCCCCAGAGGTTGTTCACCCAGCGCCTGCGCGACAGCGCGAAGTGCCCGGCGTCGTGACCGACGTAGCCCATCGTCAGCAGGCCGACCGACGCGACGAGCGCCAGCAGCAACCACACCGCCCCGAACGGCAGCAAGAACAGGCCCAGGTACGAGAGCAGGAACGCCGGAATCCAGAGCAAGAGCTTCAGCGTCCAGAAGCGGGACGGCGCGAACAGACCCCGCGCGTCCAGGCGGGCATGCAGGTCCTTGAGAGCGCGGGGATCGAGCGGTCCCCGTGCCGGATGAGTTGGGGCCGGCGGCATTCCTAGAGCTTGCTCCTCCCGTCGCAGCTCCTCCTTCACAAGATCGTCATGATCGTGTCATCGCCCGGATCGCGCGCGGCGATCAGTGACCCGGCCCTCCCGCCTCACACCCCAGGATGAGACGGCCAATCCGAGCGTTGAAGTTCTCCGTGAACCAGATGTTGCCGTCTGGACCGGGGGTGATGCCAAACGACGCCGCCCCGCTGGTCGGGATGTCGAAGGTGGTGAGCGCTTCCCGGGGCGTCACCTGGCCGATGTAATTCAGGGGCTGGACGAAGTAGGTCGTGAAATACATCTTCCCGTCGGGTCCGGCGGTGATCGCGATCGGCATGTTGCTGGGCGGGTCTGGCTGGGTGGTGTCGCTGTCAGGCAGCTGAACCACCGTGCTTGTGACACCGTCCATCGCGATCCGACCGATGGCGTTCTCGCCCGGCAAGCCGCCGCCTTGCGTGTACCAGATCGCGCGGTCCGGCCCCACCGCCAGACCTTCGATCCCGCCCTGCGTGGCCACCGGGAACGCGGTGATCACCCCTCTTCGCGTCACCCGGTAGAAGGACGGGGCGCTGTCGGCGCCGCGAGAAAACCAAAGGTTGCCGTCCGGACCCGCAACCAAGCGGTCACCGGAGCTCCCGAACTCATCGGGGATCGGGAACACCGTCGTGCTTCCGTCGATCGCGACCCGCACCAGGGACTCGGCCCCCAGCACCCAGACCGCGTCGTCGGGACCGGCCGCGAGATCGGCAAAGAACCCCAGGGCTGGGATCGGGATCTGCACGACATCGCCGGTGCGAGGTGACAGGCGCGCAACGCCCGTGCCGGTCCCGAACCAGAGGTGGCGGTCGGGCCCGACGACGATCCGGAACGCTGTCGTGGGAACCGGGACCAGCGAGGTGGTGTGGGTCTCCGGGGACATCCGGGCGAGGTACGCGAACCCGGTGGTGAACCAGAGCTGACCGTCCGGACCCGTGACGATCTGCTGCGGGAAGACGGGCCCCTGCGGAAAAGTCGGGATCTGAAATTCCCGGATCTGCCCCCGACTCGGCGCGGGCAGACCAGCGGCGAGCTCCGCGCCGACGGACACCGGAGCGGAGGCTGGCTCGGCGCCGCAGGCCGGCGCCAAGACCATGAGCAACAAGAGCTGACGCGTGACGATCCGATTCCAGACCATGGGCTCCTCCGGATTCAAATGGTTGGTTGATTGACGCGCTGACCGTATGGACACCGCGATCCCGCCCGGCCAGGGCGCGACGCGGCCGCGATCAAGAAATCGGGCGCCGGCTCAGTCGGTGACCGTATCGATCTCGAACACGACGGGGCCGGCATCGACGAAGGTCCCCGCCGCCCGCGGCCAGCGCCGCGCAGAGCCCCCAGTCCCGTATCCCCGTCCTCCGAGAGTCGTTCATCTCGCCACTCCTCGATTCGCCCGTTCCGCGCGCCCGCAGAAAACGGATGACCCCGGATTTATTTCACGCGGAGGTGATCGCTCCTGTCGCGCGAGTGGTCCCGTCACGTCAGAAGACACAAAACCGCGCAAGCCTCTGGTAGGGTGGCACCGGACATTGAAGTCGTTCCTGATACTGGTCGTCCTCTCGGCCGCGGGACTTGCCGGCGTCCTCTACTGGCGGCGGTCGCTCCAGGCGCCCAAGGCGCCGGTCGCTGCGGCCGGCGCGCCCGCCAAGGAGGGCAAGGACCGTCATCGCCGGCGGCGGCACGGCGCGCGGCGGCTGGCGCGCAACGAGACCTTCGTGGCGTCGGCGCCGCCGAGCGAAGCATCACCGGGCCAGGACACCGGCCCTGGCCTCGCTCCTCCGCCGCCGGCCGAGGAGCGCGCGCCGCTGGCGCCGGGCGGCGCCGCGACGACCGAGACGGCGCCCTCGGATGTCTTCGACCCGATCTCGCAGCCGTCACAGGCGCCGAGCGGTGGCCGCCGTCAGGCCGTGGCCGAGCCTGAACCCGTCAAGCTGCGCCCTGGCGATCTCAAGATCGTCTGGCAGGGCGAGGACCTGTCGCGGGCCGAGAACCAGCGGCTCGACCTCTCGAAGGACGCCGTCGGGCACGAGCTGTCGCAGGACGAGATCGACGGGCGCTTCCGGACGAAGGAGGACGCCGTGCTGGGGTGCATCGCGCGCGCGCGGCCGGACGAGTACACCGACGTCCCGGGGCGCGTCTCCGTGAGGCTCCGCATAATGCGCACGGGCGCCGTGAAGGGCGTGCAGGTCGAGGCGCCGGTCATTCTGCACAAGGGCGGCCTTACCGGCTGCATCAAGGGTGTCGTGGGCGGCCTGCGCTTCCCTGCGTCGGACTCCAATCAGGTCGTCACGTTTCCGTTTTCGCTGATGTAGCGGCGTCGCACTCCGCGATCCGGCGGGCCAGGAACCGGCGCTCGGGCTCATTGCGCGCCAGGGCGTGGGCGCGCCGATAGCTCGCGGCCGCCTCCGCCCGGCGGCCGAGCCGCCGCAGCAGATCGGCGCGCGCCGCGTGCCACAGGTGGTAGTCGCCGAGCGCTTCGGCCAGCTCCTCGACCAGCGTCAGGCCGGTCGCGGGACCCTCGGCCATCGCGACGGCCACCGCGCGATTCAACGCCGTCACCGGCGAGGGCGCCACCTCTTGCAGGCGGCGATAGAGCGCGGCGATCTGCGGCCAGTCGGTCTCCGCGGCCACGGCGGCCTCGGCGTGGACGGCGGCGATCGCGGCCTCCAGCCCGTATGGCCCGGCAGCGCCGAACCGGAGCGCGCGCACGACCAGATCGATCCCCTCGGCGATCGCGGCCCGGTCCCAGCGCGCGCGGTCCTGATCCGCCAGCAGGATCAGATCGCCGGCGGCGTCTGTCCGCGCGTCGCGCCGCGAATCGACCAGCAGCATCAACGCCAGCAGCGCCAGCGCCTCCGAGGGCGGCGGCCGCAGCAGCGCGCACAGCAACCGCGCCAGGCGGATCGCCTCGGCGCACAGCTCGCGACGGACCAGCGCCTCACCCTGCGCCGCCGCATAGCCCTCGTTGAAGATCAGGTACAGCACCGTCATGACGGCCTCGGTGCGGGCGGAGAGCTCGGCCTGGCTTGGATCGGCGTAGGGAATTCCCGCCTCGCGGATCTTCGCCTTGGCGCGCACCAGCCGCTGCGCCATCGTGACGCTGGGCAGAAGGAAGGTCCGGGCGATCTCCTCGGTCGTGAGGCCGCCGACCGTGCGCAGGGTCAGCGCCACCTGCGCCTCGAGGGGCAGCGCGGGATGGCAGCAGGTGAAGATCAGGCGCAGGCGTTCGTCGGGCACGGTGAGATCCAAGGCAGAATCGGCCGCTGGCGGATCGCCGTCCGACTCCCGCGCGAGCTCCGCCAGCTTGCCCGTCAGGATCCGCTCGCGGCGCAGCCGATCGAGCGCGCGGTGGCGCGCGGTCGCGTACAACCAACCGCGGGCGTTCTCGGGCGCGGCGGCGGTCCACTCCGCCGCCGCGGCGGCGAACGCCTCCTGCAACGCCTCCTCGGCGAGATCGAAGTCGCCGAACGACCGGATGAGGGCGGCCAGCAGCCGCCCCCACTCCGCCCGGTAAAGGCGACCGAGATCGATCACGCGAAGGTCATGATCGGTCGAATCTCGACGCTGCCGTGGCGCGCCGCCGGGATCTTCCCGGCCATGGCGATCGCGTGGTCCAGGTCGGGCGCCTCGATCAAGTAGAAGCCGCCGAGCTGCTCCTTGGTCTCGGCGAACGGACCGTCGGTGACCAGGCGTTTGCCGTCGCGCACCCGGACCGTGGTGGCCGTCTTCGTCGCCTTCAGGGCGTTCCCGCCCTGGATCTCGGCCGCGAACTCCTTGCTGAACTTGCCGTACTCCTCCATTTCCTTGGGGTCGTAACCGTTCTCCCAGCGCTTCTCGTTCTCGTAGGTCAACAGCAGGTACTTCATGGTCGTCACCTTTCTGGGGCCAGCCGGCCCTCACGCTCTCACCAGAAAGGCGAACGGGCGACCGCGAAATCGACACCCGAGACAAAAAAGTCTCGGCATGACGCCTGACCTTCTGCGAGAGCACGACGAGAAGGCCAACGACAAGGCCACGTCAGCTGGCGCTCAGCTTCGAATCCAGTTCTCGATCCAAAGACCCTGTATTCGCTCGTAGTGTCTCCTGTTGCCGGTGACGATGGTCGCGCCGTGCGCGCCGGCGGTCGCGCCGATCAACAGGTCCGCGTCGGCCAAACGACGCCCGCCGCGTTCCAGGAGCGCCTTTGCCTCGCCGAAGATCTGCGCAGCCGCGTCGTTCAGGCCGAGCACGTCCAGCGTCGACAGGAAGGCGCGGACCAGATCCCGGTTGGCCTCGGGGGCCGAGGATTTCGCGGCACCGAAATACAGCTCCGCGGCGGTGATCCAGGTCGTGACGACCTGATCGTCGGTGGCGGCGCGGCGGGCGATCACCGCCTCATTGCCGCGCAGGAGGGCGACGCAGGTGTCCGTGTCCAGCAGCCTCAAAGCGCGACCTTGCGCCCGCGAGACCGACGCTGCATCAGCCCCCGCCCCTCCGTCGCCGCGTCGACCTCGGCCTGCCAGCGCCCCGCCAGTCGCCGCCAGGCCGCCACCTGCGCCGCGGCCTCTTCTGCGGCGCGCGTCGGCCGCCCTGCCCCGCTCCGCAAAGCCGCGCCCAGCAGGTGAATCGCTTCCTGGTTGAGGCTTCGCCGGTCGGCCTCAGCCGCTTGCCGGAGGTCGCGGAGCAAGTCTTCCGGAAGGTTCTTGAGCGTCAGCGCCGGCATCTTCCCACCCGCAACTGCAACCGTTCTGGAACCATTATGGTTCCGTGGTCCGGGTCCGGTCAAGCGCGCGCGCCTGATCCGGATGGCGTTATCCGTCACGTGCGCGGGCCGCTGGGGGTCATGTCTTTCCTTTCTCGGCGCCCTGGGCCTGGCCGGTTGCGGAGCCTCGGGCGGTGGGACCCACACGGCCGGCCAAGGCGGGTCGACCGGTTCGACCAGCACGGGCGGCGCGTTCTTCATGAGCCTGGATTGAGACGGCGGCCGCCGCGCCTCGAACAATACGGAGTTCCCTGACTGGCCCTTCTGCCGGGCGTCGCTACGGTCTCGGCCATGTCGCACCACTACTCGGGGCCCAACGTTTCGTTTCCGCGCGGCGACGCGCGCCTCGACTTCACCGATCTGTACGCCTTTCCCAAGCCAGGGGACGCGGGCCGGTCGATCCTCATCATGGACTTTCACCCTTCGGCCAGCATCGATCCGCCCGGGCAGACGACCGACGAGCCGTTCTCGACGGCGGCGCTGTACGAGCTGCGGATCGACACGAACGGAGACTTCGTCGCCGACATCACCTACCAGCTGCGCTTCGCGGCTTCGAAGGGCGGGCAGACCGCGACGTTGCGCCTGTTCGAGGGCGCGCAGCCGACCGGAAACACCGCGGGCGGGCGCGTTCTGGCCGAAGGCGTTCGGGTGTCGATGGGGCCGGAGGCGCCGGTCGCGCAAGCGGGCGATCTCCGTTTCTTCGTCGGCCGGCGCAGCGATCCGTTCTTCTTCGATGTCCTGGGCGTGGTCCGCAACTTCCAGTTCACCGAAGAGGACTTCTTCGCGGACAAGGACATTTGCAGCGTCGTGTTCGACGTGCCCAACTCCGTGCTGGGGTCCAAGGAGGTCAACCTCTGGGCCCGAACGCTGGTCCCGGCCGACGGCGCGGGCGCGGGCTGGGTGCAGGCGGATCGGGGGGCGAAACCCTCGCAGACGCCCTTTCTCTCGGGCGAGAACAACGAGGGCTACCGCACCGCCGAGCCGGCGCAGGACAAGCAGTTCGTCGCCATGTTCGCGCACGCGCTGGAGCACACGGGCGGCTACGCGCCCGACGCCGCCAAGCGAACGGCCGAGACGTTGTTGCCGGACGTGATGCGCTATGACCCGCGGCGCCCGGCCTCCTTCCCGGCCAACGGCCGGGCGCTGACCGATGACGTCAGCGACTACTTCCTGGGCATTCTCACCAACGGAAAGATCAAGACCGATGGGGTGGGACCACACGGCGACCTGCTGGCCGACTTTCCGTACCTGGGGCCACCCCACAGACCGCTGGCCTAGGAGGCCTAGGCGGGCTCGAAGCGCGCGCCGCCGGACGGCGTGGAGCCGGTAACGTCCAGAACGAGGCGCCCCGGAACCTGGGAGCCGCCTGGGCGCGCCCAGTCCGTCTTGCGGGTCTTGCCCTTCGTGACCAGGTCGCGGAGCTGGGCCTCCGTGAGGCGCTTTCCGGCGGACTCGAACCAGACGACGAAGGAGCAGCCCTCACGCCAGCGGGAGCACCCCCACCCGCGCTTGCCCGCGATCAACGATCCCTGCTTGCAGCGCGGGCAGGTCAGCGACGGAGAGCTCTTCGCGGCGACGCCCTTCGGGGCGACGCCCTTCGTGGGGGCGCCGTTCGTTGCGATGCCCTTCGCGGGCGACCTCCGGATCGCCTCCACCACGTCGCCGACGTACGTCGCGATGTCGCGCATGAAGGCAGCGCGCGTCTCCTGGCCACGGGCGACGCGCGCCAGGCGTGCCTCCCAGGACCCGGTCAGCTCGGGCGACGCCAGGCTGGCGACCGGCAACCCCTCGATGAGCGCTATCCCCATCGCCGTGGGGACGATCTGCTTTCCCTGGCGGGCGACAAAATTGCGCCGAACCAGCGTCTCGATCGTCGCGGCGCGGGTCGCCGGCGTGCCCAGGCCCGTGTCGCGCATCGCGGCGCGCAGCGCCTCGTCCTCGATCTCGCGCCCGGCGTACTCCATCGCGCCCAGCAGCGTCGCCTCGGTGTGGCGAGGCGGCGGCTTGGTCGCCTTGGCGAGACTCTCGAACTTGCCGTCCAGGCGCTGCCCTTCGGCCAGGGGCGGCAGCGTCGAGGTCGGGTCGCTCTCCGCCTCCGGGTCCTTGTCGCGCGAGCGGCCCGCGCGCTCGCCCTCGCCGCCCGTTCCGATCTGGGCGACCTCCTGCCAGCCCGCCACCAGCCGGACGCGGCCACGCGCCAGGAACCGATCGGGCGGCGGCGGCAGCGCGGCCAGCACCGTCTCGTCGGGCGCGGCGACGCTGTCCACGGCGGTCGCCGGGGCGGATGCCGGCGCGCCGCCCGCGGTGCCGACGCGAACGACGACGTCGGTGAGGGCAAACTCGGCGTCCGGATAGAACACGCCCAGAAAGCGCCGCGCCACCAGATCGAACACCCGCCGCTCGTCCACGTCGAGCGCGCCCAGGTCGGCGGCCTTGCCGGTGGGAATGATGGCGTGGTGGTCGCTGACCTTGGCGTCGTCGAACACGCGCTTCGATTTCGGCGGCGGCGCATCGATCAGCGCGCGCGCGAACGGCGCGTAGGCGGGGATCTGCGCCAGCCCCCCGAACAGCTTCGGCATCTCGCCGGCCAGATCATTGGAGAGGTGACGCGCATCGGTGCGCGGATAGGTCAGCAGCTTGTGGCGTTCGTACAGAGCCTGCGCCACCTCCAGCGTGCGCGTGGCGCTGAGCCCGAAGCGCCGGTTCGCCGTCCGCTGCAGCGAGGTCAGGTCGAACAGCTGCGGCGCCGGCTCCCGCGACTTCTTCTGGCGCAGGCTCTCGACGATCGGGCCCGCCGGATCCGCCGACGCCCGCGCGACCAGCTCGGCCGCCAGCGCCTCGGTCCCGAGCCGGCTGGCGGTGGTCTTCGCGCCCGCGGCGCTCGGCGTCGCCCAGATCGCGTTGAACGCCGCGCCCTCCGTCGAGAAGACGCCCCGCACCTCCCAGTAGTCTTGCGGCCGGAACGACAGGATCGCCTGCTCGCGCTTGACCACGATGGCCAGCGTCGGCGTCTGGACCCGACCGATCGAATAGACGGGCGAGCGCGCGGCGTTCGCCTTCCCGCCCCGCGGCCCGGGCGTCCGGGGCGCGGGCGTCTGGTCGCGTTTCGTCACCGTGACCGCGCGGGTGGCGTTCATGCCGACCAGCCAGTCAGCCTCCGACCGGCAGCGCGCGGCGTCGGCCAGCGCGTCGTACTCGGCGCCCGGCCGCAGCCCCGCGAACCCGCGCGATATCGCCTCGTCGGTCATCGACGAGATCCAGAGCCGCCGCACCGGCAGCCGGCTACCGGCGATGTCGTACACATAGCGGAAGATCAGCTCGCCCTCGCGGCCGGCGTCGCAGGCGTTCACGACCTCGGTGAAGCGCCGATCGCCAAGCAGCTCGCGCACGGCGCGGAGCTGGTCACGCGTGCTCTCGACCGCGCGGACCTTGAAGGTCGCCGGGATCATCGGCAGCGCGTCGAGCCGCCACGACTTCCAGGCGGCGTTGTACGACGCCGGCTCGTCCAGCTCGACCAGGTGACCGATGCACCAGGTGATCGTCCGCCGCGCGTCGCCGATCGCGTTGCGCCCGGCGCCCCGCACGCCCAGGACCCGCGCCAGATCGCGGGCGACGGACGGCTTCTCGGCGATCACCAGCTGCATGAACCGGTGAGTCTATCGGGTATCGGGCCTCCTGAGGTGCGTCACCTGCCTGGCGGCGCCCTGGACAACCAGGCGTC
>CAZTZM010000096.1:0-3082 GCA_964618005.1 uncultured Myxococcales bacterium
CAGCGACAGCGCGCCGGTCGCCCCGCGCCCCAGCGCCCGCGCCGCCTCCAGCCCGCTGGCGCGCGACGCGCTCTCCGCCGGCGCGCGGTAGCGCGGGGGCTCGGTGAACGTCTGAACGGCGCGCGCCCCGCTGCTCTGCAGCCAGGGCGCGCGGGCGATCGCCGCGCCGACCACGTGGCGCACGGCCGCATAGACCTCCTGCGCGCGGGCGAACCGGACCTCCAGCTTCTGCGGGTGGACGTTCACGTCGACCTCGCGCCCCGGCAGGTCGAGGAACAGCGCCGCCAGCGGGTAGCGCCCCTTCTCGAGCAGCGGGCCGTAGCCCAGCGCCAGCGCGTGCAGCAGCGCGCGATCGCGCACGAACCGCCCGCCCACGAACAGGAAGGTCGAGCGCGCGGTGGTCGAAACCTCCTCGGGGCCGGCCAGAAACGCCCGCACGTGGTGGCCGCCTTCTTCGCCGTCGGCCTCGTGCAGGGCGCTGGCGCCCCGGCGGGCCAGCGCGGCGCGGACCCGCTCGCCCAGATCGCGATGCACGGGCAGGTCCAGCGCCACCCGCCCGCCGACCCGCAGCCGCAGATGGACCGACGGGTGCGCCAGCCCCAGGCGCAGCATCGCCTCCGACACGTTGGCGGTCTCGGTGGCCTCCGCCTTCAGGAACTTGGCGCGCGCCGGCGTGTTGAAGAAGAGATCCCGCACCTCCACCTGCGTGCCGGGCGGCAGGCCTGCCTCACGCGCGTCGGTCTCGACGCCGGCTTCGACGGTCAGCTTGAACCCCGCCTCGGCGTCCGGCGGCCGCGTGGCCAGCGTCAGCCGGGAGACAGCCGCGATCGACGGCAGCGCCTCGCCGCGGAACCCGAACGTGGCCAGCCCCCAGAGATCGTCGGCGGAGGTGATCTTGGACGTGGCGTGCCGGCGCAGCGCCAACCGGGCGTCCTCGGGCAGCATGCCCGAACCGTCGTCGACCACCCGCACCAGGCGCCGCCCGCCGGCTTCGATCTCGACGTCGACCCGCCGGGCGCCCGCGTCGATGGCGTTTTCGACCAGTTCCTTGACCACCGAAGCCGGGCGCTCGACCACCTCGCCCGCGGCGATCTGGTCGGCCAGCGCCGCCGGCAGCACCCGAACGCGCGCTCGGGCCGCGGTCGCCGCGTCTTCCATCCGCCGACACTAGCAGGTAAACGGCCGGAAGTTGGCGGGCTGGGCCGCCCACCGGGCGGCACGTCGTCGGGCGTGGTTCGCTTACGGCTCCTAGCGCCGCGCGAGCTTGGCGACCAGATCCTCGCTGGCGCCGCGGACGGCGGCCTCCAGCGCTTCCATCTCCATGCTGGGTCGCAGCTGCGGCCGGAACTGGCGCTTCGGTTTCTGGACCGTCGCCTGGCCGCTGGTGAGCATGAACACGCCGCCCGTCGGCTGGCGGCTGACCACCAGCTGGACCGCGCAGCTCACCTCGACATCGCGCCCGGTCGACGCCATCGAGAGCGACTTGATGACGCCGTCGATGGCGTAGGTCCCGTGCCGCTCGCCCGGATCGACGTCGCCGAACGGGCGGAGCTGATCGATCAGGAAGTCGCGCATGTGGCTCTGCAACGCGGGGCCGGCGCGGTGGCCGGGATCGCCGACCGGCTTGACCTCGAACGAGGTCACGACGGTGGCGTGCGGCCGGATGTCGGGCTCACCGGGGGCCGCGCGCACGCCGTCGTCGCCGCTCCCCATCTGGCGCAGGGCCGCGCGCGCCGCCCGGCGGACCGGCGGTTCGGGATCGCGCAGCGCCGCCACCAGCGCGTCGCGTGACAGTGGCGAGCCGATCTCGCCCAGCGCGTCGGCGGACGCCGCCCGGACGCCCGAGTCCGGGTCGCGCAGCGCCCCCACCAGCGCCGGCACGGACCGGACCAGGTGCAACCGACCGAGAATCAGCGCCGCCTCGACCCGCACCTT
The DNA here is from genome assembly GCA_964618005.1 of uncultured Myxococcales bacterium. Classification (GTDB taxonomy): domain Bacteria; phylum Myxococcota_A; class Polyangia; order Fen-1088; family Fen-1088; genus JADGRB01. Next base: position 1,936 of record CAZTZM010000096.1, read on the forward strand.
GAATGACGGGTCGCGCGCCAGCGACTCCTCGACGTCTTCGATCCGGGCCGCAGGGGCGGCCTGGGCGGCCTGGCAGACCGCCGCCACGGCCAGCATCGCCATCAACATGAGGCGGGTCGGGGGCGCATGAGCGGGGGAGGGCAGGCGCACCGCCCGATCAGCATCGCCCAGCGCGGCCGCCCCGGTCAATGGCTGATCACACATGGGGGCTGCCCCGATCACGTATGATGCGCTCCGCTCATGCCCACGATCTCACTCGCCTATTCGGTCGACGCCGACGATGCCTTTATGTTTCACGCCCTGCGCGCCGGCGCGATCGATGTCGGAGATCTGACGTTCACGCACCGGCGCGCGGACACGGCCACGCTCAACCGGCTGGCGATCGACGGCGCGGCCGACGTGGTCGCGGTGTCGCTGGGGGTCTATCCGGTGATCGCCTCGCGCTATCAGCTGCTGCCGCACGGCGCGTCGGTCGGGCGGGGGTATGGGCCGGTGGTGGTGGCGCCGAAGCCGCTGGCGCCGGAGGCGCTGGCCGGCTTGCGCGTCGGCATCCCGGGCGCAACCACCACCGCCTGGATGGTCTTGCGCCTGATCGCGCCGCAGGCGATCGGCGTCGAGATTCCCATCGCGCCGTTCAACCGGATCTTCGACGCGCTGGCGGCGGGTGAGGTGGACGCCGCGCTGTTGATCCACGAAGGGCGGCTGCTCTACCGCCAGCGCGGCCTGCACCTGGTCACCGACCTGGGCGTCTTCTGGCAAGCGCGGACCGCGCTGCCGCTGCCGCTAGGGGTCAACGTGATCCGGCGCGGCCTGGGGCCCGAGCTGCTGGCCCGCGTCTCGGGCGTCCTGCGGGCCAGCATCGCCTGGGCGCTCGCCAACCGGGGCGAGCTGATTCGCACGATCGCGGCCGAGGACAGAGGCGAAAAAGCCCTGTCAGATCAAGGTCTCATCGACCACTACTTGAACCTCTACGCGAACCAGGACACGGCCGAGATGGCGGCCGACGCGCGCCAAGGGGTCGACGTGCTGTTTCAGGAGGCCCGCGCGGCGGGCCTCATCGAAGCTGCGACCCCGGTCGACTGGGCGCCCTGAGCGGGTCCTCACTACTGTTCGAACGGATCAACCCACTTCTTGGCCGGGGCGGCGG
>CAZTZM010000097.1:0-6460 GCA_964618005.1 uncultured Myxococcales bacterium
CGTCACGGCGCGGCCGCCAGGCCCGGTCCCCCGACCGGGCCCGTCCGCCGGGCGGCGGCCCAGTCGACGCGCGCCCGCATGTCCAGCGCACGCAGGCGATCGGCCTCCGTCGCGTCGACCGACAGCCGCGCCAGCGCGGCGCGCGCGCGCACGAAGTCACCCATGCGGTAGGCGCCGTCGGCGATCATGCGCCGGCACTCGCGCTCGAACTCGGGCGGCAGCGCGCCTTGACCCGCCGTCGCGCCTGTCTGCTCGTCGCCGCAGGCGTGCGCCAGCGCGGGGAGGGCGTGGGCGGGGTCGCGCGACAGCAGCTGGCGTCCCACGAGATACGGCCCCAGGCGATCGCCCGGCGTCAGGCGCGCGTACTCGGTGAAGAGGTAGAAGGGGAGCACCCGATCGTCGTCCAGGTCGGTCGGATCGTCGCCGAACAGCGCGCGCCCCAGCGTCCCGCGCGCGGTCGGGCTGGCGAGCCCGCGCAGCTTGGCGTAGGCCAGCCGGCGGTCGGCCTCGGTGGCCGCCAGATCCAGGGCGGCGCGCTGGTGGGCTTCGGCGTTCGTGAAGTCGCGCGCGTAGAAGTCGATGGCCGCCGACAGCGACTCCGCCTCGGCCCGCAGCGGGACGGTCAGCGCGCCGTCCAGCGCCAGCCGCGCCAGCTGATCGCGGGCCACCCGCTCCATCCCGGCGGCCAGCGCGGCCCGCGCCAGCGCCAGCTGGTAGAGCGGCTCCTCGGGATCGTCGGCGCAGGTCGCGCGCAGCAGCTCCACGGCGCGCGCCGGATCGGTCGCCAGCGCGGTCCGGGCCGCGGCGACGCGCGCCCCCAGCTCGCGCGCGCAGACCCGCTTGAAGATGGCCGGCCGGCGGAACGCTTCGGTGGCCTGGGCGCGCTGACCCGTGGTGAGCGGCTGCTTGGCCAGGAACTGCCGCCACTCGCGCTCGAGATCGCGCAGCGGCACCCGGTAGACGTCGGTGAAGTTCCCGGCCGAGCGGTAAAGCGCGCGCAGCTTGTCGGCGCCGCGGGTGGCCAGCAAGAACGCCGCGAACGAGCCCGCCATGGTGTAGGCGCGCGCGCCCGCCACGGTGCTGAACCCGGCGCCGACCACGTCGCCGAGCGGCGGCGCCAGCCCGGCGGCCATCATCGCGGCCGCCTCCTGGTGGATGGTGGCGTCGCCGGCCGGCGCGTCCGAGTCGGCCGCCTCGGCCAGCCCCTCGACCAGCCCCATCGCCAGGGCCGGGTGCGGCAGCGGCCCCCAGCGCCAGGCCAGCGCCACGCCCAGGATCGGATCGCCGAACGTGCCGGCGAAGACGTGCGCCAACTCGTGGCGCAGCCGCGTCGACGGGAAGCGCTCGCCCTGGACGAAGATCTCGCGCGTCCAGGGCTTTGCGTACAGCGTGTGCTCGGCGCCGACCAGGGCCTTCTTCACCTCGGGGCTGGGGAAGTCCCACACGGTGATGGGCGGCGTCGGCTCGACCCCCAGCGTCTGGCGGAGCTGGTCGTAGCGGAACTCGAGGTCCTCGATCTCCAGCGCCAGATCGGTGCGCGTCTTGCTGCCCGCCGCGTAGCGCACGACGAAATGATCGGTGGTGGCGGTTCGGTTCAGCTCGCGCGCCAGATCCGCGCGCCCGATGTGGAACCCCAGCCGCCCGCCCAGCGCGTAGAGCGCGACCGACGCGACGACCAGCGGGATCGCCGCCAGCGCCGGCGCGCGGCGCCACCCGCGCGGATCGCGGCCGCGCCCGACGGCCGCCAGGGCCAGCGTGAACGCGGCGGCGATCCAGACCAGGTTGGCGATCCGGAACAGCAGCAGCGCCAGCGGCGGGCGCAGCGCCTCGTCGTAGATCGGCCCGGGGAAGTAGCCGCCGAAGGGATCGAACGCGAAAACGGGCGGATCGCGGTAGAGCCGCAGCAGCGTCCAGACGATCGACGCCAGCGGCAGGGCGAACGCCAGCACGCGCCCGCGGCGCGGCGACGCCGTGGCCAACCCCGCCAGCACGCCGGCGGTGGCGGCGTAGAGCGCGCTCATCACCGGGAGCAGGGCGAAGAACGCCAGCCCCTCCGGCAGGCTGCAGTTCTTGACCCGCGCGGCGTTGGCGAGCCCCAGCAACAGCGGCAGGGCCAGCGTGCCGGCCGTCAGCGCCGCCGCCCGACCGAAGGCGCGCGCCAGGTCGACCCCCGCCGGCGCCGCACCGGCCCTGGCGCGTGCGCGGGCGATCACGCCGTGCCCGATGTCGACGCCCGCCAGCGCCACCGCGATCCCCAGCGCGAACGCGAAGTCGTAGCCAAGGAGGTCGTAGAGCGGAACGAAGTCCAGCGTCAGGGCGACCAGTGTCAGGATCACTCCCCAGATCAGCGGGCGGAGGCCCACCCGGTCCCGGGCCCGATTGACGGTATTTCGCAGGCGGCCTAACATGGTCCAGGCGCTCGTACCGACCGAAGGGTGCGTCGCTGAAGGTGGATCATGTCCAGCGACGAAGATCGACGCCGAGAGGCACGCGCCCCCATCGAGCTGAAGGTGGAATACAAGCGGCTCAACACCTTCTTTTACGACTACACGAAGAACATCTCCAAGGGGGGGACGTTCATCAAGACCGACAAGCCCCTGGATGTCGGCACGATCTTCCTGTTCAAGCTGCTCATCCCGTCGCGCGAGTCGCCGCTCGCGCTGCGCGGCGAGGTCCGGTGGGTGGTCAAGGACGGCTCGCCGCGTCCGCCCGAGGTCGCCGCCGACCACGAGCCCGGCATGGGCATCCGCTTCGTCTACGACGGCGACGAGCAGCGCCACAACCTGGAAGAGGTGGTCGAGCGCATGATGGTCGACAGCCTGGGCCCGCTCATCTATTCGCGCCTGGTCGGCAAGCCGAAAGCCTGAGCGTCTACCCGATGATCATCTCCTCGCGATCGGGCGAGGGCGGCGTGCCGGCGGTGAAGCGGTCGGCGCGCCAGGCGGCGAAGAACGGGTGGGGCGGCTCGCCGCGCAGGTAGGCGGCGTAGTGGCGCGCGACCACGGGCGCCATCATGAAGCCGTGACCGCCGAAGCCGCACACGACGTAGAAGCCCGGAACGCCGGGCAGCTCGCCGACGATCGGGCTGCCATCGGGGCTGAGATCGTAGGGGCCCGCCCACTGGCGGACCACCTTCACGTGCCCGAGCCGCGGCATCAGGTCGCAGAGGCCGCGCGCCATCGAGGTCAGGAACGCCAGGCGCGCGCCCAGGCGGATCTCGCTCTGGGGGTTCTGCTCCTCCGGCATCGACAGGCCGCCGACCAGCTCGCCGCGCAGCGACTGCGAGACATAGAGGCCGCTCTCGATCACCGACACCATCGGCTTCAGGAACGGCTTCAGCGGCTCGGTCGAGAGGATCTCGTGGCGCACGGGGTGGTCGGGGAGGGCGCCGCCGGCCATCTGCGCCAGGCGCGGCGACCAGGCGCCCGCCGCGCAGACGATGCGCGCCGCGATCAGCGTCCCGGCGGGCGTCGTGACCTGGAAGTCGGCGCCGCGCCGCTCGATGGCGGTCACCGGGGTCCCGGTGCGGATCAGGACGCCGCGCTTCTCGGCGGCGCGGGCGTAGCCCCACAGGAACGGCCACGGAAACACGATGGCGTCGGTCGGGTTGTAGCAGGCCGCCACGAACGGCTCGGTGTGCAGCTCCGGCACCAGGTCGCGCGCCTCGTCGAGCGGGATCATCCGCGTCGGCAGGTCGCAGCGGTTCTGCAGCGTCACGTTGCGGCCCAGGCGCTCTGCGGCGGCGGCGGTGCCGGCCAAAAACAGGTAGCCACCCCGGCGCATCCAGACGTTGATCCCCATCTCGGCCGCGAAGTGGGCGCAGAGCTCCGTCGACTCCTGCATCAGCCGGACGTTCATCTCGGTCGACCATTGCTGGCGGACGCCGCCCCCGTTCCGGCCGGAGGCGCCCCAGGCCACGTAGTGCGCGTCCAGGACGACGATCCGCTTCTGCCCGCGCGCGGCCAGGTTGTAGGCCAGCGCCAGCCCCATCACGCCGGCCCCGATGATCAGGACGTCGGCGGCGCCGTCCTTGCTCATTTGCGGCCGGCCGCCAGGACGCCCAGCTCGGTCGGGACCAGCGGCGGGCGCGAGGTGAACGGCGCCAGCGCGGCCGGCCGCCCGGTCGCGGCGGCCACCGCGCACGCCACCTCGCGTAGGCACTCCTTCCCCTGACAAGGTCCGGTGCCGAACCCGGTGTAGCGCTTGACCTCCTCCAGGGTGCCTCGACCCAGCTTCACCGCCTGCTGGACGTCGGCCAGGGTGACGTCTTCACAGCGGCAGAGGATCACCTTGCGCGACATCGGGCGCTCGCGTGGCTCAGGGCGCCGCGGGCGCCGGCGGGTCGAACATCTTGTCGTCGACCGGCTCGTCGAACGTGACCGCGGTGATCGTCGTGACGATCGTGACCGGGCCGGCCTGGGTCTCCGACGCGTACGGCATCTTGACCCCGCCGAAGTCTCGCCAGTCGCTCAAGGTTGTTCGGAAAGGGATGTCGCCCTGGGGGGTTGCGCGCGTTCCTTCCTGTGACACTTGAAGGTGTGTCCGCGCGTCGTAGCAGCTGCGGATCGCCGACCCGGTCCGCGGGGTCAGCGTCAGGCACTCGAGCCCGGCCGGCGCGCCGGCGGCCGTCTCGACCCGCGCGTAGAGCTCGCGCGCCGACAGGTCCGGGTTCCAGGCCGACTCGATGCGCGACTGCTCGGCCTCGGCGCCATCGAGGAAACGCAGTCCGTTGACGGGGTCCTGCGACCAGGCGACCTCGCCGTTCGACCCCTCCAGCACCTGCCCGACGCCGGGCAGCGTGCTGATCATTAGCGACTTGTTGGTGCGGGTCTGGAAGTGCTCTGCCGGGCCGCCCATCCCCATCCCCTGCAAGCCGATCGTCATCTTGGTGTGCTGCGTCTGATGGGCCTGCCAGGCGGCGGCGCCGCCGGTCGCCTGGACGGAGTCGGCCAGGATCGCGTCGGGCGAGCGCAGCCCCGGCGTCGCCGCGGCGCCCGCCGTGGCTGGCGGCGGCGCGGTGTGCCCGGCGCACCCGGCGGCCGCCAGGGTCGTCAGCAGAGAAACCAGCGCCGTCGGGCGCGCTTGCCTGGAGATCGTCATGGGCGTCGCGATCCTCGGACGGCCACGAGGGCGGCGTCAAGGACCGGATCGCGCCCGGTCCGGAGCGCCGCGCGGGTCTCGACCACGCGCTTGTCGGGCTGTACGCCGCGCCCCTCCAGCAGGATTCCCTTGGGGGTCTTGAAGTCGGCCACCACGTACTGCATGACCGCGCCGCCCGGCAGCGCCTCCACCACCGACGGCAGCACCGCCCCCAGCGTCGAATCGCCGACGACGACCGCCCGCTTGGCCTCCTGCAGGCCGGCGGTCAGCATCTCGGAGGTCGAGGCGCTTCCCTCGTCGGTCAGGATGGCGAGCGGCCCCAGAAAGGGGACCTCGCCCAGCTCGGGCTTGGCGGTCAGCGTCTGCCCGAACTCGCGGAACTTCAGCGTCCCCAGCGTCAGCGGCTTGTCGACGAACAGCGACGCGACCGGGATCGACATCGCCCCCTGACCGCCCGGGTTACCGCGCAGATCCAGGATCACCGCGCGGACGTGGTGCGCCTGGAAGCGCGCCAGCGCTTGCTTCACGTCGGCCAGCACGGGCTGCAGCAGGAAGAGGTTGAACGCGATCACGCCGACATCGCCGACCTCGTACGCGTGGACCTCTGGATAGAGCGGCGGCAGGTGACCGACGTGAACGGGCTCGCCGGGGGGCGGGTCGCGCACCAGCACCGCCTTGCCGGGGCGGTCGTTTTCGTCCAGGTAGGCGACGGTCACGCGTGAGCCGGGCGTTCCGGCCAGCCGCCTCGCCGCCGCCCGCCGGATGGCGAACCGCTCCTCGACGGGGCGCAGCGGGCGCGACGAATCGTGCGGGGCCGAGAGCGGCCGCCCGCCGATCTGCGTGACCACGAACCCGGGCGCGATCCCCGCGCGCTCGGCGGCCGAGCCCGCCCGCACCTGCGTCACCGTCGGGCGTCCTTCGACCACCCGCACGGTCAGCCCCGGATCGCCGATCGCGTCGCTGGTCGGGACAGGCGCCTCCCCGGGGGCGGCGGCCTCCTCGGCGTCGTCCTCGCTCTCGTCGCCCGGGCCGGTGATCATCATGTGCGACTGGCCCAGCTCGCCGATCATCTGGTTGAGGACGCGATAGAAGGCGGCCTCCGAGGGGGCGGCCAGGGCCAGCGGCTCGTACTTGGCGCGCACGGCGTTCCAATCCAGGCCGCCCAGCGTCTTGTCGTAATGCTTGTCGCGCACCGCGCGCCAGGCGGCGTCGAGGATCGAGCGCCGCAGGGCCGTGCGCGCGTCGGCGGTGCTCTCCGGCGTGGCGTTCGGCGGCGGCGCCGTGTACGGCGGCGGCTGGACGTTGGCGGGGGGCGGGGGCGGCGGCGTCTCGGCCACCGGCGCGGCGGGCGAAGGCGGCG
>CAZTZM010000098.1:0-2338 GCA_964618005.1 uncultured Myxococcales bacterium
GCCCGGCGCACCAGCGACGCGCTGGTGATCGTCGAGTCGCCCGCCAAGGCGAAGACGATCAAGAAGTACCTGGGCGCGGGCTACGTCGTGAAGGCGTCGGTCGGCCACGTGAAGGATCTCCCCAAGAAGAAGATGGGGATCGACATCGAACACGGCTTCCAGCCCGAGTACGTCGTCATCGACGGCAAGAAGAAGGTGCTGGCCGAGATCAAGGAGGCCGCCAAGCACGCCCAGCGGGTGCTGCTGGCGCCCGACCCCGATCGCGAGGGGGAGGCGATCGCCTGGCACATCGCCGAGGAGGTGCGCGAGTCGAACCCGAACATCCAGCGCGTCCTCTTCAACGAGATCACCAAGAAGGCGATCAACGAGGCGATCGGCCGGCCGATGGAGCTGGACGTCAAGAAGTTCGAGTCCCAGCAGGCTCGGCGCGTGCTGGACCGGCTGGTCGGCTACCAGATCAGCCCGGTGCTGTGGACCAAGGTGCGGCGCGGGCTGTCGGCGGGGCGCGTGCAGTCGGTGGCCGTGCGCCTGGTGGTCGAGCGCGAGCAGGAGATCACCGCCTTCAAGCCCGAGGAGTACTGGACCGTCGAGACGCAGGTCGAGGGGCAGGCGCCCCCGCCCTTCACCGCCAAGTTCGCCAAGCTGGACGGCAAGCGGGCCGAGCTGACCAACGAGGGAGCCGCCCACGAGGTCGTCGACATCATCAAGAGCGCGGCGCTGACCGTCGCGGGGGTCGAGCGCAAGGAGCGGCGCAAGAACCCGCCGCCGCCGTTCATCACCTCCAAGCTGCAGCAGGACGCCTCGAGCAAGCTGCGGTTTTCGCCCAAGCGGACCATGGGCCTGGCGCAGCGCCTCTATGAGGGCGTCGAGGTCGGCGACGACGGCCTGGTCGGCCTCATCACCTATATGCGCACCGACTCGACTCGCCTCTCGGACGACGCGGTCGCCGACGCGCGCGGGTTCATCACCGAGCGCTACGGCGCGAACTTCTTGCCCGCCGAGCCGATCGTCTACAAGAGCAAGAAGGGCGCGCAGGACGCGCACGAGGCGATTCGCCCGACTGGCCTCAAGTACGATCCCGAGACGGTCCGCAAGGCCTGGGCCAGCGGCAAGGGTGGCGGGCGCGACGAGCGGGAGAACGATGATCTGCTCAAGCTCTACACGCTGATCTGGAACCGGTTCGTGGCCTGCCAGATGGTGGCCGCGATCTTCGATCAGACGTCGATCGACATCGCCGCCGGGCGCGTCGAGCTGCGCGCCAGCGGCCAGGTCATGAAGTTCCCGGGCTTCCTCTCGGTCTACGCCGAGACGGTCGAGGACGCCGCCAACGAGGACGAGACCGGCACCGCGCTGCCCGACGTGCATGAAGGCGAGCCGATCCGGCTGCTGGAGACCAAGCCGGAGCAGCACTTCACCCAGCCGCCGCCGCGCTTCTCGGAGGCGACGCTGGTCAAGGAGCTGGAAGAGAAGGGGATCGGCCGCCCGTCGACCTACGCGGCGATCCTGTCGACCGTCCAGGATCGCGGCTACGTCGAGAAGAAGGAGGGGCGCCTCCACCCGACCGAGCTGGGGGTGATGGTCAACGGCCTCCTGGTCAAGAGCTTCCCCGGTATCGTCAGCACCGACTTCACCGCGCAGATGGAAGAGCAGCTCGATCAGGTCGAGGACGGCACGGCCGATTGGGTCAAGCTGCTGGACGGCTTCTACGAGCCGTTCAAGAGCGACCTCGAGAAGGCCAAGATCGAGATGCGCGACGTGAAGCGCGAGGAGCAGGCGACCGACCAGGTTTGCGAGAAGTGCGGCAAGCCGATGGTCATCAAGTGGGGTCGCAACGGCCACTTCCTGGCGTGCTCCGGGTACCCCGAGTGCCGCAACACCAAGGAGTACACCCGCAACGCCGACGGCAGCCTGACCGTGGTGGCGACCACGCGGCCGTCGGATCAGATCTGTCCGACCTGCGGCTCGCCGATGCTGATCAAGCGCGGCCGGTTCGGCGAGTTCCTGGCCTGCTCGCGCTACCCGGAGTGCAAGACCACCAGCCCGATCTCGCTGGGCGTCGCCTGCCCGAAGGAGGGCTGCGGCGGCTATCTGACCGAGAAGCGCTCGCGCCGCGGCAAGGTCTTCTTCGGCTGCTCGAACTACTCGAAGACGGGCTGTGACTTCGTGTCGTGGGACCGCCCGCTGCCGCAGCCCTGCCCGAAGTGCGGCGCCAAGTTCGTGGTCCAGAAGGTCTCCAAGGCCGGCACGCGGATCCGCTGCCTGAACGAGGCCTGCGGCTACAGCGCCGACGCCGAAGCGCCGGAGGCGGGCGAAGCCCCGGCGCCCACCGGCACCGCCT
>CAZTZM010000099.1:0-2962 GCA_964618005.1 uncultured Myxococcales bacterium
GGAGACAGCGGTGCCAAAGCTGACGCGTGCGCTGAGACCGGCCGAGGCCTCGTTGTTGACGATCACCACGTTGGTGCCACCGCTGTCCAGCGACACGGCGTGCGCAAAGACATTTAGATTCCCCGATGACACGGTCGTCGAGAGCGTGTTACCGACGCCCGCCCGCGAGATGAAGAGCATCGCGTAGTACAGCGGCGCCGCGGCGGTCACCTGGCTGTTGACCTCGTCGATCGGTGAATAGACGAATGGCTTTGTGCAAGACGACGGGCCAGTGGGGCAGGAGTTACCGTCCATGTTTTGCCCACCGCCGTGGAAATTGACGCCGACTGCGCCGGTCTCGGCCGCCTTGAACATGTGCTCGATGCCCCACAGCGCCGAGGCGAAAGCATCGCTTACGCCGGGTTGGCCGTGTCCATAGAAGCTGTTGTCCTCTCCCCATCGAAACCCGTCCCGCAACTTGGCGCCGGTGGCGGCCTGGACGAAGGTCCTGGTCTCGGAGATGGTCCCGGTGTCGCCCTTCAATAGGTATGCAATCGTCGCGTTCGAGGTACCGGCGCCGCCCACATAGTGGTGGTGCGTGAGCAGGACGATGCGGCCGGCTTCGTCGGCCGCGAACTGGGTGGTCGTACTGGTGGTGTTGGATTCCGGGCCATTGAACTGCGCCGTCGGAACCGCGGTCTTGATGGCGGATTGCATCGCCTCCCACGCCGGCTTGAACGTGGCGTAGTCGCTCGGTTCGTTCCCCATCTCGAAGGTGTAAAGGTTCGACCCGAGCACGTTGGCGGCATAGGTCGCCTCGGCCACACTGTTGGAGACCCCGGCCGTCGGATTGAGATTGAGCCCGTACATTACTTGCCAGTTCGTGGCTTTCAGAAAGGCCGCCAGATCGTCGAGGTCGGCCGTGCCGACGTTCTTCGATGTCGTGCCACCGGCTACGGGGAGCGCGGTAGCCTGCCACTGCTCCCGACCGACGTCGTTGGCGCCGATTCGAACGAAGCCAGGGCCGAGCAGGCGGAACAGCGCAATCAGGGGCGCGTTCGACCCGGTGAAGAACCCATCGGTCATGTGGCTCTTCTCGAAGCTGAATCCGGCGAAACCAGCCACCAGCCGGCCACCCGTGATCTGCTTGGAGACGCCGACCGTGATCGACGTCGTGCTGCCCGTGTAGGGCGTTCCATCGATGGCCGGGGGCCAGCCGGCGTCCGGAGTGGAGACGGCGGCGTCCACAGGAGCGGCGTCGACCGGCTCTGGATGTGAACCGTCCACCGCGGGCGCGCGGCCGCCAGCGCCGGTGCCTCCCGTCGAAGCGCCGCCTGTTCCTTGCCCGGCGGAACCACCGGTCGAGGTCTTCCGAGCGCCGCCCGTCCCGCCCGCGTTCGCGGATCCGCCGGAACCGGTTGAGCTTCCGCCACTCGCATCGGGACCAGAGCCAGCCGCCGGCATCGACGCGCAGCCGAACAGGGTCACGCTCAGCAAAAGTGCCACGCGACGAATGGCCACGACCGGCACGCGTCGGCAGGGCGGTTCCTTCGACGATATCAAGTGCCTCCTCATTCGCGACAATGGGGTCGCTCGACCGGCGTTGGTCTGGTTGCCCTCGTGAAACAGATAAGGGGGAGCCAAACGGAAACTGATATGCGGCCGTGCCGGCGACGCCGAGGTCGAGATAGGTCGAAGAAAGACATCGATGCCGAGGTCGTCATATCCACGAGGTGGTCAACGACGAGTTCTATTCGACGGCGCCGGTGATGACCGATGTTCGAGCTCAACTGCCGCCGACGATCAGCACGCGATCGATCGTGCACTTTGTGCCGGTGCTGTACCAATCCTTCAATCCCGTGACCCTGACCTTCAGTCGATACGAACCGTTCGGCATCACCGGGCTCGCGTAGACCAAATAGTTGCCCGCGGCGGGCGCGTCGTACCGGAGACTGACCTGCAGTTCGGGTGTGAGAGCCACGCCGGCGCTGTCGCACAGCGTGACGCCCATGATGCCAGAGCTCTCGTCATAGGCCGAATAGAGGAGGATCTGGCTGCCGGTGAAGGGCACGGTCGCCGTCGCGCCCGCGGACGAGGAGACATGCGCGTCTCCGTCGAACCCGCCGTTCAGGGAGACGGAGTTCCAGACCCCGCTGTAGGTGAATTGGTTCAGGCCCGTACCCACTGTGCTGTCGTTGATCGAGACCCCCGCCGGCGTCACGGCCTTCCACGTGCCCGCCGTGACATCGAGACTCCAGACCGGGTTGTACGTCGGGATGGACTCGGTCGATCCGCTGAGGGTAAAGGGTTGCATGACCAGGGTCGAGGCGGGCAGGGCGCCGTTGACCCAGCGATCGCCGACGTAGATGTACGTCGTGCCAGCCGTCCCGGTCACGGGAACGACGGCGGAGTCTTGAGACTGCCAGGTGTCGGAACCGCTCGGACAAAAGTAGCCGTGGTTGGTCCAGGGACCCGTCAAGGACGTAGCGCTGGAGTATGAGTTGTCGTTGGAGTGCCAGTAGGTTCCCTGGGAGCTCTGCCAGAAGTAGATGTTGCCCGCCTTGTACAACGACGGTCCTTCCCCGCCTTGCACGGTCACGATGCTGCTTCCAACCGTGAGACCGTCCGAGGAGAACTTGTAGAGCTTGCCGCCGGTCCGCGCCAGATATTGAGATCCGTCGCTGTCCTGGAAGACCTCGAAGTCGTTGGCGCCGGAGAGGTTCAGGTTGCCGCGATAGGAGTACGGTCCGGCGATGTTCGCGCTGGTCAGGATCGCGTAGTCGCCGACGTAGTCGGGTGGGTTGCCGACATAGTTCAGCATCTTTATGTAGATGAAGTACTCCTTGGCGGAGGCGTTGTAGAGGATCTTCGGCCTCTCGCCGTAGTAGGGCGGCGACAGGATCGTGCCCGCGATCGGTCTCACGACCGTTCCGACGAATGTCCAGCTCACGAAGTCCGGCGTCGAGTACATGCTGACGCCGGT
>CAZTZM010000100.1:0-7766 GCA_964618005.1 uncultured Myxococcales bacterium
GGCTTGTAGCGCCCCTGGGCGTCGAACGGCGGCTCGTACCAGACGTCGCCGCGATCGACGACGATCGACAGGTCCATCTGGTCCGAGTAGTAGTCCGGGCGCGCGGGCAGCTTCATCGCCACCCGCAGCGTCTTGAACTCCTCGGCGCCGTGGCGCTTGAAGAACGCCAGCACGGAGGCGCCGTCGAGCAGCCCCATCTGCGCCAGCGCCGACTTGGTGTATTCGTCGACCAGATTGCGGACGTGGGAGGTCGAGCCGTCCTCGAGGATGCCGGCCGCCGACACCACGCGCTCGCGCAGGACGCGAACGAAGCCGTCGTAGTCGTTGTCCAGCAGCGTGCCCGACAGCGCCTCGACCGTCTTCCGGCGCAGGAAGTTGGCCTCGTAGATCATGTGCTTCTGCTGGAAGCGGCGCACCGCCATGCGCATGGCGTCGTCGTAGATCCCCGGCTGGTGCTTGGCCTGTTTGGGCCCGTTCAAGAGCCCCTCGCAGGTGAGGCGCTTCTCGACCGCCGCCATGGCCGGCTTCTCGGCCGCCCGCTTCTCGATCAGCTTCACCTTCGCGGCGAAGGCCGGCTGCTTGGCCGCCAGGTCGTCCAGGGTGGCGGCGTGCGCCTTGCGCTGCGCCTCTTCCAGCTCCTGTCGAATGCGGGACAGGTGACGCTCGTCTTTCTTGATGTCGGCGGGGGCGACGTAGGTCACCGTCTCGACGGCGTCCAGCGCGTCGGCGCTCTCCTGATCGTGGCAGGGGTGCTGCTCGTCGGTCAGGAAGCGCGCGCGCAGCACCGACAGCGACGGGAAGATGCCGTAGAGCTCGAGAAAATTCTTGCTGCCGGGCGGCAGCGGCTCGCCGTCCTCGTCCAGCTGATCGTTGGCCAGCCCGACGAAGATGCGCCGGTACCGATTGGGCAGCGGCTGTCCATCGGGCCCGACCTGCTGGTCGAAGATGTACGGCGTCCAGGCGTCGGTGAGATCGACCAGCGTGTAGCCGGCCGCCTCCGCCATGTCGGCGTCGATCCAGCGCTCCTCGGGCGGCGGCCCCGCCGGCACGGACGGCGCGCCCCCCTGCCCCGACGGCGCGACCGGCGCGGCGCCGATCATCACCAGCGCCCGCCGCGCCGGCGGCAGATCCGGGCGCGGCTTCAGCGCCTCGGCCTCGGACACCGGGCCGCGCGGCTGCGCGTACGCCTGCGCGGGCGCCGCGGCGCCCGGCTGCGCCGCCGGCTCGTCGCCCGCGTGATTGGCGGGCGCACCTTCCCCGTGCAGGCCGGCCGATCCGCGGCAACTCGTGGCCGCGACCAGGCCCGCCATGACGAGCCCGCGACGAAGACGTCCCTTCATCCGGGGCACACCATACCAACGGACTCGCCCGGTGGCGAAAGAATGCGCGGTCGCGCGGACCCGCTCTAGTCCTGGAAAAAGACGCGGTTCCGGCCGGCGCGCTTGGCCTCGTACATGGCGGCGTCGGCGGCGGCGATCAGCGGCTGGGCCTGCTGCGGCTTGCGCGCCACCGCGGCACCGACGCTGACGGTGACCGGAATGACTCGACCTTCGTGCTCGAAGCGGCCCTTGGCGATCGCCGCGCGCAGCCGCTCGCCCAGCGCCAGCGCCCCCTCCCGCTCGATCTCGCGGCAGATGATGGCGAACTCCTCGCCGCCGTAGCGGGCCAGGACGTCCTCGGCGCGAATCGTGGCGATCATCTCGCGCGCGACCGCCGCCAGCACGTAGTCGCCGCCCGGGTGACCGTAGGTGTCGTTGACCTTCTTGAAGTGGTCGATGTCGACGAACAGCAGGGCCAGCGACTTGTCGTGGCGGAACGCGAACCGCATCTCGGCGTTCAGCCGGTCGACGAAGTAACGGCGGTTGAACGTGGCGGTCAGGCCGTCGCGCAGCGCCGATTCGAACAGCCGCTTCTGGTACCGCTCGTCGACCTGATCCTGGTAGGTGAACTTCAGGATCGTCGACGCGCCGAGGGAGATCTTGTCGCCGTCGACCAGATCGCGATGCTCGACCTTCGTTCCGTTGCAGAACGTCCCGTTGGTCGAGCCGAGGTCCCGCAGAATCAGCTTGCCGCCGTCGCGCTCGACCGCCGCGTGCTCGCGCGAGATCCCGTCATCCAGCAAGCGGATGGCGGCGCTCTCGGCCCGCCCCAGGACCGACCGGATCCCCTGCAGGCGGTGCATTTCACCGAAGCTGGGCCCCGCGATGACCAGCAGATACGCGCTGGGGCCGCGTGGCGGCGGTCCCGGCTCGATGGACGGTTGCCGCTCCAGGGTGGTGTCGTCGACGAGCTTCGACATTCTGGGCCATGTTATCAGAACGGCTCCGCGCACCGCCCGCGCGATTTTCCGAACGACCTTCCGAACGATTTCCGAACACGGGAGCGATCAAAATGAACTAGTCTTGCGCCACACGATTATGCCGAGCTCGGAATCGGAGGACGAAACGCGGCCGGGCGGCCAGCCGCACAAGGCGGCCAAGGCAGGAGCGACAGGGGCGCAGGAACGAGCTGACAAAGCGGATGAGCCAGCCTGGCCGCCGGCCGAGGCGAAGCCGGAAGAGTCCGGGCCGACCGCCGAGCTGCCCGCCAAGGGCGAGCCCGGCAAGGTTCAGGCGGCCGAGCCCAAGCAGGAGATGGGGCTGTCAGAGTCGACGCTGCACTGGCTGGTCGACAGCGACAAGCCGATCGAGGGGCCGACCTCCAACACCGGCGCGGCCCACCACGACGCCCGCCAGGCCGACCTGGCGCTGCGCAAGCGCACGGCGCTGGTCCTGGGCGGCCTGTTGCTGCTGGGCCTGATCGTCGCGATCGTCCTGCACGTGCAGGCCAGCAACCAGACGAGCGAGCGCGCGAACGCCGACGCGGCCGCCATCCTGACCCACCGGGCGGAGACCGCGCAGGCGCAGGGGCGCCGGAACGAGGCGATGGAGCTGGCGCACCTGGCCATCATCACCGACCCGCAGTCCCCGGACGCCTACATCGTGGCCGGGAGCACGGCGCAGGCCGCCGGGCGTCCGGTCGAGGCGCGCGACGCCTTCCGCAAGTATCTCGAGCTGGCGCCGGTCGGCCCGCACGCGCAGCAGGCGCGGACCGCGCTCACCACGCTGCCGTGAGGGAGAAGCCCGGCCAGCGCCTGCCGCTGGCGGCTTTGCGATCGCGCTATGTCGAGGGCGGACGGGCGATGCCGGCCCACATCGAGGCCGCGCTGGCCGCCGACCCGCGCGCCGGCGCCAGGGCCATCCTGGAGGCGGTGGGCCGCCGGCGCCGCGAGAACCGCGCCGAGGGGCAGCGCCTGCGCAAGATGCTGCGGTTCGAGACCACGCTCTGGACGGCCGGCGAGACCCACGTGGCGGGTGTCGACGAGGCGGGGATGAGCCCGCTGGCCGGGCCGGTGGCCGCCGCCGCGGTGATCCTGGCCCCCGGAACGCGCATCCCCGAGGTGGACGACTCCAAGCGGCTCGACGCCGGGACGCGCGAGCGGCTGGCGCCGATCATCAAGACCCGGGCCGTGGCCTGGGCGGTGTCGTTCGCCGAGGTCGAGGAGATCGATCGGATCAACATCTACTGGGCGGGGCTGGCGGCGATGCGCCGCGCGGTGACGGCGCTGGCGCCGGCGGCGCGCCACCTGCTGATCGACGCCCGCAAGCTGCGCGACCTGCCGCTGCCGCAGCAGGCGATCGTGGGCGGCGACGGCAAGAGCCTCTCCATCGCCGCCGCCTCCATCCTGGCCAAGACGTCCCGCGACGCGCGGATGCGCGAGCTGGACGGGACCTACCCCGGATACGGCTTCGCGCAGCACAAGGGGTACCCCGTGCCGGCCCATGCCCGCGCGCTGGTCCGGCTGGGGGCCTGCCCGGTTCACCGGCGGTCCTTCGCGCTGGTGCGCGAGGTTTTGGGGTTGCCGCCGCTCCCGCCATGGCCGGAGATTCCGCCCAGCGACGCGCCGTAACGGCGAGCGCCACCTACCTCACCGCCGCCGGGCGCCGATCTCCGACGGAGTCAGCGCGTGTCGCGCAACATCCTCCGAAAATGTGGTGCGGTCGCGCTTCCCGCTTTTCTTGTCGTCGCGGGGGGACCAGAATTTCGATCGCCGGACCATGACGCAGTCCCGGAGAGTCTCTCCACGGATCCCGTACGATGAGGCGATCTGCCTGGCGCGGGTCGACGGAAAGGGACGCCTCTATGGTCGCGGCCTCGACCTGAGCGCCAGCGGTCTCTCGGTCCTCTGCGCGGAGGCGTGCCCGATCGGCACCGAGATCCGCTGCAACCTGCTGCTGCCGCACGGCCCGCGCGCCGTGGCTGGAAAGATCGTGCGCGTCACGTCGACGGCGGGCGGCTTCGAGCTGGCGCTGGCGTTCGACGCGCTCACGCCCGCGACGGCGGCGATCCTCGAACGCCTCATCGCCGCGCGCTCGCAGCAGGCGCTGCCGGCCAAGCTGCGCATCGACGGCATCGACCATCCCCTCCGCTGCGAGGCGCACGTCGACGACCAGGTCGTGCGGCTGACCGCCACCCTGCCCTTCCTGCGCCTCGACCGCGGCGTCGACGTCGTGCTGGGCGAGCAAGGCGCGATCGCCGCCGCCGGCACCATCCGCAAGATCGCCGTCGACCCCTCGACCAGCGACGGCGTCCCGCGGCTGGCGCTGGACGTGGCGCTCGACGACGGGCCGCGCACGCGGACCCGCCGCTACGGAAAGTCGCCCGTCCAGCCGCCGCGCGTCCCCAAGCGCCCGCCCACCAACCTGCCGCCGCCGTGCGACCCGGCGCTGCCGTCGGTGGTGGTGTCGGCGGGCCTGGCGCGCGACCTGCGGGCCGTCGAGGCGCGCCCGCCGCGGCGGCGCATTCACGGCACCGCCGAGATCGCGCGCCGGCCGGATCTGGCCCCCTGGGGCTGGCAGCCGGCGATGGCGATGGCGACCCCGGCGCCGCCGGTGCTCCCGGTCCCCCCCACCCAGCGCCTGTCCACGCTGCACGCCATCTGGTGGACGCGGGCCGCCTGGGGGATCGTGCCGCTGGTCGTGATCGTGGCCGCGGCGCTGCTGCACCTCGGCCGTTAGCGAAGAACGTTCGCGCCTGCGCCCGAGCCTGGTCAGCGCCCGGTTCGGCCCCAGATTTCCTGTATGGTCGCGCAGCGAACCGCTCGACCGGGCGAGCTCAACTACGCGCCCTTCGATCGCTACTCGCTGGTGCATGGGCTGGTCGGGTTCATCGCGGCCTGGATCGGCCTCAGCTTCTGGCCGACGCTGGGGATCGCCGTGGCCTGGGAGTTCGTGGAGCACTTCCTGAAGAACTACTTCCCGGCCTTCTTCCCGCACCCGACGCAGGACACGCTGGCCAACTCGGTGGGCGACGTCTTGTCGACGCTGTTCGGGTGGGCGGCCACGACCGCCGTGCGCCGGCAGCGGAAGCTGTCGGAGAGTGGCGCCGGCTGAGGCCGCCGCGCGGGCTCGGGTCGTGATACGACCTTCGCATGCACGACGCGGAGGAGTCCGAGCTCGCCACGGCCAAGCGCCGGGTCGAGGAGCTGCGCGCGCAGATCGACCACCACAGCTACCGCTATTACGTCCTCGACGCGCCCGAGGTGACGGACGCGGAGTTCGACCAGCTCCTGCGCGAGCTGCAGGCGCTGGAAGAGCGCCACCCCGAGCTGCTCACGCCCGACTCGCCCACGCAGCGGGTCGGCGGCGCCGCGGCCGCGCTGTTCGCGCCGGTGCGGCACTCGTCCCGCCTGCTGTCGCTGGACAACGTGTTCGACGACGAGGAGCTGGTCGCCTGGCGCGACCGCGTGGTGAAGGGGCTCGGCCGCGAGCCGACCTACGTCGGCGAGCCGAAGATCGACGGCGTCTCGCTGGCGGTCGTGTACGAGCGCGGCCGCCTGATCCGCGGCGCCACCCGGGGCGACGGCGACGTCGGCGAGGACGTGACCGCAAACGTGCGAACCATCCGCGCCGTCCCGCACCGCCTGCGCGGCGACAGGCCGCCCGAGTGGCTGGAGGTGCGCGGCGAGGCGTTCCTGCGCCTCGAAGACTTCGACAAGATGAACCTGGAGCAGGGGGCGGCCGGCAAGCCGCTGTTCGCCAACCCGCGTAACGCCACCGCCGGCCTGCTGCGCCAGAAGGATCCCACCGTCACCGCCTCGCGCCCGATCAGCGTCTACTTCCACGGTCTCATCCGGATCGACGGCAAGTCGCTGGCCAGCTACAGCGAGGCCCTGTCCTACCTGCGCGAGCTGGGGCTGCGCACCCACCCCGAGGCCAAGCTGCTGGCCACGCTGGACGACGTGCGCGCCTACGTGGCCGACATGCAGGCGCGGCGCCACGCGCTGGAGCACGAGATCGACGGGGCGGTGATCAAGGTCGATCGGATCGCCGACGCCAACGAGCTGGGCGCGACCTCCAAGTTCCCGCGCTGGGCCATCGCCTACAAGTTCCCCGCCGAGGAGCAGTCGACCAAGCTGCGCGACATCCAGGCCTCCGTGGGCCGCACCGGCGCGGTCACTCCGTTCGCGATCCTCGAACCGGTGCGCGTCGGCGGCGTCACGATCTCCATGGCCACGCTGCACAACGCGCAGGAGGTGGTGCGCAAGGGCGTGCTGATCGGCGACACGGTCGTCGTGCGCCGCGCCGGCGAGGTCATCCCGGAGGTCGTGGCCCCCGTCCCCAGCCTGCGCGACGGCAGCGAGCGCCCCTTCGTCATGCCGACCCACTGCCCGGTGTGCGGGACGGAGATCGTGCGCCCCGAGGACGAGGCGGTGGCCCGCTGCCCGAACCTGCAGTGCCCGGCGCAGGTGCTGGGGCGGATCGTCCACTTCGCCGGCCGCGGCGCGATGGACATCGAGCACCTGGGCGAGCGGACGGCCGGCGAGCTGCTGGACCGGAACCTGATCGCCACACCCGCCGATATCTTCTACCTGACCGCCGCGGAGATCGGGCAGATCCCCGGGTTCAAGGAGAAGTCGACCGCCAACCTGCTGGGCGCCATCGCCGCGGCCAAGGACCGCCCCATCGATCGGCTGCTCTACGGCTTCGGCATCCGCCACGTCGGCGCGTCGGCGGCGCGCGCGCTGGCCGACCACTTCGGCTCCGTCGACAAGATCGCCGCCGCGCCGGCCGAGGAGATGGCGGCGGTCGACGGCGTGGGCGACGTCATCGCGGGCGCCGCGCGCGCCTTCTTCGACCGCCCCGAGACCCAGGCGCTGCTGGAGAAGCTGCGCGCCGCCGGCGTCCGCCTGGAGGAGCAGCGCGCCCCGCGCACCGGCCGCCTGACCGGCCAGTCCTTCGTCATCACCGGCACGCTGGCGGCGATGTCGCGCGAGGTCGCCAAGGAGCGGATCGAGGCCGAGGGCGGCAAGGTCACGGGCAGCCTGTCGCAGAAGACCAGCTATCTGGTCGTCGGCGAGAGCCCCGGGACCAAGCTGGACAAGGCCACCAAGCTCGGCGTCGCCACCCTGGACGAAGCCGCCTTCCTGAAGCTGCTCGCCGGCGAGACCTGACCTCGACGCCCTTCACTGACGCGACTCCGCGCGGAGGGTCGGTGGTTGGACGTGACCGGGTCGGGCCTGCTTCGCGGACTGGGAGCTTTTTCTGCGGGGACGGGGCCTGAAGTGGCCTGCGGCCACCGGCCCGCTCGTCTTGGTCGCTGGCATCCTAGCGCAGACGCGAGGAGCGCGCGCGCACGTGCCCGCAAGACAACACCCGCCCCCCTCGTGCGGCCGCTGCCTGCACAGCGCAATCTGCATGGACATCTGCACCGGGGAGGGCCGCGCG
>CAZTZM010000101.1:0-25983 GCA_964618005.1 uncultured Myxococcales bacterium
CTGGAAGGACCTGACCGGCAACGTGAACCTGCTGGCGGCCAACCTGACCACGCAGGTGCGCGCCATCGCCGAGGTCGCCACCGCGGTCACCAAGGGCGACCTGACGCGGTCGATCCAGGTCGAGGCCCGCGGCGAGGTCGCCGAGCTCAAGGACAACATCAACACGATGATCGACAACCTGCGGGCCACCACGGACCGCAACCAGGAACAGGACTGGCTGAAGACCAACGTCGCCAAGTTCACCAGCATGCTGCAGGGGCAGCGCGATCTGGTCACGGTCGGCAAGATGCTGCTGTCCGAGCTGTCGCCGCTGGTCGAGGCGCAACACGGCGTCATCTATCAGATGGAGCGCGGCGAGCCGACGGAGCTGGGCGAGAGCGCCGCGCCGGGGATGCTGCAGCTCCTGGCCGGGTACGCGCAGCGCCCCGACCAGCCGACCCGCATCCAGCCGGGCGTGGGCCTGGTGGGCCAGGCCGCCGCCGAGAAGCAGCGCATCCTCTTGAGCGACGTGCCGCCCGACTACACGCAGATCGCGTCCAGCCTGGGCTCCGCGCCGGCCAAGAGCATCCTGGTGCTGCCGGTGCTGTTCGAGGGCGAGACGATGGCGGTCATCGAGCTGGCGGCGCTGCGGCCGTTCACCAACACCCACCTGGCGTTCCTCGACCAGCTGACGCAGTCGATCGGCGTCGTCCTCAACACCATCGAGGCGACGATGCGGACGGAGAACTTGCTGCTGCAATCGCAGCAGCTGACCACCGAGCTGCAGACGCGGCAGATCGAACTCCAGCGCACGAACGAGGAGCTGGCTTCCAAGGCCAAGCAGCTGGCCGAGCAGAACGCCGAGGTCGAGCGCAAGAACAAGGAGGTCGAGCAGGCCCGCCACGCGCTGGAGGAGAAGGCGGCCGAGCTGGCGCTGACCAGCAAGTACAAGTCCGAGTTCCTGGCCAACATGTCGCACGAGCTGCGCACGCCGTTGAACTCGATCCTGATCCTGGGCCAGCAGCTGGGCGAGAACGTGGGCGGCAACCTGACCGGCAAGCAGATCGAGTTCGCCAAGAACATCCACTCGGCGGGCACCGATCTGCTGACGCTGATCAACGACATCCTCGACCTGTCGAAGATCGAGTCGGGGACGGTCACCGTCGAGCCGGAGGAGATCACCTTCAACTCGCTGCGCGACAGCGTCCACCGGACGTTCCATCACATCGCCGAGACCAAGGGCCTGTTGTTCGATCTGGAGATCGACAACGCGCTGCCGCGCACGTTCATGACCGACCCCAAGCGCATGCAGCAGATCCTCAAGAACCTGCTGTCGAACGCCTTCAAGTTCACGGCGCAGGGGCGGGTCACCATGTCGGTGCGGCAGATGACGTCCGGCTGGTCACCCGACCACCCGGTGCTGTCGGCGGCCGGCGTGGCGGTGGCCTTCATCGTCACCGACACCGGCATCGGGATCGCGCCGGAGAAGCAGAAGCTGATCTTCGAGGCGTTCCAGCAGGCCGACGCCGGCACCAGCCGCAAGTACGGCGGCACCGGGCTGGGGCTGGCGATCAGCCGCGAGCTGGCCAACCTGCTGGGCGGCGAGATCCGCCTGACCAGCCGCCCCAGCGAGGGGAGCACGTTCACGCTCTACCCGCCGCTGGCCTACACGGGCCCGGCGCGCGACTTCGCGCCGTCGACCTCGTCGTCGTCGTCGTCGACCGGCACGGCCGCGCGGCCGCTGCCGGTGCTGACGGTCGCCAAGACGGAAGACTCGATCATCGACGACCGCGACGACATTCAGGAGGGGGACTCGACGCTGCTGATCGTCGAGGACGACGCGCACTACGCGCGCATCCTGCTGGGCATCGCGAGGGGCCGGGGGTTCAAGGGGCTGGTGGCCCAGCGCGGCCAGATCGCGCTGGCGCTGGCGCGCGAGTACCGGCCGACGGCCATCACGCTGGACGTCTTCCTGCCCGACATGCTGGGCTGGACGGTGCTCTCGAGCCTCAAGCTCGATCCCACCACCCGCCACATCCCGGTGCAGATGCTGTCGGTCGAGGAGGAGCGCCAGCTCGGCCTGTCGCACGGCGCCTTCTCCTACCTGGCCAAGCCCGCCACCACCGACGAGCTGGAAGGCGCGATGGACCGGCTGAAGACCTACCTGCTGCCGCACACCAAGCGCCTGCTGGTCATCGAGGACAACGACCGCGAGCGACAGAGCATCGTCGAGCTGCTGTCGCACGACGACATCGAGATCGCCGGCGCCGCCACCGGCCAGGAGGCGCTGGCCATGCTGCGCGACCGGCGCTTCGACTGCTGCGTGGTCGATCTGCGGCTCCCCGACATGAGCGGCTTCGAGCTGCTGGGCGAGCTGCAGGCCGAGCCCGCCCTGCGGGACATCCCGGTGGTGGTGTTCACCGGCAAGGAGCTGGACGAGAAGGAAGAGTCCCGGCTGCGGTCGGTGGCCAAGAGCATCGTCCTCAAGGACGTGCAGTCGCCCGAGCGCCTGCTCGACGAGACGGCGCTGTTTCTCCACCGCGTGATCGCCGACCTGCCGGAGGAGAAGCGGCGGATGATCGACCGGCTGCATCGGTCGACCGAGGCGCTGCGCGGGCGCAAGGTGCTGGTCGTCGACGACGACGCCCGCAACATCTTCGCGCTGACCTCCGTGCTGGAGAACCAGGAGATGGAGGTGCTGTCGGCCACGAACGGCCGCCAGGCCATCGACCTCATCGAGGCCACGCCCGATCTGAGCGTGGCGCTGATGGACATCATGATGCCCGAGATGGACGGCTACGAAACGATGCGCGAGATCCGTAAGGACCCTCGCTTCCGCACGCTGCCGATCCTGGCCCTGACCGCCAAGGCCATGAAGGGCGACCGCGAGAAGTGCCTGGAGGCCGGCGCCTCCGACTACATCGCCAAGCCCGTCAACACCGACCAGCTGTTGTCCCTGCTGCGCGTCTGGTTGTATCGTTGAGTGAGATGTCGGACGTCATCGACATCCTGCTGGTCGACGACGAGGCGCGAAACCTCGACGTCCTCGAGGCGATCCTGGCCGATCCGGGCTATCGCCTGCTGCGCGCGCAGGACGCCGACCGGGCGCTGCGGCTGCTGCTGGAGAACGACGTCGCGGCGATCGTCCTCGACATCAAGATGCCGGGCGTCAGCGGTCTGGAGCTGGCGCAGATCATCAAGAACACCAAGCGCTTTCGCCAGACGCCCATCGTCTTCCTGACCGCCTATCTGATCGAGGACCAGCACGTCATCGCCGGCTACGACGCGGGCGCCGTCGACTACCTGACCAAGCCGGTCAACGCGCAGATCCTGCGCCACAAAGTGGCGGTGTTCGCCGAGCTGTTCCGCAAGACGCGCGAGCTGGCCGAGCTGAACGAGAAGCTGGAAGAGCGCGTGAAGGAGCGCACCGCCGAGCTGGAGCGTTCCGAGACGGAGCTGCGCCAGGCGGCGCAGCAGAAGGACGAGTTCCTGGCGGTGCTGGCCCACGAGCTGCGCAACCCGCTGGCCCCGCTGCGGACCGGGCTGGACCTGCTGTTGCGCCGCAAGGAGCCCGGCCCGGCGATGGATCGCACGCTGGCGTTGATGGACCGCCAGCTGGTGCACATGGTGCGGCTGATCGACGACCTGCTCGACATCTCGCGCATCAGCCGCGGCGCGCTGGAGCTGAAGAAAGAGACGATCGATCTCGGGTTGCTGGTCGAGTCGACGATCGAGTCTTGCCGCGCGATGTTCGAGCAGCGGGACCAGCGCCTCTCCCTGCACCTGACGCCCGACCTGGAGGTGGTGGCCGACCCGACGCGGGTCACGCAGATGATCACCAACCTGCTGACCAACGCGGCCAAGTTCACGCCGCGCCAGGGGCAGATCACCGTCGACCTGGCGGGCGAGCCCGGACAGGCGGTCATCCGCGTCGCCGACTCCGGCGTCGGAATTCCGGCCGATCAGATCGATCGCATCTTCAACATGTTCGTCCGCATCGACCGCTCGACGAACCCGACCGAGCCGGGGCTGGGGATCGGCCTGGCGCTGTCGCGGCGGCTGGCGGAGATGCACGGCGGCAGCTTGACGGCCGCCAGCCCGGGCGCCGGGCGGGGCGCGACGCTCAGCCTGTCGCTGCCGGCCACGACGCGCGTGCAGGAGGCGCCCTCCGATTGGGTGCGCGACCCGATCGTCCCGGTCGATCCGGAGGCGCGCCTCAAGGTGCTGGTGATCGAGGACAACGAAGACATCGCCGAGACGCTGACGATGCTGCTGGAGCAGCTGGGCCATCACGTCTGGCTGGCGCGCACGGGGCCGACCGGGATCCACCTGGTCGAGGAGGCGCAGCCGAACGTGGTGCTCTGCGATCTCGGCCTGCCGGTGATGGACGGGCTGGAGGTCTGCCGCAAGATCCGCGCGCTCCCCGTCGCCACGCAGCCGACCATGGTGGCCGTGACCGGCTGGGGGCAGGACGAGGATCGCCGCCGCACGCGCGAGGCCGGCTTCAACCACCACCTGGTCAAGCCGGTGGAGCTGGAGAACCTGAGCAAGGTCCTGCAGACGGTGCGCGCCGGCTAGGAGACGCGAGCACATCGCGTGAGCGCCGACGGGCTTTGCCCGGCGGTGCTCGTCGCGGGGGTTTCGAAGGACCCTCTCAGGGTCCTTTTTTAAGAGATCAGGTTGGCGGGGACGGCGGCCACCAGCGCCTCGCGCAAAAGGCCGATCCGGTTGCGGGCCGAGAGGAGCTGCTGGCGGAGCGAATCGCTGTTGCGCGCCAGGTCCTCGAAGTGCGCGTCACGCGCTTCGGCTTCCAGTCGAGCGGCCGATTCCGCGACGGCGGTCATCCGCTCGCGCAGCTCGTCCAGCTCGGCCAGCAGCGCCGGCAGCTCGTCGCCGCGCAGGGACTGGTCGGCGATCCCGCGCCGCGACGCCAGGCTCTGCGCCAGCGTGTTCAGGCCGATGGCGTCGTTCCCCATCGCCTCGAAGCGGCCGCGGATCGCGGCGTAGGTCTCCGTACGGGATTGGATCTCCTGCGCGCGCGCCTGGACCTTCTCGGCCTCCGACTGCTGCGCGTCGCGCGCCGCCCCCAGCGCGGCGACCAGCGCGCGGGCCTGGATCTGCAGCTCCTCCTCGCAGGCCGCGACGTCCTTCAGCACCTCGCCCGCCCGTTCCAGATGGGCGCGCGACTCCAGCGCGCCCCGCCGCAGCGTCTCGCTGAGCGCGGAGAACCGTTGCAGCGACCGATCAAACGCCTCCGCCGCCGCGACCAGCGGCGACGCCTGTATCGGTTTCGGGGGGGCCATGCGCGGTCTCGGGATCCTAGCGGATCGCCCGGCGTGACGGAGGGTTCCGGCGGCCAAAAACGACACTAACGTCACAGACGCTTGCTGGGGCCCATCGGACGTACGGCGCTGTTGATCGCGGCGGCTACCCTGGCGCCCTCCGCGCCCGCTCGCGCCGGGGCGCTGCCCGCCATCCTGTTCCACGCCGACCTGAACGGCCGCCTCGCGGCGCCCGCCTGCGGCGCCACCGGCCCCGCGTCACCCGACGACGCGGCGCTGGTCGCGACGCTCGACGGGGAGCGCGCGGCGGCCGCGGCGCGCAATGAGCCGCCCCCGCTGGCGTTGCTGGGCGGCAACTGGGCCGGGCCCGATCCATTCGCCGCGGCCATCTGGGACACGGGAACGGGCGGGCCGGGCGCGCTGGCGGCGTTGCTGCCCCGCGGCAACTACGACGCGGTCGCGGTGGGTCACGAGGAGCTGTCGCTGGAGCCGGCCACCCTGGACGCGCTGCTGCCGCGGCTGGCGGCCGCCGGCCTGCCGCTGGTAGCCAGCAACCTGAGCTGCGACGCGCGCCGGCCGGCCTGCGCCGCCGTCCGGCGTGAGGTCCTCGTGCGTCGCGGCGACGCGGCGATCGGCGTCCTGGCGGTCATCTCGCCCAGCGTGAAGGCCGGGATCCCGTCGGGGAATCTGGCCGGGCTGGACCTGACCGACCCGGTGGCCGCGATCCGCGACGGGATGGCCCGGCTGCGCGCGCAGGGCGCCACCCGGATCGTCGTCATGACCGACGGCCCGCGCGACACGCGCGCGCTGGACGAGGTCGACAGCCTGGCTCGCCAGTTACCGGCGGGCGCGACGCCCGACCTGCTGCTGGCCGCGGGGCTGGCCGACCAGGCGACCGGTCGCACGGTCCGCCTCCTGCGGCGGGACGGCACGCCGCCGATCGTCGGATCGCGTCCGGGCGCCGCCGGGGTCTCCCTGGTGCGCCTGACGGACGGCGACCTGGACGTGCAGACCCTGGCCGCTGATCCCGCGCACGTCGATCCGGCGGTCGAGGCGCTGCTGGCGCCGGTGGTGCGCGCGTTCTGCCAGCGCACGATCGTCCCGCTGGCCCCGGCGCCCGTCCGCGGCAGCCTGACCCGCGACGACTTCGTCAAGTACGTGCTGGAGGTGCTGCGCAAGCGCGCCCACGCCGAGATCGCGATCGTCAACACGGACTTCATCAAGCAGGCGGCGTTCCCGATCACGGGCACGTTCACCGTGGGCGACCTCGAGCGGGCGCTCCCCTACCGCGCGGTCATGGGCGCCGGACGCGTGCAAGGGCCGAACGTCGAATCGGTGCTGGCGCCGGCGCTGGCGAACCCGAAGGCGGCCCTGCTGGGGTTGGCGCACGGGAGCGGCGGGCTGGAGGTGAATGGGCGCGCGCTGGACAAGACGCGCGAGTACCGCGTGGCGACCATCGCGTTCGTCGCCGGCGGCGGCGACGGCATCCTGGCCCCGCGCGCCCTCCCCTTCACGCCGCTGCCCGGCAGCCCCGACCTGCGCGACGCGGTGGCGTCGTTCCTGCGCGGGGAGACCGCCGCCGAGGACGGCGACCCGACGGTGAGCCTGGCGACCGACTTCGGCCGGCCCGCGTTCGACCGCCCGCTGGTCGTGGTGCTGGGCGACGGCGAGCTCGACTACTCCGAGACGTCGATCTCGAACACGCCGGCCTACACCGACACGCAGCTCACGCGCACGCAGGCGATCTCGGTCAAGGGCGAGGCCACGGTGGTGGGGCAGCTCCGGCACCCGCTCCACGAGGCCGACGCCCGCTTCGACGCGCAGTACGGATGGGCGCGCACCCAGCCGCTGGGGATGCCGGCCGTGTCGGGCGAGTCGGCCGATCTCATCACCGCGATCGTCAACTACAGCTACCGCGGCCTGCGCGACTGGCGCCGCTTCCCCAAGCCGGCCATTCCCGATCCATACGCGCGCGTCTGGCTGGAGTCCGAGTTCACGCGCCCCACCGTCACGCCGACGCAGACGCGCACGTACCACCACCTGCAGCTCACGAACACCGCCGGCGCGCAGTGGACGCTGACGCCGCGCCTGCGCGTGCGCGGCGGCGCCGGCGTGCAGAGCGAGCTGCTGGCCCCCGACGACATGGGCGGCGGTTGGCACGCCGTCATCGAGGCGGGCGCCACGCTGGACCCGACGGCGCTGGCCACCTGGGGCGCGCTGGTGGTGAAGCTGGAAGGCCTGGTGAACTACGACTTCGCCGACCCCACGGGCCTCCGCCAGCACGAGCTCCGCGCCAGCGGCAAGCTGTCGGTGCCGCTGACGCCGACCCTGTTCTTCACCGCCGGCCTGGAGGTGTTCGGCATCGACCGCCAGCGGCTCGGCTGGGGCTCATCCTACGACACGACGATCGGCCTGCGGCTGCACACCGACGTGGCCCACCAGCGGCTGTAGAGAGTGGCCGAGCGGCGTCAGCTCCCCGCGGGCGGCGCGCGCGACCTACGGGTGCGGTTCCAGCGTGATGAGCACCGACTTCGAGGCGGGCTGGTTGCTCCCGGCCGCCACGCTGTTCACCGGCACCAGCACGTTCGTCTCCGGGTAGTAGGCCGCCGCGCAGCCGCGCGGGATCTCGTACGGCACGACCTTGAAGCTCTCGGCGCGCCGCCGCTCTTCGCCGTGGTGGCTGACCAGGTCGACCATCTGGTTCGCCTGCAGCCGCCGGTCGCGCATGTCGTCCTGGTTCAGGAACACCACCCGGCGCCCGCCGAAGATGCCGCGGTAGCGATCGTCCTCGCCGTAGATCGTGGTGTTGAACTGGTCGTGGCTGCGCAGCGTGGTCAGCAGCAGCCGGCCGTCGCGCAGGTCGTGCCTGGGGATCGGCAGGGCGGTGAAGTGCGCGCGCCCCGACTCGGTCGGAAAGATCCCCTCGCGCGGCCCGTTGGGCAAGTAGAAGCCGCCCGGCTCGCGCACGCGCGTGTTGTATTGCGCGAACCCGGGGACGACGTGCTCGATGTGCTCGCGGATGCGATCGTAGTCGTCGGTCAGCCCCTGCCAGTCGACCGTGGTCTTCGCGCCCAGCGTCGCCATCGCCATCCCGGCCACGATGGCCGGCTCGCTGCGCAGGTGCTCCGATCCGGGCTCGAGCACGCCGCGCGACTGGTGCACGACGCCGGTGGTGTCCTCGACGGTGACGAACTGCTCGCCCGAGGCCTGGCGGTCGATCTCCGTCCGACCCAGGCACGGCAGGATCAGCGCCTGCCCGCCCGTGATCAGATGGCCCCGATTCAGCTTGGTGGCGATCTGCACCGTCAGCCGGCAGCGGGCCAGCGCCTCCGAGGTGTACTTCGTGTCGGGCGTGGCGCTGAGGAAGTTCCCGCCCAGGCCGACGAACACCTTCACCCGCCCCTCGTGCATCGCCTGGATGGTCTTCACCGCGTCCAGGCCGTGCTCGTCGGGCGGATGGAAGTTGAACTCACGCCCCAGCGCCTCGAGAAAGGCGGGGCTCATCTTCTCCCAGATCCCCACCGTGCGATCGCCCTGCACGTTGCTGTGTCCGCGCACCGGGCAGAGGCCGGCGCCGCGCCGCCCGATCTGCCCGCGCAAGAGCGCGAAGTTCACGATGCTCTTCACGTTGGCGACGCCGTTCTCGTGCTGGGTGATCCCCATCGCCCAGCAGCAGATCATCCGCTCCGACTCGAGCGCGATCTTGGCCCCCTCGGCGATCAGCTCGCGCGACACGCCGCTCGAGGCGACGATCTCTTCCCACGACGTCGCGTCGAGGTCCCGCGCCAGCGCCTCGAACCCTTCGGTCTGCCGGGCGATGAAGTCGTGCGCCAGCCGCGTGCCGCCCGCCGCGCGGTCCGCCTCCAGCATCTGCTTGGCCAGCCCCTTCATCAGCGCCACGTCGCCGTTCACGCGCACCGGCAGGAACAGGCAGGCGATCGGCGTCCCGCGGCCCAGCATCGACAGCGGCTCCTGCGGGTTCTTGAACCGGATCATCCCGGTCTCCGGCAGCGGGTTGACGCTGACGATCTTGCAGCCGTTGCGCGCGGCCTTCTGCAGCTCGGACAGCATGCGCGGGTGGCAGGTCCCCGGGTTCTGGCCAATGATGAAGATGCTGTCGGCGTAGCTGAAGTCCTCGATCTTGACCGTGGCCTTGCCGATCCCGATCGTCTCCGTCAGCCCCAGCCCGCTCGATTCGTGGCACATGTTCGAACAGTCCGGCAGGTTGTTCGTCCCGAACTGGCGCACGAACAGGCCGTAGAGGAACGCCGCCTCGTTGCTGGCGCGGCCCGAGGTATAGAACGACGCCTCGTCGGGCGACGACAGCGCGTTCAGCTCGCGCCCGATCAGCGCGAAGGCGTCGTCCCAGGAGATCGGCTGGTAGCGATCGGCGCCCTGGCGCCGCAGCACCGGGTGCGTGAAGCGCCCCTGCTGATCCATCCAGACGTCGCTCTGCCCCAGCAGCCAGGAGATCGGGTGATCGGCGAAGAACGCCGGCGTCACGCGCGCGCGCGTCGCCTCGCTGGCCACCGCCTTGGCGCCGTTCTCACAGAACTCCGCCATTTTGCGGTGCTCGTCCGGATCCGGCCAGGCGCAGCTCGGGCAGTCGAAGCCGTCCTTCTGGTTCAGCTTCAGCAGCGTCTTGAAGCTGCGTTTGACGCCCATCTCGCGCCCGCCGCGCTTCACGGTCTCCCAGACCGAATGGATCCCCGCCGCGCCCAGATCGCGCCTGCCCACCTCGGCGCGGCGGCCCTCGGGCGGCGGCTCCGCGCCGGGTACGCCCTCGGCCCGATCGGCCCCCTGCACCACGACCTTGTCGTCGGACTGATTGGGCGCGCTGTTGGGGTCCTGGTCGTCGTTTGCCACGCTGCGCCTCGCGTTACAGAGGGGAACGGCCGGCATTTTGAAGACGGACCCTCCCCTGACGGCGTAAGTGTAACCACCTTTGCCCCGACAAATCAGCCGGGGAGGTTCGACATGGCGGGGCGCGAGGCGATGGCGCGTTCATGGCAAACTTCGGCGGAGGTCTCCCACGGACTCGACGTCTCGTCCCGCGCGTTCCCTCCCGATCTGGTCGCCTGCCGGCATGCGGGCCGTCGAGCGCCCGGTCGAGCGCCGCGGGACACCGCGCGCGTTTACCGGCGACCGCCCGGCCGATCGCGATCTGGTGGTCGCCGAGGAGCCGCTGGAGATCCGGATCGGCGGCGAGAGCCTGATGGTCACGATGCGCACGCCCGGCGACGATCTGGATCTGACCGCCGGGCTGCTGTTCACCGAGGGCGTCATCGCGTCGCTGGCCGAGATCGAATCGCTGGCGCACGCCCGAGAGAACGGCAGTGGCGCGGAGAACATCGTCGACGTGACCGCCGCCGGCGGGCACGCGCTGGCGGTGGGCGCGGCCCGGCGGGTCCTGCGGGCCACCGCGGCCTGCGGGCTGTGCGGCAAAGAGAGCATCGCGGCCGTTCGCCGCCGCGTGCCACGAATCACGGACGATCTCCGCGTTCCGCTCGGCCGCGTGCTGGCGATGCCCGCCGCGATCCGCGCCGAGCAGCAGGTGTTCGAGGCGACCGGCGGCCTGCACGCCGTCGGGCTGTTCGATCAGGACGGCGCGCTGCTGCTGGTCCGGGAGGACGTCGGCCGCCACAACGCCGTCGACAAGGTGATCGGCGCGCGCCTGCGCGGCGGCGCCGCGTGCTTCGCCCGCACGGTGATGTTTCTCTCGGGGCGGGCGGGGTTCGAGCTGGTTCAGAAGGCCGCGGTGGCCGGCGTCCCGGTCGTCTGCTCGGTGTCGGCGCCGTCGGCGCTGGCGGTCGACCTGGCGCAAGAGGCGGGCGTGACGCTGGTCGGCTTCGTCCGCGGCGGCTCGGCCAACGTCTACACGCACCCGCACCGGATCGCCTGAGCGGAAGTCACCAGATCGCCCCCGCAGGCGCGTCGGGGTCCGTTATAGTGCGGCACCCCCCCAAATGTGGAGCACGCTGCCGGTCGTTGAACGCCTGCGCAAGCTCGCACGACGCCCCGAGCGTCCGATGCACGAGCTGGCGGTTGATTCCTGGGAGATCGCGCCCGCGCACGTCGCGGTGTCGCCCCCCGCCCTGTCCCTGCCCGATCAGTGGGAGCGCGTCACCGCCTTCAGCGAGTTCAGCTCGCGCGACGGCGACCTGCGCAAGGTGCGCGGCGGCGTCGAGGAGCACCACGGCGCCACCCGCGCCTACCGGCTGCGCGACGCGTTCCTGATCGACGGCGTCCTGTACAAGGGCGACGCCAGCCTCCACCTGCACCCGCGCTCCGGCCGGCTGCCCCAGCTGCGCGTCGACGACGAGATCGATCGCGCGGCGCTCTTCTGCACGTTCGGCGGCAACCGCTACTTCGGGCAGTGGCTGATGGACGACTGCGCCACCTACCCGCTGGCGATCGCCGAGGGGGAACCGCTCACCACCGCGCAGGCGGTGAACGCGCACACGCCCGGCTACGAGGCCTGGCTGGACATGAAGCCGATCCGCGCCGCCGCCGCCCACCTGCGCGAGGTGGTGATCTTCGACGACATCGGACACAACCCGAACAAGCACGCGCGGTTTCATTCGCTGGGCGACAAGCTGCGCGCGCGCGTCGCCCCGCGCTCGCACCCCGGCGTCTTCATCATCCGCGGCACCACCGGCGCGCGGCGCGTGCTGCGAAACGAGATGGAGCTCGCCGAGCGGCTGCGCGACCGCCGCGGCTTCACCATTCTCGACCCGGTCAAGGCCGACGTCCCCGCCATCGTGCAGGCCTGCGCCGGCGCCCAGATCGTCGTCGGCGTCGAAGGCAGCGGCCTCATCCACGGCATCCTGACGCTGGAGGCCGGCCGCGGTCTGCTGGTCCTGCAGCCCCCCACCCGCTTCTCCGCCATCTACAAAGATCTGACCGACCGCGACCACCAACAATTCGGCTTCGTCGTCGGCCACCCCCGCCAGGACGACTTCTACATCGATCCCGAAGAAGTCGAACGCACCCTCGATCTGTTCGCTTAAAGCGCCCTCCGGCCTTAGCCGGAGGCGGCTTGGCGTTCAGCCGGGGATGCGGGTATGGCGTCGGTGATGGCCTTGGCGACGAGCTGGACGTGGGCGTCGTGGAGGATGCCGAGGTGGCTGGCGTGGATGTCGCACGTGACCAGGCGGTCGGAGAGGCCGGCCCAGCCCATGTGCGGCAGAACCTCGATCCAGCTCGGCAAGGCGTCGTCGAGCGCGCGGAAGATCAGCAGCGGGGCGGCGATGGCGCTGACCTGCTGCGCGAATCGGCTCACCTCGGCGTCGGCGTCGGGTCCGTCGATCTCGACGTCGATCAGCTTCACCTCGCTGGCGCCTGCCGGCGCGGGCGGCGGGGGGAGCAGGCGGTCCCGGAGCCGGCCCAGCTTCTCGCGCGCCAGCGAGCGGACACGCGCCGGCTCGTTCACGGCCAGCCGCGCGTAGCCGGTCAGCTTGCGCATCTTGTCGGTGCGGACCCCGCTCGGCAGCGCGCCGTCGAACACCGCCACCAGCGCGACCGTCTCGCCCTGCGCCTCCAGCTGGCGCGCCACCTCATAGGCCACCACGCCGCCGAAGCAGAGGCCGGCCAGGTGGTACGGGCCGTGCGGCTGGCGGCGCCGGATCAGCTCGATGTAGCCGGCCGCCATCTGCGGGACCGTCGGGCGCTGCCCGCTCCCCGGGGCGTAGCGAAACGGGAGGTGCATGCCGACGACGGGGCGATCGCCCGGAAGCGCCAGCGCCAGGTCCTGATAGATGTGGATGCCCAGCAGGCAGAACAGCGGCTCACCCGAGCCGCTGTGGCGGCGGAGATCGACGACGATCGGCGCGTCGGGCGACGACACCGCCCGGGCGCGGCTGACGTAGGGGGCCAGCTTCTCGATCGTCGGCGATTCGAAGAACGTCGCCAGCGGGATCTCGACGCCGGTCTCCTTCTCGATCCGCACGCAGATCTCGACCGCCAGGACCGACGTTCCGCCCAGCGTGAAGAAGTCCTGGTCGACGCCGATCTGATCGCGCCCCAGGATCTGGCTCCAGATCGACGCCAGGCGTGTCTGCGTGTCGTCGCTCGGGCGCTTGAGCGCGACAGCCGGCTCCGCCGCCGCGGCCGCCGTCGAGTGCGGCAGCCCCTTGCGATCGATCTTCCCGTTCGGCGTCAGCGGGAAGACCTCCAGCGGGACATAGGCGGCAGGGACCATGTACGCCGGAAGCGCCTTGCGCGCGGCCTCGACCATCGCGTCGCGCCCGGCCTTGCCGACCCAGTAGGCGCAGAGCTTGGGATCGCCGTCCTGATCCTCGGCCACGACCAGTACCTCGCGCACGTCGGGCACCTTGCGCAGCACCGACTCGATCTCGCCCAGCTCGATCCGGTAGCCGCGGATCTTCACCTGGTGATCGATGCGCCCCAGGCACTCGAAGCTGCCGTCCGCCGACATCCGCCCCAGGTCGCCCGTGCGGTAGATGAGATCGCCCCTGGGCCCGCTGGGGTTCTGGATGAAGCGATCGGCGGTCAGATCAGCCCGGCCGCGGTAACCCCGCGCCAGGCCGTGGCCGCCGATGTACAGCTCACCGACCTCGCCGACCGGCAACAGGTTCCGCTCGGCGTCCAGGACGTAGATCTGCGTCCGATCGATCGGCTTGCCGATGCTGATCCGGTCGTAGCCCGGGCGCATGAGGTGCAACGACGACCAGACCGTCGTCTCCGTCGGCCCATACATGTTCCAGAGCTCGCCGCCGCCCGCCAGCAGGCGATCGGCCAGCGCCCCGCTCAGCGCCTCGCCGCCGCACAGCATCCGCAGCTTGGCGTGCCCCTGCCAGCCGGACTCGAGCAGGAGACGCCAGGTGGCCGGCGTCGCCTGCATCATGGTGATCCCCTCGTTCTCCAGCCGGACGCGCAGCTTGCGCGGATCCATGACGGTGGCGCGATCGGCGATCACCACCGTGGCGCCCACGCAGAGCGGCAGGAACAGCTCGAGGCCGGCGATGTCGAACGACGTCGTCGAGACCGCCAGCAGCCGATCCGTCTCGACCAGACCCGGCTCGAACTCCATCGAGCGGATGAAGTTCGCGAACGCGCCGCGTGGGATCTCGACTCCCTTCGGCCGCCCGGTGGAGCCCGAGGTGAAGAGCACATACGCGAGCTGGGCGGGATCGTAGGTCACGGCCGGCGGCGTCGCGTCGTACCCCTCGGTGACGCGTGCGAGGTCGTCGAGCACGATGACCGTGGGCGCGCCGGTCGACTGGGCCAGCGGCGAGGTCGGGTGAACGACCATCACCTGCGGCTGGGCGTCCTCGAGGACGATCTGCAGGCGATCGAGCGGGTGCGACGGATCGAGCGGGACGTAGGCGCCGCCCGCCTTGCTGGTGGCCAGCATGGCGACCAGCTCGCCCGCCCCGCGCGGCATCGAGATCCCGACGGAGCCGTCGCGGCCCACGCCGGCGGCGATGAAGCGGTTGGCGAGCTGGTTCGAGAGCCGATCGAGCTCGGCGTACGTCAGCCGCGCGTCCGGGCCGTCGACCGCCAGGTGATGGGGCCGGCGGGCGACCGTGCGCGCGATGACCGTGACGAGATCATCCGCGTCGTTTCCGGGATCGCGGCCAAACGAGGCGGAAAGCGAGGCCGAGAGCGAGGGCAAAGGCATGGGGGCCTCCAATCGTATCGCGGGTGCCGCGAAATGGCGTGGATATTGTCACAGTCGATTGTCATTTTGCGACCTGGACCACTGCTCCCTTGGTGGCCGCGCCCGCGGCGGGCGGATAGATGGCCGCCAAGATCCGGCGCGCCACGACCGGGCGATAGTGTGAAGCCTCGTAGTAGTTGTGAACGTCATCGGTCAGCTGATTCTTCCCCGAAAAATCCGCCACCGTGTCGGCGCCAAAAATTGCCCGCAGCATGGCGACGTCTTGCGGGTGGAGCTGGATCTGATCGTAGAGCGGGCTCACCACCACCCGGACCCGCGCGCCGTGGCGGGCGAACGACGCCTGGATCTCCCGCAACATCCGCTGCTGCGGCTCGAGCACCGTGAGCGGCGCGATCCCGCCCGTCCGCGCGCCGAACACCTCCGGCCGCTGCCAGTAGCTCTCTCCCTGGCGCGCGATCCGCTCATCCTGCGCGGTGTAGAGCACGTCATTCGTCTCTTGGCGGTACGTGAAGCCGCGGGCGTTGAACGCCGGTCCCATGTAGCCGCGAACGTGACCGGTGAGCGCGTAGTCGAGGTACTTGATGACGAAGTGGTTGGAGAAGAAGTCGACCAGATAGTCCGACTGAAAGGCCAGCCAGCTCTGGCCGACCAGCCGCGGGTGGCTGCGGAAAGCCGGCTCGTCGCTGGGGCCCAGCTGCGCCAGCAGCGAACCATCGATGACCAGCAGGACGTCGTGCACGTCGTGCCCCAGCTGGTCGACCAGGCGCACCTTGGCGTCGAGGCCGAACAGGCTCTCCTTCCAGGCGTCGAAGTGGAAGCAGCGCGCCGCGGGGCGGCCCATGGCGGCCACCCAATCGCGGCAGTGGAACGCCTCCGAACGGGAGTTGCCGAACACCAGGCTGTCGTAGTCGTGCGCCGGCTGCTCCTCGAGATAGAGCTCGGTCGAGGCGTAGTCGCGGTCGATCGCGACCGGGTGACCGCTGGCGTACAGGTGGCGGTGGAGCACGCAGAACGGATCGGACACGAGATAGAAGACGATGCCGGCGGCGAGCGGCGCGACCAACGCCACCACCCAGACCGCCAGCGACCGCGAGCTGTTCTTCATCGCAACGACCTCTAGAACTGGAAATAGATGAACTGCGCGCTCATGCCCCGAAACAGGATCGTGGCGTAGACGAGCACGAGGTAGACGGCGTAGCGCGACAGCGCCGGCAGGCGATCGATCCGCTGGAACAGGCCGCCCCGGCGATCGATCGCCTCCAGCGCCATCACCACCGGCGCCAGCGCCAGGAAGGCGACGCGGTGGTCCAGCGCGCCGGCGTCGGCCCGCAGCTCGCTGGGCGAGGCGAAGGTGAGGATCCGGGTCACGATCTGCCAGGCGTCGCCGACGCGCTCGGCGCGGAAGAACACCCACGCCAGGCAGACCAGCGTGAACGTGACGCCGGCCGCCACCACCCGGCGGGCCCACGACGCGCGCACCGGCTCGCCCCGCCGGGAGACCGGCCGCTGAATCAACTGCTCGCCGACGGTGTACACGCCGTGCAGCCCACCCCACACCACGTACGTCCAGTTGGCCCCGTGCCAGAGCCCGCTGACGACGAACACGATCATCTTGTTGAGCATGCCGCGCGCGGCGCCGCGTCGGTTCCCGCCCAGCGGGAAGTACAGGTAGTCCTTGAACCAGGTCGACAGTGAGATGTGCCAGCGCCGCCAGAACTCCGTGACCGACGTCGACTCGTACGGCGCGTCGAAGTTCGTCATCAGCTTGAACCCCATCACGCGCGCGCTGCCCAGCGCGATGTCGGAGTAACCCGAGAAGTCACAGTAGATCTGGAACGCGAAGCACACCGTGGCCACCGCCAGTTGCACGCCCGAGTACGCCCGTGGGTGCGCGTAGACCGGCGCCACGACGATCGACAGGTTGTCGGCCAGCACCAGCTTCTTGAACATCCCCCAGGCCATCGTCTTCAAGCCCTCGGCGACGCGCGCCGGATCGTAGGTCTGGTGAACCCGGAACTGCGGCAGCATGTTCTGCGGCCGCTCGATCGGCCCCGCCACCAGCTGCGGGTAGAACATCACGTAGAGCGCATAGATCCCCAGGTGCCGCTCGGCCTTCTGGTGGCCCCGGTAGACCTCGATCGTGTAGCTCATCGCCTGGAACGTGTGGAACGACAGCCCCAGCGGCAGCACGAACGACAGCATCGGGACCGCGTTGCGGACGCCGAACAGCTGCAACGCCGTGGTCAGGTTGTGGTTGACGAAGTTCCAGTACTTGAACACGCACAGCACGCCGACGTTGGCGACGATGCTGCAGGCCAGGAACAGCTTTCGCCGCTGCCCCTGCGCGCGTTCGATCAGGAGCCCGGCGACGTAATCGACCGCGATCGTGAACGCCAGGATCAGCAGGTAGATCGGGACGAACGACGCGTAGAAGTAGCAGCTCGCCGCCAGCAGATGCACCCACCGCCACCGGTGGGGCAGAAGAAAGAAGATCAGCGTGACGAGCGGAAAGAAGATCAGGAAGGCGAGAGAATTGAACAGCATGGGACGTTGGGCGCGCTCACCTCAATTGCAGATTGGAGGCCGGCTCGGCGCTTGGCGCGCGGATCAGGTACGGCAGGCCCACCGTGAGGTATTCGTTCCCGACGTAGCGATCCCATCCGTACGCCACGCCGTAAATGAACGCCACGGAGACCGCCAGATAGATCGGCCACCAGTGCGAGAGCGGCAGGCGCAACGAGTACACGACGACGTAATAGACGAAGTACTGCACCAAGAAGACCACCAGCGAGCAGCGTCCGATGCGGGCGAGCGCCGCCATCAGCGACGGAAACAGCTTCCGTTGCTCGACCCAAGCCATGACGGCGGTCACACCCAAGCCGAGGCCACCCGATGTGAGCATGAACGACGGCGAGGGCGGATATTTCTGTCCCGCGCTCAACAACGGATGAAGCCCGCCTGCGCTGTGCCGGCTCAACCCGTGGAGCAACACGCCGACAGCAATAGCGCAGATTGAGACGGCCGCCAGGCGAGGAATGAAGCCGTCGCCCGTGATGCGCCGCCACCGCGCCAGCGCCTCACCCAGCGGCGTCGCCAGCAGGTAGCACCCCAGCCACGGGATGATCGGAAAGGTCAGCCAGCCGTTCGCGAACGGCTGATCGCCCAGCAGGGCCGAGTGCACCCAGCGTCCCGACGCGCTGACCGGCGACCAGGTCAGGTAGAGCCGCCAGCTGAGCGCGATCAGCGCGACGCCGAGCAGGAAACGGCCGCCCGGCGACATGCGCGTGATCAGCCACGGCCCGAGCAGGATGCAGACGCCGATCGCGTCGGTGATGAAGATGAACCGCGCGTGACCGAAGATCACGACGTGGGCGATCATGATCAGCGCATGCGCCGGCACCAGCAGGAACAGCCCGCGGTCCATCAACTTGACGGTCAGGTTCGCGAACGAGGCCGAGCTCTGCACGCTGAGAAAACCAACCAGCAAGCCGCTCAGCAGCACGAAGGTCGGCGTGGACGGGAGCGCCAGCAGGCTGGCGATGTGGCCGTGGCGGCTGTCGCGCCAGGCGTCGAAGTAAGCGATCGCAAAATGCGAAACGAAAACAAACAACATCGCCAACCCACGGCTGGCGTCAATGAACTGACTGCGTCTGCTCACGCGGTCGCTCATGCGGCAGCGGGACCGTATCAGCGTTTGTTGTTCGTTGGGAGAAGCAAAAGTGGCGTTTGTACAACTTTGCCAATCGGCGACACGGCGCGTTCGCACGTACATGTCGCTCGTCGTGATCCGCCGCACGAAGGCCGTGCGGCTTGGTGGGATTACATTTGGTCGGGCGCAGCGATGCCCAGCAGGTCGAGGCCGAGCGCCAGCGTGCGAGCCGTGGCATCGCACAATGCGAGGCGCGACGCGCGCGCGCCGCCCTCGGCCTTCAGCACCGGACACGCTTCGTAAAACGCCGTGAACGACGTCGCGACGTCGTACAGAAACGCACACGTGCGGTGCGGCTGCAACGTCTCCGCCGTCCGCTCGAGCACGCCCGGCATCTGCACCAGCGCCAGCGCCAGCGCACGCTCCTGCGGCGCCTCGAGGGCGATCGCGCCCGGCGCGGCGCCGGCCTCGGCGGCCTTGCGCAGGATCGATCGGATGCGCGCGTGCGCGTACATCAGATACGGCGCCGTGTTGCCCTCGAAGGCCAGCATGCGGTTCCAGTCGAAGACGTAGTCCTTGATCCGATCGTTGGCGAGATCGGCGTACTTCACCGCGCCGACGCCCACCGCCGCCGCGATGCGCGCCTGCTCGTCGGGCGGCAGCTCGGGCGCCTTCTGCGCCACCGCCTCGGCCGCCCGCGCGATCGCCTCGCGCACCAGCTCGGCCAGGCTGACCGACTCGCCCGCGCGCGTCTTCAGCATCTTCTTGTCCGGCCCCAGCACGGAGCCGAACGCCACGTGCTCGAGGCGCACGCGCTCGGGCGCCCAGCCGGCCAGCCGCGCGGTGGCGAACACCATCGCCAGGTGCTGCGTCTGGGGCGTGCCGACCACGTAGATGAGGCGGGTCGCGCCGAGCTCGCCCGCCCGCTGGCGCAGCGCCGCCAGGTCGGTCGTCGCGTAGCCGTAGCCGCCCTCTTGCTTGCGGATGATGAGCGGCACCGGCTCGCCGTCGCGCCCGGAGAAGCCCGGCGGGAAGACGCAGATCGCCCCCTGGCTCTCGCGCGCCAGCCCCTTCTGCTCCAGCTCGGCGACCACGCCCGCCAGCGCGGCGTTGTAGGCGCTCTCGCCGACGACGTCGGCCGGCGTCAGCGTGACGCCCAGCGCGGCGTAGAGCTGCGAGAAGTGCTCGACGGAGATGTCGATCAGCCGCCGCCAGTGCGCCAGCGTCTCGGCGTCCCCCGACTGCAGCAGCACCACGCGCCGCCGCGCGCGGTCGGCGAACGCCGCGTCGCCGTCGAACTTGGCGCGCGCCCCCCGGTAGAAGGCCCCCAGCTCGCGCACGCTGGACTCGGCGCCGTCGGCCTGGACGTCCAGCAGGTGCTCGATCAGCATCCCGAACGGCGTCCCCCAGTCGCCCACGTGGTTGCGCCGGATGACCTTGTTCCCCTGCCAGCTCAGCAAGCGCGCGATCGCGTCGCCGATGATCGTGCTGCGCAGGTGGCCGACGTGCATCTCCTTGGCGACGTTGGGCGCCGAGTAGTCGATCACCACCGTCTCGGGCGCCGCCAGCGGCGGCATTCCGAGCCGGCCGCTGGCGTCGGCGCGCATCCGCTCGACCCGTGCCGCCAGGTAATCGGGCCGCAGCGTCAGGTTCAGGAACCCGGGTCCCGAGACCTCGACCCCGGCGATGACGTCGTCGGGCGGCAGGTGCGCGGCGATGGCCGACGCCACCTCACGCGGGTTCTTCTTCAGCTTGCGCGCCAGCGCCAGCGCCAGGTCGGCCTGGTAATCGGCGTGCTGAGATCGGTGCAGCGCCGCGTCGGCCCCGGCCGCGTCCTCGCCGACGGCGGCGCGTGTGGCGCCGAGGATGCGGTCACGCAGCGTGGTGAATGGATCGACGGAGGTGAGGGGGTCGGGCATGAGCGGGGTCAGAGACTACGACACCCGCGTCCCGCCGTCGCGGATTCCGGGGCGCTCAGAACTGCGGCAGCGCTCCCGCTTCGCGGATCCGTGGCTATGGTGAACAGCAGGGATGGTCGAGGTGGCGTGGGCTCGGGCGGCCGTGGTGTTCGTGGCGTCGCTGCTGGCGTCTGCGCTGGGGAGCTGCAGCGCCGTCCGCCCGCAAGGGAG
The DNA here is from genome assembly GCA_964618005.1 of uncultured Myxococcales bacterium. Classification (GTDB taxonomy): domain Bacteria; phylum Myxococcota_A; class Polyangia; order Fen-1088; family Fen-1088; genus JADGRB01. The sequence goes on from CAZTZM010000101.1 coordinate 20,683, forward strand.
AGGCGCGGCGGCCGCCGACTACCTGCCGCTGCGGGTCGGCGCGGCCTGGCGCTACGCCATCACCGGCGCTGATGGCCGGGCCGGCACCGGGACCGTGCTGGTCGACGGCCTGGACTACGACGCCGGCGTCGACGGCGTCGTCGCCTATCGGATCCGCCAGGACCTGCTCGACGGCACCGTCTGGAGCTGGGAACGCGAGCAAGACGGCCGCGTGGCCTGCCTGCAGGAGGAGATCGACGACCCGGCCGGCGAGATCCGTGACGAGGAGACCTATGACCCGCCTATCACCGTCCTGGACGAGCGCGCCGACCGGCTGGTCGACGGCGCGGCGTGGCCCGAGGCCTATCTGGACACGGAACCCAACAGCCACGGCCACCCCAAGACCAAGCGCGCCGAGGTGAAGTGGGAGGTCGAGTCGCTGGCGGACCAGGTGACGGTCCCCGCCGGCACCTTCACGTGCCTGCGCGTGCGGCGCGCCCACAAGCACCATCCGACCGTGACCTCCTGGTACGCAAAAGGGGTCGGGCTGGTCAAGCAACAGGGGGCCGGGCCCCTCGGCGACCAGACGCTGGCGCTGGTCGAGGCCCACATTCAATAGCGCCGGCATGAGCCCGCCCGAGGCGACGCACGACCGCCCGAAGCGGCTGGGGCTGCTGACGCTGGCTGCCCTGGGCGTGGTGTTCGGCGACATCGGCACCAGCCCGCTCTACACGCTGCACGAGTGCTTCCACAGCCAGCACGGGGTGCCGCCCCGGCCGGACAACGTCCTCGGGATCCTGTCCTTGATCTTCTGGTCGCTGACGATGGTGGTGGGCGTGAAGTACCTGACCGCCATCCTGCGCGCCGACAACCACGGCGAGGGGGGCATCTTCGCCTTGCTAGCGCTGCTGCCGCCCCGCACGCCGGACGACGCGCGCCCGGGCACGCCGCCCGAGCCGGCGGCCTGGGCCGCGCTGCTGGTGATCGCCGGCGCGTCGCTGCTGTACGGCGACGGGATGATCACGCCGGCCATCTCCGTCCTGAGCGCGATCGAGGGGCTGGAGGTCGGCGCCCCGGGGTTGAAGCCGCTGGTCCTGCCGCTCACCTGCGGCGTGCTGATCGCGCTGTTCCTGTTGCAGAAGCGCGGCACCGGAAAGGTCGGCACGGTGTTCGGGCCGGTGATGCTGCTCTGGTTCGTGACGATCGGCGTGCTCGGCCTGCGTCAGATCGTCCGCCAGCCGTCGATCCTGCAGGCGCTGAACCCGCTGCTGGGGCTGCGGCTGTTCGTCCGCGAGCGGCTGCACGGCCTGGTCGTGCTGGGGGCGGTGGTCCTGGCCGTCACCGGCGGCGAGGCACTGTACGCCGATCTGGGGCACTTCGGCCGCCGCCCCATCCGCGCCGGCTGGTTCGCGCTGGTGATGCCGGCGCTGGTGGCCAGCTACTTCGGCCAGGGCGCGCTCCTGCTGCGCGAGGGGCCGCGCCCGAGCGGCCTGTTCTTCGCGATGGTCCCACCCGGCCCGGCGACCTTCGCGCTGGTCATTCTCTCGACGGCCGCCACGGTGATCGCGTCGCAGGCGCTCATCTCCGGCGCGTTCTCCATGACCAACCAGGCCGTGCAGCTCGGCTACCTGCCGCGCTTCACGGTCGCGCACACCTCGTCGGAGAAGGAGGGGCAGATCTACGTCCCGCAGGTGAACTGGATCCTGGCCTGCGCCTGCGTCGCGCTGGTGCTGGCGTTTCGCAAGTCGGAGCGCCTGGCGGCGGCCTACGGCTTCGCGGTGACCGGCACGATGGTGATCACGTCGATCGTCTTCTTCGAGGTCACGCGCACCACCTGGCGCTGGCCGCTCTGGAAATCGCTGCCGCTGCTGCTGCTGTTCTTCGCCTTCGACATTCCTTTCTTCGCGGCCAACCTGCTGAAGATCCCCGAAGGCGGCTTCGTCCCGCTGGTGATCGGCGCGGTGGTGTTCGCGGTGATGGTCACCTGGAAGCGGGGCCGGCGCATCTACCGCCAGCGGATGGCGACCGACTCGAAGCCGCTCGCGAACCTGATCGCCGGCGGGCCGCACGCGGACCTCCGGCAGCCGACGCGCTGCCCGGGCACCGGCGTTTTCCTCACGTCGCACCCCGAAGGCTTTCCGCCGGTGGTCATGAACCTGGTCCAGCGCGTGCGCGTGCTGCCGGAGATCGTCGTGCTGCTGACGATGGAGGTGCTGCACGTCCCGCACGCGGCGGCCTCGGAGATCGAGGCGCACGATCTCGGGAACGGGATCTACCGCGTGCTGGTCAAGCAGGGGTTCATGGACGCGCCCGACGTGCCGCGCGCGCTGGTGGAAGCTGCCCGGCGCTTCCAGCTGCCGCTGCACCTGGAGAACGCGACCTACTATCTGGGCCGCGACAGCTTCCTCGCCACGTCCGCAGGCGAGATGGGCCAGGTGAGCGAGCGGTTCTTCGCGCTGCTGGCGCGCGCCGCGCGCTCGTCGACCGACCACTTCGGAATCCCGGCCAATCAGGTCGTCGAGCTGGGATCGCAGATCGATCTTTGAGCCGCCACTTGCTTCGAGCCTCTTGAAACGAAGTCCCCGCACCGCTAATAAAGCGGCCTCGTGGGCGCGAACAGAGGGCGGACGGCCATCGTGGTGGGCGTGCTGGCGTTGCTTTCCGCGCGGGCGCGGGCCGATCAATCGCAACCGCCGGTGCCGCCGGCGCCGAGCCAGGACACGGGACCGACCACGGAGCCCGACCAGCACGGCGAGATCATCCGCGCGCCCGGCGCGCCGGCCCGCACGCCGGTCCCCGAGCCGGTGGGCAAGAACCTCTCGCGCCAGTACTTCTTCCTGCACGACAACAACTACTTCTCGCTGTCGGCCAACCAGGGCTGGCCGCCCCAGGTCAAGTTCCAGGTCTCGATCCGGTTCGAGATGTTGAGCCTCGGGGACGAGACCAACAACGTCGCGGTGAACTTCGCCTACACGCAGACGTCGTTCTGGGACCTGTTCGCGTTCGACAAATCGTCGCCGTTCATCGAGAACGACTACCGCCCGGAGCTGTTCGTCAGCTACCGGCCACAGCGCGAGGCGCGCTACCGCGAGTTTCAGCTGGGCCTGCAGCACCAGTCGAATGGCCTCGGTCAGGTCGGCGCGGTCGATCAGACGCCGGACTCACGCGAGTGGAACTACTTCTTCGCCGAGGCGCGCTGGGGCATCGAGCGCGACGCCTCCCCGCGTGAGGCCTGGTTCTACCTGACGCCGGGCATCCGGGGCTGGATCCCGTTCGCGGTGAGCAACGACCTCATCCGCTACGAGGGCTACTTCGCGGCGTTCGCCGACGTCGACATGCGCATCCCCGATCACCCGCAGTTCGGGCGGCTCTCGGCCCGCTTCACCGTCCGCCAGCACAACTTCGAGGCCGACGTCTTCTATCCGATCATGGCGCGGGTCCGCTGCTGGCTGTTCGGGCAGATCTTCGAGGGCCAGGCGGAGCGCCTGATCACGGCGCCCGACTCGGTCACGCATCTCTACTTCGGCATCGGCTTCCAATGAGGCGCGGCTGAGCCCACAAATCGGTCACGGATGAGCTAAGTGGCCGTAGTTCTTGGATTTTCGGCTGCTAGTCTTGCGCGGCGATGCCAATCCTGCGCCGCGCTCTCCTTCGCAAAGCCTTCCTGTCTGCCCTGCTCGCGGCCGCCGTCGCGGGCTGCTCGCCCCCCAGCGGCGCGCCAACGATCGGGATCATGACCGGCGCCAAGGACGGCGGCGCCGGCGGAGCAGGCGGCACCATCCCCGGGGGCGGCCAGGACGCGGGACCGCCGCCCCTGACCGACTTCCCGACGACGCCGATCACCAGCGGCACCGGCGTCCCCGCGAACGCGGCGCAGCTCTTCGCGACGGCGCCGCGCACGGGCAGCGCGCCCTGCCTCCTCGCGCCGCAGCCGAACACCCTGCTGCCGCGCAACTGGCTGCGCCCGCGGTTCGAGTACACGCCGGCCGCCGGCGAGAACCTGTTCCAGATCACCGTGACCGCGCCCGGCTTCGCGCACGCGCTGACGGTCTACACCGCCAGCCCGACCTATACGATGGACGCCGGCCTGTGGAACGGCCTGCGCCTGGCGGTCACCGATCGCCCCATCGCGGTCGCCGTCCGCGCGATGACCGTCACCGCGACGGGCGCCGTGCAGACCGCGCCTTCGGCGCCGGCCAGCGCCAGCTTCGTGATCGCGCCGGTCGACGCGCCCGGGAAGATCGTCTACTGGGCGATCCCGAACGGCGCCAGCGACGGCATCCTGCGCGGCTTCGGCATCGGCGAGGAGAGCGTCGAGGACGTGCTGTCGGGCTCACAGGTCTTGCCGCCGGCGCGCAGCACCGTCCAGAACGACGGCTGCATCGGCTGCCACTCGGCCACGCCCGACGGCCTGGGCGTCGGCTTCGTCTTCGGCCCGCACAACACGAACATGGGGACGACCTACTACGACACGGTCGTCGATCTGCAGGCCGCCACGCTGGGCGGCGTCCCCTCTTACACGACGGCGACGCAGCTGGCGACCGTGCGGACGCTGCGCGGGATCCCGGCGTTCTCGGGAAGCCACTGGAGCGCCGGCGACCACATCGAGCTCTTGATGGACGGGCAGAACCACGGCGATCTGCTGTGGGTGAACCTGGACACCGACGGCCAGCAGGGGAAGCTGGCCCGCACCGGCGACAGCGCCGGCGCCGTCGAGCCGACGTTCAGCCACGACGGGACGCGGATCGCCTACGTCTCGGCGTCGTCGATCATCGACGGCCGGCTGGCGAACGGGCCGGCCGATCTCTACCTGGTCCCTTACGCCGACCGCGCCGGCGGCGCGGCCACCGAGATCGCCGGCGCCTCGGACGCGGCGTACACGGAGTACTACCCGGCCTTCTCGCCCGACGACGGCTACCTGGCGTTCAGCCGCATCGCCGGGAGCGGCTCGTCGTACAGCAACCCGCAGTCGGAGGTGTTCGTCATCCCGGGCGGCGGCGGCAGCGCGCTGCGGCTGGGTGCCAACGATCCACCGGCCTGCCAGACCGGCGTCGTCAGCCCCGGCGTCACGAACGACTGGCCCAAGTGGTCGCCCGAGGCGACCACCGCGCCGAACGGCAAGACCTACTACTGGCTGACGTTCTCCTCGACGCGCAGCGGGCGACCGCAGCTCTACGTGGCGCCGATGACGATCGAGAACGGCACCATGAACGTCGCCTACCCGGCGATCTACCTGTGGAACCAGCCGTCGACCGACGACAACCACACGCCGTCGTGGGACGACTACCGGATCCCGCCGATCTCGATCGGTTGAGCGGGCGC